>NZ_CP023696.1:2003500-2306250 GCF_008704425.1 Streptomyces fradiae ATCC 10745 = DSM 40063
CGGTGTCGTCGCCCAGGATCTTCTCGGCGTACTCCACCACCAGGCGGGTGCCGTCCACGGCGATCTGCCTGATGTCGTCCCTGGAGCCGCGGAAGACGACCCGGCGGAAGACCGGCGCCGTCGCGTTGTACAGGTGCACGGTCGCCCGGTGGGCGCCGCGCAGGGACTCGACGGTCCGCTCGATCAGGTCCTCGCGGGCCTGCGTCAGCACCGAGATCGTCACGTCCTCGGGGATCGCGCCCTCCTCGATGATCGAGCGGACGAACGCGAAGTCCGTCTCGCCCGAGGAGGGGAAGCCGACCTCGATCTCCTTGTAGCCCATGCGTACGAGCAGGTCGAACATGGCCCGCTTGCGCGCGGGGGACATCGGGTCGATCAGCGCCTGGTTGCCGTCCCGCAGGTCGGTCGACAGCCAGCGCGGCGCCTTGGTGATGCGGCGGTCGGGCCACGTGCGGTCCGGCAGGTCGACGGCCTCGTACGGGCCGTACTTGTGGATCGGCATGCCGGACGGCTTCTGGGTGTGCGTCGCGTTGGTGACCGGCGTGCGGCGGCCGACGGAAGGGGCTGCGGTCTGGGACATCGCGTGGGGCTCCTCGGGTCCGGTGAGTGGACGGCCGACGGTTCGAAGCATCACCAGACTCCGCGGGGAGGGGGTCGGCCTAAGAACTACAGGCCCTCGCCGCGGCAGCTAAGGAGAAGCAGCCCGAAACGCATGATGCGCAGCAGCCTAGCCCAGCGCCCCGGGAAGCGGCGGTGCCGTTCCAGTATGCGGGATTCCGCTCCGACAACCCTCGAACGGTGAGGAATCACTCCTTTTCGTCAACCGTCGTCGCAACGAGTGACTTTGCGATGACACACTGCCACATTGCCAGACATGACCGCACAGCACTCCCCCACGCCCGTCTTCTGCACGATCGTCCCGCCGCACCTGCTGGACCGGCTGAGCCGCTCCGCCGACCCGGCGGTGGCCGCGGCGGCCCGCCGTACCCTCGTCGCCGACGAGGCGAACCGCACCACCCGCCGCCTGACCACGGTCACCGGCGTCCGCCCCGCCCCGAGCGGCGTCCCCGAACCGTCGGGCGCCCCCCGCCGCACCGTCCACGACGCGGAGAACCGCACCCGCCTGCCGGGCAGGAAGGTGCGCTCCGAGGGCGGGGAGCCCACGGGGGACGCCACCGTCAACCGCGCGTACGCCGGGCTCGGCGCGACGTTCGAGCTGTTCCTGGCGGCGTACGGGCGGGACTCCATCGACGGCGCCGGACTGCCGCTCGACGCGACCGTCCACTACGACCGGGACTACGGCAACGCCTTCTGGAACGGCGAGCGGATGGTCTTCGGCGACGGGGACGGCGAGATCTTCAAGGACTTCACCCTCCCGGTCGACGTGATCGGCCACGAACTGGCCCACGGCGTCACCCAGTACACCGCGAACCTGGCGTACTTCAGCCAGCCCGGCGCCCTCAACGAGTCCATGTCCGACGTCTTCGGCTCGCTGGTCAAGCAGTACACGCTCGGCCAGAGCGCCGGCGAGGCCGACTGGCTGATCGGCGCGGGCCTCCTCTCCGACCAGGTGCAGGGCGTGGCGCTGCGCTCCATGAAGGCCCCCGGCACGGCGTACGACGACGACGTCCTCGGCAAGGACCCGCAGCCGGCGAAGATGGCCGACTACGTGGACACCGCCGCCGACAACGGCGGGGTGCACATCAATTCGGGCATCCCCAACCACGCCTTCTACCTGGTGGCCACGGCGCTGGGCGGGCCGGCCTGGGAGCGGGCCGGGCAGATCTGGTACGACGTGCTGACCGGCGGCAAGCTCAAGGAGACGGCCGACTTCGCGGCGTTCGCCCGGCTGACGGTGGCGGCGGCGCGGGAGCGGTTCGGCGAGGGCGGCGCGGAGACCGAGGCGGTCCTCAAGGCGTGGTCCACGGTGGGGGTGCCCACCAGGGGGTAGAACGGGGCCATGCGGATCGAGGTACGGCGTACGGGTGGCTTCGCGGGCATCGAGCGCCGGGCGGAGGTGGACACGGCGGCCCTGGCCGACGCCTCCGTCTGGCACGCCCTGGTGGAGGCGGCCCTCGCGGAGGCGGCCCCCGTCGGGGCGGCCCCGGCGGAGGCGGCCCGCTCGGGGCCGGGCGGCGGGCCGTCCCGCATGCCGGACGGCTTCTCGTACGAGATCACGGTGGACGGGCGCACCGTCCGCTGCGCGGAGCCGCACCTGACCGGCGCGCAGCGGGAGCTGGCCTCCCGCGTGCTGCGGGAGGGCGCCTGACGGGCGCCCCCCAGAGGGCTCAGAAGCCGAGCTTGCGCAGCTGCCTCGGGTCGCGCTGCCAGTCCTTGGCGACCTTGACGTGCAGGTCCAGGAAGACCGGGGTGCCCAGCAGCGCCTCGATGTGCTTGCGGGACTTGATGCCGACCTCCTTCAGGCGCTTGCCCTTGGGGCCGATGATGATGCCCTTCTGGCTGGGGCGCTCGATGTAGACGTTGGCGTGGATGTCCAGCAGCGGCTTGTCGGCGGGACGGTCCTCGCGGGGCAGCATCTCCTCGACGACCACCGCGATGGAGTGGGGCAGCTCGTCCCGTACGCCTTCGAGCGCGGCCTCGCGGATCAGCTCGGCGACCATGACCTGCTCGGGCTCGTCCGTGAGGTCGCCCTCCGGGTAGAGCGCCGGGCCCTCGGGCAGCAGCGGGACCAGCAGGTCGGCGAGGAGCTGGACCTGGGTGTCGCCGACGGCGGAGACCGGGACGATCTCCGCCCACTCGATGCCCAGCTCCTTGCCGAGCCGGTCGACGGCCAGGAGCTGCTCGGCGAGCGCCTTGGAGTCGACCAGGTCGGTCTTGGTGACGATCGCGATCTTCGGGGTCTTCCTGATCCCGGCCAGCTCCTTGGCGATGAACCGGTCGCCGGGGCCGACCTTCTGGTCGGCGGGCAGGCAGAAGCCGATCACGTCGACCTCCGCCCAGGTCGTGCGGACGACGTCGTTGAGCCGCTCGCCCAGCAGCGTGCGCGGCTTGTGCAGGCCAGGCGTGTCGACCAGCACGAGCTGGGCGTCCGGGCGGTGCACGATGCCCCGCACGGTGTGCCGCGTCGTCTGCGGGCGGTTGGAGGTGATGGCCACCTTCTGACCGACCAGAGCGTTCGTGAGGGTGGACTTGCCGGCGTTGGGGCGCCCGACGAAGCAGGCGAAGCCCGCGCGGTGGGTCGCTTCGGATTCTGGTGTGCGAACGCTCATGGCAGCCATTCTCCCCGATCGCGGCCCGGCCACGAACCGCGCGGGGGCCGCTCCGGCCGCCCGCGTCCCGTGCCCGCCCCCGCGCGGGGGCGGGCACGGGACGCGGGAGCGGCGCACGCCGCGTCGGACGGGCACCCGACAGGGGGCGGGCACCGGCCCGTACGGGCGGGGCCTCGTCCGCCACGGGAACGACGCCGAGCAGGACGGACAGCCACCGGCCGGCGCCTCGGGGGCCACGTCCGCCACGGCATCGGCGCGCACCGGGCGTGAGGTCACGTCCGCCACGGGAGGCCGGCACGGCACGCGGCACGCGGGGCGGCGCGGGGCACAGGGGCGACGCGCGGCACGTGCGGCCGCACGCGGGCGCCGCAACGCCGCCGCGAGGCGGCGGCACCGACACGGTCGGTGGGGCCTGCCGGCCGCGCGTGCACGTGCGGCGGTACGCGGCACGTGGGCGCCGCAGCTCCAAGCGGCGGCACCGACAGGCACGATGGGGCCGGCGTCCCGCGCGGGGGCCGGACCCGTACCTACCGCACGGGGCCCGGCCGCCACGCGGGGAAGGGCGCCCCCGCGCGCCGCGGGGCTCAGCCCGCCGTCACGCGGGCGCGCACCTGCGCGTCGGGACCGGCGAGGAGGACCGGGACGGCGGGGCCGCCCAGGTCGCGGACGGCGGCGCGGTCGGCGGCGGCGAGGGTGTTCGCCTCGGAGACGACGGCCGCCGCCTCCAGGGACTTCGCCCCGCTGGCCACGGCCATCGCCACGGCCGTCTGGAGGGCGCTCAGCCGGAGCGACTCCAGCGCCACCGTCCCGGCGACGTACGTCCGGCCCGTCTCGTCCCGGACCGCCGCGCCCTCGGGCACGCCGTTGCGGGCGCGGGCGCTGCGCGCCAGCGTGATGATCTTGCGGTCCTCGGGGTCGAGTTCGGTGCTCTGCGTCATGCCCCGAGCATAAGCAGGGGCGGCCGGGAACTCCCCGGCCGCCCCGTCGCCCTGCCGGCCTCAGCCCTGGGCGCCCTTGACGAACTTGTCGCCGCCGCGCTTGGCCAGGTCCTCGAAGCCCGAGTGGTCGGGCTTCTCGCCCATCGGGACGTACGCCAGGCGCATCATCCCGGCGCCCTGGCGGGCGACCAGCACGTCGGACTCCAGCTTCATGCCGAGCTGGGGGATGTCCATGCCGAGCCGGAGGCCGACGGTCTCCTCGCCGACCTGCGGGGCGGTCAGCTTCTCGGCGGTGACCGTCATCTTCTCGCCGTCCTGGACGGTCGTGAAGGTGGCGCACGCGCCGACGGCGTCACCGACGCTCTTCACGAACGCCTTCGCGGCGGCGTCGTCGGCGTAGGTGAAGATCTGCTGGGCGAGGATGGCGCTGTCACCGTCCCGGCCGAACTCGCGCTCCCCGCCCTCCGTGGCGCCCTCGACCTCGTCGGACATGAGCTGCGCCAGCGGCTGGCACTCGGGCTTCTCCGCCTTCGGCTTGTCCTCGGACGGCGCGGCCGCCTCCACCTTCCAGCCGGTCGGCAGGTCGGCGACCTCCAGGAGGCCCGCCTTCATCTGGGCCTCGGTGAGCGGAGCCGCCGCGGGCTTCTGCCCGGCGCCGCCCTCCGGCGCCCCCTTGCCGCCCTCCTCGTCGGAGGAGCCGCCGCACGCGGCGGTCAGGAACAGGGCGGACGCGGTGAGTGCGACGACGGCGCCTCGGCGCATGCGGACGTACATGGTGTGGTGCCCACCATGGTTGTGGTGATCTCGGGGAGTCGGCTTCCCCGTCCCCGCCCTCGCGGGCCGCGGTGAGGATATCCGCCGCCCCCGGCATCCGGCCCCGCGGCCCCTACGGGCGGTCCAGGCGCAGGCGCACGGCCTTCGGCAGGCCGGCGACGACCAGGTCGTAGGAGTCCTCGATCATCTCCCTGACCAGGGGCTCCGGCAGCCGCGCGACGGACACCGTGTTCCAGTGGCGCTTGTTCATGTGGTAGCCGGGGACGACCACGTCCGGGTGGTCGGCGCGCAGCCGCAGCGCGTTCTCCGGCTCGCACTTGAGGTTCACGGTGAGCGGGTGCTCGTCGAGGTCGGCGAGCGCGAATATCTTCCCGGCCACCTTGAAGACCGAGACCTCCGGGCCGAAGGGGAACTCCTCCACGGCGTCGTCGAATTCCAGGCAGAACGCCTTGAGCTGCTCGGGGGTCACGCGGCCTCGTCCTCCGTCTCCGGCCGTACGGGCTCCGCCAGCACGGTCACGATCCTGTTGCGCCGGCCCGCCGGGGACTCGGCGGTCAGCCGCAGCCCCCGCCCGTCCGGCAGGTCGACCACGGCCGTGGCCCCGGCGATCGGGACGCGGCCCAGCGCCTTGGCGAGCAGGCCGCCGACCGTCTCCACGTCCTCGTCGTCGTACGCGTCGAGCCCGAACAGCTCGCCGAGGTCGCCGATGTCGAGGCGGGCCGTCACCCGGAAGCGGCCGTCGCCGAGCGTCTCGACGGGCGGCAGCTCGCGGTCGTACTCGTCGGTGATCTCGCCGACGATCTCCTCCAGGATGTCCTCGATCGTGACGATCCCGGCCGTGCCGCCGTACTCGTCGATGACGACCGCGCAGTGGTTGCGCTCCCGCTGCATCTCCCGCAGCAGGTCGCCGGCGTTCTTGGTGTCCGGGACGAACACCGCCGGGCGCATCGCCGAGGAGACCGGGTCGGCCTCCGCCTCGCGGTTGATGTGGGTCTTGCGGACCAGGTCCTTCAGATAGACGATGCCCACCACGTCGTCCTCGTTGTCCCCGGTCACGGGGATGCGCGAGAAGCCGGAGCGCAGGGCGAGCGTGAGCGCCTGCCGGACGGTCTTGTAGCGCTCGATCGACACCAGGTCCGTGCGGGGCACCATCACCTCGCGGACCAGGGTGTCGCCCAGCTCGAAGACCGAGTGCACCATGCGGCGTTCCTCGTCCTCGATGAGCGACTCCTGCTCCGCCAGGTCGACCATGGCGCGCAGCTCCGCCTCCGAGGCGAAGGGGCCCTTGCGGAAGCCCTTGCCGGGGGTGAGGGCGTTGCCGATGAGGATGAGCAGCTGCGGGATCGGGCCCATGATCCGGGCGAGCGGCAGCAGCACGTAGGCGGCGGCGGTCGCCGTGTTCAGCGGGTGCTGGCGGCCGATCGTGCGCGGCGAGACGCCCACGGCGACGTACGAGACGAGGACCATCACGCCGATCGCGACGACCAGCGCGCTCCACGTCTCCGCGAACTCCTCCAGGCACACGTAGGTGACGAGCGCGCCGGCCGCCGTCTCGCAGGCGACCCGCACGAGCAGGGCCACGTTGAGGTAGCGGGTGGGGTCGGAGGCCACCTGGACGAGCCGGGCCGCGCCGCGCCGCCCGGACCGCAGGGCCTCGGCGGCGCGGAAGCCGGAGACGCGGGCGATGCCGGCCTCCGCGCACGCGGCGAGCCAGGCGACCACGACGAGCGCGACCGCGCCCAGGACGAGCTGTCCGGTCATGAGAGGGTCGGCGCCGGGGAGGGGCCGGTGAGGCCCTTCTCCGCCCGCCAGCCGTCGATGATCGCCGCCTGGAGGCCGAACATCTCGGCCTTCTCGCCGGGCTCCTCGTGGTCGTAGCCGAGGAGGTGGAGCACCCCGTGGACGGTGAGGAGCTGCAGCTCCTCGTCCATGGAGTGGCCCGTGGGCGCCTCGCGGCCCTGCCGCTCGGCGACCTCGGGGCAGAGCACGATGTCACCGAGGAGCCCCTGCGGGGGCTCCTCGTCGTCCTTGGAGGGCGGACGCAGCTCGTCCATCGGGAAGGACATGACATCCGTCGGGCCCGGCAGGTCCATCCACTGGATGTGCAGCTGCTCCATCGCGTCGGCGTCCACGACGATCACCGACAGCTCGGACAGGGGGTGGATGCGCATGCGCGCGAGCGCGTAGCGGGCGACGTCGAGGAGCGACTGCTCGTCGACCTCGGTGCCGGACTCGTTGTTGACGTCGATCGACATGTGCTGTGGGGTCTCTCGCTCTGGTTCGTCAGCGCCCGTTGCGGCTGTCGTACTTCTCGTACGCGTCGACAATACGGCCGACCAGCTTGTGCCGTACGACGTCGTGGGACGTGAGGTGGGAGAAGTGGACGTCCGGGACGCCGTCGAGGATGTCCTGGACCTGCCGCAGGCCGCTCCTGGTGCCGTTCGGCAGGTCGACCTGGGTCACGTCACCGGTGATGACGATCTTCGAGTCGAAGCCGAGCCGGGTCAGGAACATCTTCATCTGCTCGGGGTTCGTGTTCTGCGCCTCGTCGAGGATGATGAACGCGTCGTTGAGCGTACGGCCGCGCATGTACGCCAGCGGGGCGACCTCGATCGTGCCCGCCGCCATCAGGCGGGGGATGGAGTCGGGGTCGAGCATGTCGTGCAGCGCGTCGTACAGCGGCCGCAGGTACGGGTCGATCTTCTCGTAGAGCGTGCCCGGCAGGAAGCCGAGCCGCTCGCCCGCCTCGACGGCGGGCCGGGTGAGGATGATCCGGTTGACCTGCTTGGACTGCAGGGCCTGGACCGCCTTCGCCATGGCGAGGTAGGTCTTGCCCGTGCCGGCCGGGCCGATGCCGAAGACGATCGTGTGCTTGTCGATCGCGTCGACGTACCGCTTCTGGTTGAGCGTCTTGGGGCGGATGGTGCGGCCGCGGCTGGAGAGGATGTTCTGGGTGAGGACCTCGGACGGCGTCTCGACGGCCGCTCCCCCGGTCTCCTCCTTGAGCATGGCGATCGAGCGTTCCACCGCGTCCTCCGTCATCGGCTGCCCCGTGCGCAGCACCAGCATCATCTCGTCGAACAGCCGCTGGATGAGGGCCACCTCGGCTGCCTCGCCCACCGCGCTGATCTCGTTGCCCCTGACGTGGATGTCGGCGCGGGGGAAGGCCCGCTCTATCACGCGGAGCAGGGAGTCGCCCGAGCCGAGCACGGTCACCATCGGATGCTTGGCGGGTACGGTGAAGTGGGCTCGTACCTGGTCTGTCGGTGTCTGAGTCATGGGCCGGCTCTGTGGCCTGCGCATACCTCCTGTTGCAGGGTTCTCGCCGCTCGACAACCTCTGCTGCCAGGGTACGGCGTTCGGGCGACAACCCCGAAGCGTTTTCGCTCAGCTCCCCGCCCGGCGCACGGTCTTGCCCCCCGGGGCGGCCTCGGGAGCATCCCTGGGGCGCGGCCTCGGGAGCGGCCGCTCAGGCGGAGCGGCCGAAGCCGATCGTCGGCACCGCGCGGCGCAGCGGCCACGGCCGGGTCGGCGCGGGCAGCAGCCGGTCGAGGAAGGCGTACCGGCGCAGCGCGGCCGGGTCCTGTCCGGAGCAGCCCCGCACGTACCCCCACCAGGCGGCGACCTCCACCCAGCCGGGCGCGGAGAGCGAGCCGCCGAACTCCTGCACGGACAACGCGGCGGTCAGCCCGGCGAAGGCCAGCCGGTCGGCGAGCGGCCACCCGGCGAGCGTGCCGGTGAGGAACCCGGCCACGAACACGTCCCCGGCGCCCGTCGGGTCCAGCGCGGCGACCTCGATGGCCGGCACCTCGGCGGTCTCCCCGGTGGCGGAGTCCACCGCGTACGCGCCCTGCGCGCCGAGCGTCACCACGGCGAGCGGCACCCGCTCGGCGAGGGCGCGGGCGGCGGCGCGCGGGCAGTCGGTGCGGGTGTAGCGCACGGCCTCCTCGGCGTTGGGCAGAAACGCCTCGCAGTGCTCCAGGCCGGGCAGCGCGGCCAGGTCCCAGCGGCCCGTCTCGTCCCAGCCCACGTCGGCGAAGACCCGCGTGCCGCGCCCGGCGGCCCCGGCCACCCACTCCTCGGCGCGGCCGGGTGCCAGGGAGGCCACGGCGGCCCGCGCGCGGGGCGGGCAGGCGGGGACGGAGCCCTCCGGCGGGGGCGCCTCGTGACCGTGCGACACCATCGTCCGCTCGCCCTCGTACGCCATGGACACCGTGACCGGGGAGTGCCAGCCGGGCACGGTGCGCGAGCGGCTCAGGTCGATGCCCTCCCCCTGTTCCAGCGCGTCCCAGCAGTACTCGCCGTAGTGGTCGTCGCCGAACGCGGCGGCCAGGGAGGTGCGCAGCCCCAGCCGGGCCAGGGCGGTCGCCATGTTGGCGACGCCGCCGGGGCTGGAGCCCATGCCGCGCGCCCAGGTCTCGGTGCCGCGCGCGGGTGCGCTGTCGAGGCCGGTGAAGACGATGTCGAGGAAGACCGTGCCGGTGAGGAAGACGTCGCACTCGGGGTCCGAGGGGGTGCGGAGGGTGCCCAGCGGGTCCACGCCCGCGGTGTGTCCGGTCCCGGGGCGCTGCGGGGCCCCGTGCGCGCCCCCGGAGCGCACGCCACCGGTGTGGTCGGCTCCGTGGTGCGGGGCCCCGGCGCGCGGGGCGCCCGGGCGGGGCGCTGCGGGGCCCCGGCTGCCGGCGGCTTCGGGGGCCCCGGGGGCGGCGTCGGGGCAGGGGGCGGGGACGGCGTCGGGTGTGGTCACGGCGGGCTCCCGGTCACGCGGTGCTGATCTGGCCAGTGTGCCGGATGGGGCCCGCCGGGGGCCGCGGTTCGGGAACTCCGGTCGCGGGAGCCGTGGTCAGGTGGCCGGGGCGCCGTCGTCAGGGGCCGGGGCGCCGTGGCCGGGGCGCCGGTGGGCCGGGGCGCCGGTGGGCCGGGGCGGCCCGGTCAGTCGAGGGGGTAGGCGTCCACCTCGGCGAGGTACCGGGCCCGCCGCTCCTCGTCGTCGTCGAGGAAGGCCGCCCGGAAGGAGTTCCGGGCCAGTCGCCGCAGGTCCTCGCCGGTGAGGGCGAGGGCGTCGCGCACGGCGCCGAGGTTGTCGCCGGCGTACCCGCCGAAGTAGGCCGGGTCGTCGGAGTTCACGGTGACCAGGAGCCCGGCGTCCATCATGGCCTTCAGCGGGTGGTCCGCCAGCGCGTCCACCGCGCGCAGCCGGACGTTGGACAGCGGGCACAGCGTGAGCGGCACCCCCTCCCGTACGAGCCGCTCGACCAGCTCCGGGTCCTCCAGCGCCCGCAGGCCGTGGTCGACCCGCTCGACCCCCAGGAGGTCCAGCGCCTCGCGGATGTACGACGGCGGGCCCTCCTCGCCGGCGTGGGCCACCCGGCGCAGGCCCAGCGCGGCGGCGGCCTCGTACACCTCGCGGAACTTGGCGGGCGGGTGCCCGACCTCGGCGGAGTCGAGGCCCACGCCGGTGATGCGGCTCAGGTACGGCCGGGCCTCCTCCAGGGTCGCCATCGCGGACTCGGCGGACTCGTCCCGCAGGAAGCACATGATCAGCCGCGTGGTGACGCCGTGCCGCTCCTCGGCGCCCTCCAGGGCCCGCGCCAGGCCCTCCACGACCGTGCCGAAGGGCACGCCGCGGGAGGTGTGGGCCTGCGGGTCGAAGAAGACCTCGGCGTGCCGCACGCCCTGCGCGGCGGCCCGCGCCAGGTAGGCGTCGGCGAGCTCGGCGAAGTCGTCCTCGGTGCGCAGCACGGCCATGAGCGCGTAGTACAGGTCGAGGAACGACTGGAGGTCCTCGAAGCGGTAGGCGCGGCGCAGCGCGTCGGTGTCGGCGTAGGGCAGGTCGACGCCGTTGCGGGCGGCGAGGGCGAAGGCCAGCTCCGGTTCGAGGGTGCCCTCGATGTGGAGGTGCAGCTCGGCCTTGGGCAGGTGCTCGGGGAGGTGCGCGCGGGCGTCGTTCACCCGGGCGTCGTGCACGTGGGGGCGGTTCATGGGGGCGGTCGTTCCTAGGGGCGCTTGGGGAGGGGCACGCGGACGAGGTCCTGGGCGATGGTCAGCTCGCCGTCGAACCCGGCGGCGCGGGCCTGCCGCTCGAAGGCGGACGGGTCGCCGTAGCGCTGGGAGAAGTGGGTGAGGACGAGGTGGCGCACGCGCGCGTCGCGGGCGACGGCGGCGGCCTGCCCCGCGGTCAGGTGGCCGTGCTCGACGGCGAGCGAGGCGTCCTCGTCGAGGAACGTCGACTCGATGACGAGCATGTCGCACCCCTCGGCGAGCGCGTGGACGCCGTCGCAGAGGCGGGTGTCCATGACGAACGCGAAGCGCTGGCCCGGCCGTACCTCGCTGACGTCCTCCAGCCGCACCCCGCGCAGGGCGCCCTCGCGCTGGAGGAGGCCGACGTCGGGGCCCTTGATCCCGTGCGCGGCGAGCCGCTCGGGCAGCATGCGGCGCCCGTCGGGCTCGGTGAGCCGGTACCCGAACGACTCGACGGGGTGCGACAGGCGGCGGGCCTCCAGGGTGTAGCCGGGGGTCTGCGCGACGGGTCCGTCGGCGGCCACGGGGACCTCCACGATGTCGGCCCGCTCGCGGTAGGCGGTGGCGTACCGCAGCCGCTCGAAGAACCGCTGCCCGGACGCCGGGTAGTGGGCGGCGACGGGGTGCGGGACCTGGTCGAGGTTGATGCGCTGGATGACCCCCGCCAGGCCCAGGGAGTGGTCGCCGTGGAAGTGGGTGACGCAGATCCGGTCGATGTCGTGCGCGGCGACCCCGGCCCGCAGCATCTGCCGCTGGGTGCCCTCGCCCGGGTCGAAGAGGATGCCCTCGCCGTCCCAGCGGAGCAGGTAGCCGTTGTGGTTGCGGTGGCGTGTGGGCACCTGGCTGGCGGTGCCCAGCACGACGAGTTCCCGTACGGACACGTGGGCTACCCGGGGGGCCATTCGAGACCGCGCCCGCCGAGGACGTGGGCGTGGGCGTGGAAGACGGTCTGGCCGGCGCCGGCGCCCGTGTTGAACACGATCCGGTAGCCGGTGCCGTCGGTCTTCTCCTGCTCGGCGACCGCGCCGGCCTCGCGCAGCACGTCGGCGGCGGCCTCCGGCGCGGCGGCGGCGAGCGCGGCGGCGTCCGCGTGGTGCGCCTTCGGGATGACCAGCACGTGGACGGGCGCCTGGGGGTTTATGTCGCGGAACGCGAGGGTGGTCTCCGACTCGCGGACGACCGTCGCGGGCACCTCCCCCGAAACGATCTTGCAGAACAGGCAGTCGCTGCGCGGCTCTCCGGCCATGCTGGCGGCCCTCTCTCCTCGGACGGCAGATACGTCCGTACCCTATCGCCGCCCCGTGCCCGGCCGGGGACGGCCGGGGACAGCCGGGGACGGCCAGGGACGGCCGAGTGGTCCGCCCGCGGGGGGGGGCGCGCCGAGCGCAACGCGCGCCGCGGGAGGACGCCGGGGGACGCCGGGCGGGCGTCGGGGGGACGCCGGGCGGGCGTCGGGGGGGGGGACGCCGGGCGGGCGTCGGGGGGGGGGGACGCCGGGCGGGCGTCGGGGAGGACGCCGGGAGGAGGCGCCGGGCGGGCCCGTCCCGGAGCGCGCGGGGTGCCCCGGCGGGACGGCCGGGTGGTCAGCCGGCGGCCGGGGAGGCCGGGCGGGTCAGGACCAGCGGCCGGTGCGGCCGAGGAGGAGCGCGGTCGCCGCCGTGCCGGCCGTGGAGGTCCGCAGGACGCTGCGCCCCAGCCGGTACGGCCTGGCCCCGGCCGCCGCGAACGCGGCCAGCTCGTCCGGGGCCACCCCGCCCTCGGGGCCGACGACCAGCACGATCCGGCCGCCCGCCGGCAGCGGCGCGGTGGCGAGCGGCTCGGCGCCCTCCTCGTGCAGGACGGCCGCGAAGTCGGCCTCGGCCAGCATCCGGACCACCTGCGCGGTGGTCGCGGCGTCCGCGACCTCGGGGAAGCGGAGCCTGCGGGACTGCTTGCCCGCCTCGCGCGCGGTGGCCCGCCACTTGGCCAGGGACTTCGCGCCCCGGTCGCCGCGCCACTGGGTGATGCACCGGGCGGCCTGCCAGGGCACGACCGCGTCGACCCCGGTCTCGGTCATCGTCTCGACGGCCAGTTCGCCCCGGTCGCCCTTGGGCAGGGCCTGCACGACCGTGATGCGGGGCGCGGGCGCGGCCTCGTCCCGCACCTCGGCCACGGCCACGTCGAGGCGGTCCCTGCCCTCCACGGCGGCGACCGTGCCGTACGCGCCGCGCCCGGCGCCGTCCGTGAGGACGACCTCCTCGCCGACGCGCAGGCGGCGCACCGACACCGCGTGCCGCCCCTCCGGTCCGTCGAGGGTGAGCACCGCGCCGGGCGCGGCGGCCGTCAGGTCGTCGGCGACGAAGACGGGGGCGGTCATGAGGCACCTTCCACGGCCAGCGCGGAGACGGCCGACCGGAGTTCGCAGTGGAGTACGTCGACGAGCTGCCCGGCGGGCAGTTCGCGGGCCAGCCGGTGGCCCTGCCCGGCCCACAGGGCCATGCCCTGCGGGTCCTGGGCGCGTGCGGCGGCCTTGCGCAGCCCGCTGGTCAGGTGGTGCACCTCGGGGTAGGCGGCCGGGGCGTACGGCCCGTGCTCCCGCACGAAGCGGTTGACCAGGCCGCGGGCGGGGCGGCCGGAGAACGCGCGGGTCAGCTCGGTGTGGGTGAACAGCGGATCGGTGACGGCCCGCTTGTGCAGCGGGTCGGCGCCGGACTCGGGGCACACCAGGAAGGCGGTGCCGAGCTGGGCGGCCTCCGCGCCCGCCGCGAGGACGGCGGCGATCTGGGCGCCGCGCATCAGGCCGCCGGCGGCGAGCATCGGCAGCCGCACCGCCTCGCGGATCCTGGTGATCAGCGTCAGCAGGCCGGTGCCGCACGTCCCGGCCTCCGGGTCGTCCCGGTGGGTGCCCTGGTGGCCGCCCGCCTCGACGCCCTGGACGCACACGGCGTCGGCGCCCGCGCGCTGCGCCGCGCGCGCCTCGTCGGCGCTGGTGACGGTGACGACCGTGCGGGTGCCCGCGCGCGCGAGGGCGGCCACCGTCTCGGGCGCGGGGCAGCCGAAGGTGAACGACACGACCGGTACGGGGTCGTCGAGGAGGATCGCCAGCTTGGCGTCGTAGCCGTCGTCCCGGCCGCGGTCCGGGTCGCCGAGCGGCGTGTCGTACCAGGTGGCCTCACCGGCGAGCTGCTGGCGGTACAGGTCGACGGCGGCGGCGTCCGCCTGGCCCGGCTGCGGCATGAAGAGGTTGACGCCGAAGGGGCGGGCGGTGAGCCCCCGGACCCGCTGCACCTCCTGGTACATGCCGTCGGCCGTCTTGTACCCGGCCGCCAGGAACCCGAGGCCGCCCGCCTCGGACACGGCGGCGACGAGCTCCGGGCAGGAGGCGCCGCCGGCCATGGGCGCCTGCACGATCGGGTACCGGCAGAGATCGGTCAGCGCGGAGGACATGGACGCATGGTGTCACGCCCCCGCGCCCCCATCGAATCCGCGCCGCGAAGCCCCGGGCGGGGTACGGGCGGGGCACCCGCGGGGGCTTCGGAGCGGCCCGCGGTGGACGGCCCGGACCACGGGGCGCCCCCCGTACGGGCGGGTGCCCCTGGCCGGTGCGGACGCTGCCGGCGCCGCGGCCGCGCGGCCGGGGCGGGTGCCGGCCGTACGGCGCGCAGGGCGGAGCCGTACGGCCGGGGCGGTCCGGGCGGGGGCCGTACGGCCGGGGCGGCCTGGGCGGGGCCGCGCGGTCGGGGCGGGCGCGCGTCGGCCCCGGCCTCGGGGGCCGGGGCCGACGGGGCGGCGGTACCGCTAGCGGCCGTTGAAGGCGTCCTTCAGGCGCGAGAACAGGCCCTGCTGGCCCGGCGCGAACTGGCCCAGCGGCCGCTCCTCGCCGCGCAGCTCCGCCAGTTCCCGCAGCAGGCGCTCCTGCTCGGCGTCCAGCTTGGTGGGCGTCTGGACCTCGACGTGCACGACGAGGTCGCCGCGCCCGCCACCGCGCAGGTGCGTGACGCCCCGCCCGTGCAACGGGATCGACTGGCCCGACTGCGTGCCCGGACGGATGTCGACCTCCTCCAGGCCGTCGAGCGTCTCCAGCGGCACCTTCGTGCCGAGCGCGCCCGCCGTCATCGGGATGGTCACCGTGCAGTGCAGGTCGTCGCCGCGCCGCTGGAAGACCGGGTGCGGCAGCTCGTGGATCTCCACGTACAGGTCGCCCGCCGGGCCGCCGCCGGGGCCGACCTCGCCCTCGCCGGCGAGCTGGATGCGCGTGCCGTTGTCCACACCGGCCGGGATCTTGACCGTGAGCGTCCGCCGGGAGCGCACCCGGCCGTCGCCCGCGCACTCCGGGCACGGCGTCGGCACGACCGTGCCGAAGCCCTGGCACTGCGGGCACGGGCGGGACGTCATGACCTGGCCCAGGAAGGACCGCGTCACCTGCGAGACCTCACCGCGCCCGCGGCACATGTCGCAGGTCTGCGCCGACGTGCCGGGCGCCGCGCCCTCGCCGGAGCACGTGGTGCACACGACGGCCGTGTCGACCTGGATCTCCTTCGTCGTGCCGAACGCGGCCTCGTCGAGCTCGATCTCCAGCCGGATCATGGCGTCCTGGCCGCGGCGGGTGCGCGACCGGGGGCCGCGCTGGGACGCCGTACCGAAGAAGGCGTCCATGATGTCGGAGAAGTTGCCGAAGCCGCCCGCGCCGAAGCCCGCGCCCGCGCCGGCCCCGCCGGACGAGGACATCGGGTCGCCGCCGAGGTCGTAGACCTGCTTCTTCTGCGGGTCCGACAGCACCTCGTAGGCGGCGTTGATCTCCTTGAACCGCTCCTGCGTCTTCGGATCGGGGTTGACGTCCGGGTGCAGCTCGCGGGCGAGCCTCCGGAACGCCTTCTTGATCTCGTCCTGGGACGCGTCGCGGCGCACGCCGAGTACGGCGTAGTAGTCCGTGGCCACTTACGACTCCGCCAGGATCTGTCCGACGTAACGTGCCACTGCGCGTACCGCTCCCATCGTTCCGGGGTAGTCCATGCGGGTCGGTCCGACCACGCCGAGTTTGGCGACCGCCTCGTCGCCCGAACCGTAGCCGACCGCGACGACCGACGTGGAATTGAGCCCCTCGTGGGCGTTCTCGTGGCCGATGCGCACGGTCATGGCGGGGTCCGTCGCCTCGCCGAGCAGCTTGAGGAGCACGACCTGCTCCTCCAGCGCCTCCAGCACCGGCCGGATGGTGAGCGGGAAGTCGTGCCCGAAGCGCGTGAGGTTGGCGGTGCCGCCGATCACGAGGCGCTCCTCGGTCTCCTCCACCAGCGTCTCCAGCAGCGTGGAGAGCACCGTGGAGACCGTCCCGCGGTCCTCCGGCTCGAAGGACTCGGGGAGGTCCTGCACCAGCCTGGGCACGTCGGCGAACCGCCGCCCCACGACCTGGCTGTTCAGCCGGGCGCGCAGGTCGGCGACGGACGTCTCGCCGAACGGGGCGGGGCAGTCGACCATCCGCTGCTCCACCCGCCCGGTGTCCGTGATCAGGACGAGCATCAGCCGGGCCGGGGCCAGCGACAGCAGCTCCACGTGGCGCACCGTGGACCGGGTCAGCGAGGGGTACTGCACCACCGCGACCTGGCGGGTGAGCTGGGCGAGCAGCCGGACCGTGCGGCCCACGACGTCGTCCAGGTCGACCGCGCCCTCCAGGAAGTTCTGGATGGCCCGGCGCTCCGGCGGCGACAGCGGCTTGACTCCGGCGAGCTTGTCGACGAAGAGGCGGTAGCCCTTGTCCGTGGGGATGCGTCCGGCGCTGGTGTGGGGCTGGGCGATGAAGCCCTCCTCCTCCAGCACCGCCATGTCGTTGCGGACGGTGGCCGGTGACACGCCGAGCTTGTGGCGCTCGGTGAGCGCCTTGGAGCCGACGGGCTCCTCGGTGCCGACGTAGTCCTGGACGATGGCGCGCAGGACCTCGAGTCTGCGTTCACTGAGCACGGCGCGCACCTCCAGTTCGTTCCGGTCCTGCTCCGGTCGGCTGACGTCTGCTGGCACTCACCGTGTCCGAGTGCCAATCATCCCCGCCGCCAGTGTACGGCGCCGGGGTCGATGCCTGGCAAGGGCGGCGTGGCGAGCGCGACGGCGAGCGGGGCCGCTCACCTGCCGTGCGGTGCCGGAAGCCACCTGCCGTGCGGTGCCGGAAGCGCGGTGCTGCCGGGCGCGCGGCGGCGTGCGGCCGGGCGCCACCGGGCGCGCGGCGGCGGTGGCCGGTCCCGTGGCGGGACGGGTGGCCGGTCCGCTCGCCCCACGCGGCGGCGGTGGTCGGCCCGCTCGCCGGGCGCGGCGGGCGGGTGCTTGCCGATAGCGTCGCGGTATGGACGTCGCTTGGGAAGAGTACGGGTGGGAGCGGCTCGCCCCCGGAGTGGGGCGCAGGAGGCTCCCCGGCTGGGACGCGACCGTCGGCCTGGTGGTGGGCGAGGACGCCGCGCTGCTGTTCGACGCGGGTTCCACGCTGCGGGAGGGGGCCGGGATCCGGGCCCAGACGCGGGGGCTGCTGGGCGGCCGGCGCGTGACGCACATCGCACTGAGCCATCCGCACTTCGACCACGTGCTGGGGGCGGCGGCCTTCTCGGGCGCGCAGGTGTTCGGCGCGGTCGGGCTGGACGAGGTGCTGGTGCGCGAGCGGGAGGAGCTGCGGGCGGACGCCGTGCGGTGGGGCGTCCCCGAGGACGAGGCGGGCGAGGCCGCGGACGTCCTGGTGCGCCCGCACCACCTGGTGTGCGCGGAGTGGACGCTCGACCTGGGCGGCCGGCAGGTGATGCTGGCCGACGCCGGTCCCGGCCACACCGGCCACGACCTGGTGCTGCTGGTGCCGGGCGCGGCCGGGGACGCCCCGCCGGAGGTGGTGTTCTGCGGGGACCTGGTGGAGGAGTCGGGCGAGCCCCAGGCGGGGCCCGACGCGTTCCCGGCGCTGTGGCCGGCCGCGCTGGACCGGCTCCTGGCGCTGGGCGGCGAGGACGCGGCGTACGTGCCGGGGCACGGCGCGGTGGTGGACGCGGCGTTCGTCCGCGCCCAACGCGATGAGCTGGCCCGCCGGTTCGCCGTGTCGTAGCGTCTGGTCGCATGCGCGCCTACGACTCCGACCTGACCCCTCCGTGGAAGAAGCCGGCCGCCGTGCCGGAGGTGCCCGCCGAGCCGGACCTGGTGGTCGAGGAGGCCGGTACCGGGTTCTGCGGGGCGGTGGTGGGGTGCGAGGCCGGCGCGGTGACGCTGGAGGACCGGTTCGGCAAGCGCCGGGTCTTCCCGCTGGCGCCGCGCGGCTTCCTGCTGGAGGGCCGCCCGGTGACCCTGGTCCGGCCGACCGCCGCCAAGCCGGTGCGGCCGTCCCGTACGGCCTCCGGGTCGGTCGCCGTGCCGGGTGCGCGGGCGCGGGTCGCGCGGGCGGGGCGGATCTACGTGGAGGGGCGCCACGACGCGGAGCTGGTGGAGCGGGTGTGGGGCGACGACCTGCGGATCGAGGGCGTCGTCGTGGAGTACCTGGAGGGCGTCGACGACCTGCCCGCGGTCGTCCGGGACTTCCGCCCCGGCCCGGACGCCCGGCTCGGGGTGCTGGTGGACCACCTGGTGCAGGGGTCCAAGGAGGCCCGGATCGCCGCGTCGGTCACCGACCCGCACGTGCTGGTGGTGGGGCATCCGTACGTGGACGTGTGGCAGGCCGTGAAGCCGTCGGCGCTGGGCATCCCGGCGTGGCCGGCCGTGCCGCGCGGCCAGGACTGGAAGACCGGGGTGTGCCGGGCGCTGGGCTGGCCCGAGAACACCGGCGCGGCCTGGCGCCACATCCTGGGCCGGGTCCGCTCGTACCGGGACCTGGAGCCGGAGCTGCTGGGCCGGGTCGAGGAGCTGATCGACTGGGTGACGGCGCCGCCGTCGTAGCCGGGGCCCTCGTGTCCGGGCCGGTCGCCGTGGCCGGGGACCTCGTGTCCGGGCCCGCCGCCGTGGCCCGTCCCGCGTGCGACGGCCGGACGTCCGGCCGCGTCGCCGGGCCCCGGTGGCGGCCCCCTCAGTCGACCAGGTCGCGCACCACCGCGTCGGCGAGGAGCCGGCCGCGCAGGGTGAGGACGGCCCGGCCCCCGGCGTACGGGCCCTCCTCCAGCAGCCCGTCCGCCACCGCGCGCCCCGCCGCCGCCAGCCCCGCCGGGCGGAGCAGCGCCAGGGGCGCCCCGTCGCGCAGCCGCAGCTCCAGCAGGACGCGCTCGACGCGCCGGTCCTCCTCCGTCAGCACCTCCCGCCCCGCGCCGGGCGAGCGGCCCTCGGCGAGGGCGGCGGCGTAGGCGCCGGGGTGCTTGGCGTTCCACCACCGGACGCCGCCGACGTGGCTGTGCGCGCCGGGCCCGGCGCCCCACCAGTCGGCGCCGCGCCAGTACAGCTCGTTGTGGAGGCAGCGGGCCGCCTCCGAGGTGGCCCAGTTCGACACCTCGTACCAGGTGAACCCGGCCTCGGCCAGCACGGTGTCCGCGATCAGGTACCGGTCGGCGTGCGCGTCGTCGTCGGTCATCGGCACCTCGCCGCGCCGGATGCGCCGGGCCAGCCCGGTGCCCTCCTCGACGATCAGCGCGTACGCGGAGACGTGGTCGGGTCCGGCGCCGATCGCGGCGTCGAGGGAGGCCCGCCAGTCGTCGTCGCTCTCGCCGGGGGTGCCGTAGATCAGGTCGAGGTTGACGTGCTCGAACCCGGCGGCGCGGGCCTCGGCGACGCAGCGCTCGGGGCGGCCGGGCGTGTGGGTGCGGTCGAGGACCTTCAGGACGTGCGGGCGGGCGCTCTGCATGCCGAAGGAGATCCGGTTGAAACCGCCCTCGCGCAGCTCGGCCAGGTAGGCCGGGTCGACGGACTCCGGGTTGGCCTCCGTGGTGACCTCGGCGTCCTCGGCGAGGCCGAACTCGTCGCGCACGGCGCCGAGCATGCGGACCAGGTCGCCGGCGGCGAGCAGCGTGGGCGTGCCGCCGCCGACGAAGACGGTCCGCACCGGCCGCGGGTCGTCGCCGAGGACCTTGCGGGCGAGCCGGACCTCGTCGGCGAGGGTCGCCGCGTAGTTGTCGCGGGAGGCGAGGACGCCGCCGGAGCCGCGCAGCTCGGTGGCGGTGTACGTGTTGAAGTCGCAGTAGCCGCAGCGGGTCGCGCAGTACGGCACGTGCAGGTAGAACCCGAGCGGCCGGTCCGCGCGCCCGTCGAGGGCGGACGGGGGCAGGGCCCCGTCCTCGGGCACGGGCTCACCATCGGGCAGTACGGAAGGCATGGGGTCCATTGTCCGTCACCGCCGCCGGTGCGCGGCGCGGCGGCGGTGACGGGCGGGCGGCGGTCGGCGGGCGGGGCGACGGGCCAGGCGACCGGCCGGGCGCCGGGGTGACGGCGGGCGCCCCCGGCCGGGCGCGCCATGCCTGGCGGGCGCCCCTCGGACGGGGACTCCGGCTCGGGCCTGGCGGACGCCCCTCGGGCGGCACTCCGGCTCAGGCCTCGCGGGCGCCCTCGTACATCTCCTCGATGAGGTGCTGGTACTCCCGCTCCACCACGGGCCGCTTCAGCTTGAGGCTCGGCGTCAGCTCGCCGTGCTCCACGTCGAGGTCGCGCGGCAGCAACCGGAACTTCTTGATCGTCTGCCACCGCTGCAGGCCCGCGTTGAGCCGGTCCACGTACCCCTGGACCATCCCCTGGACCTGCGGCGTCGCCACCAGCTCGGCGTACGGCAGGCCGCCGATGCCCTGCTCCTGCGCCCAGCCCTGCAGCGCCGCCTCGTCGAGCGCGATGAGCGCGGTGCAGTAGTTCCGGTCGGCGCCCAGGACGACGATGTTGGAGACGAACGGGCACAGCGCCTTGAAGTGGCCCTCGATCTCGGTCGGCGCGATGTACTTGCCGCCCGACGTCTTGAACAGGTCCTTCTTCCGGTCGGTGATCCGCAGGTACCCGTCCGGGGACAGCTCGCCGATGTCGCCGGTGTGGAACCAGCCGTCCGGCTCCAGCACCTCGGCCGTCTTGTCGGGCAGCTTGTGGTAGCCCTGCATGATGCCGGGGCCGCGCAGCAGCACCTCGCCGTCGTCGGCGATGCGCACCTCGCAGCCGGGCAGCGGCTTGCCGACCGTGCCGGTGCGGTAGGCCTCGCCCGGGTTCACGAAGGACGCGGCGGAGGACTCCGTCAGGCCGTATCCCTCGAGGATGTGGATGCCGGCGCCGGAGAAGAAGTAGCCGATCTCCGGGGCGAGCGCGACCGAGCCGGAGACCGCGGCGCGCAGCCGCCCGCCGAAGGCGGCGCGGAGCTTGGAGTAGACGAGGACGTCGGCGACCTTGTGCTTCGCGGTGAGGCCGAGCGGCGCCTTGGCCTGACCGGTGCGGCGGAAGCTGTCCTGGGTGGCCTTGGCGTAGTCGCGGGCGACTCCGGCGGCCCACTGGAAGATCTTGTACTTGGCCGGGCCGCCGGCCCGCGCCTTGTTGGCGACGCCGTTGTAGACCTTCTCGAAGATCCGCGGCACGGCGGCCATGTAGGTCGGCTGGACGACCGGCAGGTTCTCGATGATCTTGTCGACGCGGCCGTCGACGGCGGTGACGTGGCCGACCTCGATCTGGCCGGAGGTCAGGACCTTGCCGAAGACGTGGGCGAGCGGCAGCCACAGGTACTGCACGTCGTCCTCGCGGACCAGGCCGGTCGCCGCGATGGCCTTCGCCATGTACGACCAGTTGTCGTGCGGGAGGCGCACGCCCTTGGGGCGGCCGGTGGTCCCGGAGGTGTAGATCAGCGTGGCGAGCTGGTCGGCGGTGATGGCGCCGACCCGCTCGCGGACCGCCTCGGGGTGCTTCTCCAGGTAGGCCCGGCCCCGCTTCTCCAGGTCCTCCAGGGACAGCACCCAGCCCTCCGGGTCGCCCTCGGCGGGCGCGGCGGCGGCGGAGTCGACGACCACGACGTGGCGCAGCTGCGGCAGCTCGGCGCGGCGCTCGCGGGCCTTCGCCAGCTGGACGGCGTCCTCGGCGATCAGTACGCGGCTCTCGGAGTCGGAGAGGATGAACGCGGACTCCTCCGCGTTGGTCTGCGGGTAGATCGTCGTCGTGGCGGCGCCGGCGCACATGACGCCCAGGTCGCTCAGGATCCACTCGACGCGCGTGGCGGAGGCGAGGGCCACCCGCTCCTCGGGCTCCACGCCGAGGTCCACGAGCCCGGCGGCGATCGCGTAGACCCGGTCGGCGGCCTGGGCCCAGCTCAGGGACTTCCAGTCGTCCGGCCCCTGACCGGTGGAGGACGGCACCGGGTAGCGGTACGCCTCCGCGTCCGGGGTCTTCGCCACCCGCTCGAAGAGAAGGCTCGCCACCGTGGGCGGGCGGTTCTCGATCTGGGTCTGTGTGTCGCTCACGGCGTCCTCCGGCGGGCCTGGCAGATGCCGCACGCGGGCGTGCGGGCACTTCACTGCTGCGGGAAAAGCGGGTCAACGGCTGGTCTGTTTAACTCGCGAGTAACCACCGAGCGGGATCAGGGTAGAGCGCCGCCGTCCGCTGCGTAAGGGGCTGTGAAGGCGTGCTTCATACCCGGTTCATAACGAATGCGGGCGCCGGCGAAGACGGCGGGCGCCCGTCCGGCATCCGGACGGGCGCCCCCGTGCAGCGGACCACCGGGGGCGGGACCCGAAGGCCCCGGCCCCTCCGGCGGTCCTACTTCTTGCCCTTGCCCGCCGACTCGTCGCTGGACAGCACCGCGATGAAGGCCTCCTGCGGGACCTCCACGGAGCCGACCATCTTCATCCGCTTCTTGCCTTCCTTCTGCTTCTCCAGCAGCTTCCGCTTACGGGAGATGTCACCGCCGTAGCACTTGGCGAGGACGTCCTTGCGGATGGCGCGGATCGTCTCGCGGGCGATCACCCGGGAGCCGATGGCGGCCTGGATCGGCACCTCGAACGCCTGCCGCGGGATGAGCTCGCGCAGCTTGGCGACGAGCCGCACGCCGTACGCGTACGCCGCGTCCTTGTGGGTGATGGCGGAAAAGGCGTCCACCTTGTCGCCGTGCAGCAGGATGTCGACCTTGACCAGAGAGCTGCTCTGCTCCCCGGTCGGCTCGTAGTCGAGCGACGCGTAGCCGCGCGTCTTGGACTTGAGCTGGTCGAAGAAGTCGAAGACGATCTCCGCGAGCGGCAGCGTGTAGCGGATCTCGACCCGGTCCTCGGACAGGTAGTCCATGCCGAGCAGGGTGCCGCGGCGGTTCTGGCAGAGCTCCATGATCGAGCCGATGAACTCGGACGGCGCGAGGATCGTGGCGCGCACGACCGGCTCGTACACCTCGCTGATCTTGCCCTCGGGGAACTCGCTCGGGTTGGTGACGACGTGCTCGGTGCCGTCCTCCATGATGACCCGGTAGACCACGTTCGGCGCCGTGGCGATCAGGTCCAGGCCGAACTCGCGCTCCAGGCGCTCGCGGATCACGTCCAGGTGGAGCAGGCCGAGGAAGCCCACGCGGAAGCCGAAGCCGAGGGCCGCGGAGGTCTCCGGCTCGTACACCAGGGCGGCGTCGTTGAGCTGGAGCTTGTCGAGGGCGTCGCGCAGCTCCGGGTAGTCCGAGCCGTCCAGCGGGTAGAGGCCGGAGAACACCATCGGCTTGGGGTCCTTGTAGCCGCCGAGGGCCTCCGTGGCGCCCTTGGCCTGGCTGGTGATCGTGTCACCGACCTTCGACTGGCGGACGTCCTTCACACCGGTGATCAGGTAGCCCACCTCGCCCACGCCGAGGCCGTCGGCGGCGAGCATCTCCGGGGAGTTGGTGCCGATCTCCAGCAGCTCGTGGGTGGCGCCCGTCGACATCATGCGGATGCGCTCGCGCTTGTTGAGCTGGCCGTCGACGACCCTGACGTAGGTGACGACACCGCGGTACGAGTCGTAGACCGAGTCGAAGATCATCGCGCGGGCCGGGGCGTCGGCCACGCCGACCGGCCCGGGGACGTCCTTGACGACGCGGTCGAGGAGCGCCTCCACGCCGATGCCGGTCTTCGCCGAGACGCGCATCACGTCGTCGGGCTCGCAGCCGACCAGGTTCGCCAGCTCCTCGGCGAACTTCTCCGGCTGGGCCGCCGGGAGGTCGATCTTGTTGAGCACGGGCACGATGGTGAGGTCGTTCTCCATCGCCAGGTACAGGTTGGCGAGCGTCTGCGCCTCGATGCCCTGGGCGGCGTCGACCAGGAGGATCGTGCCCTCGCAGGCGGCCAGGGACCGCGACACCTCGTACGTGAAGTCCACGTGGCCCGGGGTGTCGATCATGTTGAGGATGTGCGTCCTGCCCTGCAGCTCGCCCTCGGTGGGCGCCCAGGGCAGACGGACGGCCTGGGACTTGATGGTGATGCCGCGCTCGCGCTCGATGTCCATGCGGTCGAGATACTGAGCGCGCATCTGCCGCTGCTCGACCACACCGGTCAGCTGGAGCATCCGGTCGGCAAGGGTCGACTTGCCGTGGTCGATGTGCGCGATGATGCAGAAGTTGCGGATCAGTGCCGGGTCGGTACGGCTCGGCTCGGGCACGTGGGTAGGGGTCGCGGGCACGCAGGGTCCTGATTCTCGAGACGCCCGGGCGTACGCCGGTGTCTCTGCTCGGGTCGACGTCGGATCGATACGTAGGCTCCATGGTCCCACGGGCGGGGACGGGCGCTCGGTTTGGGCCGCTCGAAGCGCTGCTGGTAGCCTGGGTAGCTGTGTCTCGTGGCCCTCTCAGCAGCGTGGCACACATCGAGGAATCCTTACGAACCTGAAAAGGCTCTTTCGTGGCGAACATCAAGTCCCAGATCAAGCGGAACAAGACGAACGAGAAGGCGCGCCTGCGCAACAAGGCCGTCAAGTCGTCGATCAAGACCGCGATCCGCAAGGCCCGTGAGGCCGCTGCCTCCGGCGACGTCGAGAAGGCCACCGCGGCCGCTCGCGAGGCGTCCCGCAAGCTCGACAAGGCCGCCTCCAAGGGCGTCATCCACAAGAACGCCGCCGCCAACAAGAAGTCGGCGCTGGCGTCCAAGCTGGCCGCCGTCCAGGGCTGAGCTTCCCCCATACCGGGGACACCGTTCCCGGAACCGGCCGGAACCCCACGGGCCTGCGCCCCGGGGTGACGGACCGGGCGACTTGATCGCCGGGAGGGATCCAGCGGGCCCTCTCAACCACGCTCCCACCCGGCACCCCCGAGCCCGTACGCGGCCTGCGTTCGCCACGCGGGTACGGGCTCACACCGAACGTCCCGAAGGCCCCGGCCCCGTCTTTCCCCAGACGGAGCCGGGGCCTTCGGCATGCGGACATCCGCCGGGGCACCAGGGCGCCGGGCCGTCCCCGGCGCCCCGGCGCCCCGCGGGGGAGGCAGGCCGGTCGCGGGGATGACGGCGGGATCACGGCGGGACGGCGGGCACCGCCGCCAGGACACCGCAGCTCGAACGGCCGCCCGACCGCGCTCGGGACCGCGACCGTACGGGCACCAGCGGCGGGGCGGCACCCCGCCGCGACCGCTCGGCACCGGAAGCCCTACGGCGTGGCGCACCGCGGCGAACGAGCCCGCCGGCGAACCGGCCGCACGGCGAAGGTCCCCGAAGGCGAACGAGCCCGCCGGCGTCGGTCACGCTGCGACGCCCACCCGGTATCGGCCGCCCGGCGACGGCGGCCCGGCGGCGGCGGCCCGGCGGCGGCGGCCCGGCGGCGACCGGGAGGCGACCGGGAGGCGACGGTGTCTGGCAGCCGGCGGCGTCACGCAAGCGGCGGCCGCACATCCCCACCCCACCGACCCCGAGCGGCGGCAGCCCCGCGCGAGCACGCGCGGCGCACGGACCACGAGGCATCCGCACGCGAGCCGGTGGACCGGAGGCGTCCACCCGCGAACCGGTGGACCGGACGAGACACCGCGCCCCGGTCCGAACCCCGCGCCCCCGGTCCGGCCCCCGCACCCCTGGTCCGAGTCCCCGCGCTCAGCGGCGCGAACGAGCCGCCCGCGCGATGGTGACGACGGCCTTCTCCAGGGCGTACTCGGGGTCGTCGCCGCCGCCCTTGACCCCGGCGTCGGCCTCGGCGACCGCGCGCAGCGCGACGGCGACCCCGTCCGGCGTCCATCCGCGCATCTGCTGCCGGACGCGGTCGATCTTCCACGGCGGCATGCCCAGCTCGCGCGCGAGGTCGGCGGGGCGTCCGCCCCGTGCGGAGGACAGCTTGCCGATGGCGCGCACTCCCTGCGCCAGCGCGCTGGTGATCAGCACGGGCGCCACCCCGGTCGCGAGGGACCAGCGCAGCGCCTCCAGGGCCTCTGCGGCCCGTCCCTCCACGGCCCGGTCGGCGACGTTGAAGCTGGACGCCTCGGCCCGGCCCGTGTAGTAGCGCCCGACGACCGCCTCGTCGATCGTGCCCTCCACATCGGCGGTGAGCTGGGAGACCGCACTGGCGAGCTCCCGGAGGTCACTGCCGATCGCGTCCACGAGCGACTGGCACGCCTCGGGCGTCGCCGACCGGCCCAGCGCCCTGAACTCCTGCCGCACGAACGTCAGTCGCTCAGCCGGCTTGGTGGTCTTGGGACACGCCACCTCGCGGGCACCGCCCTTGCGGGCGGCATCCAGCAGGCCCTTGCCCTTGGCACCGCCGGGGTGCACGAGGACCAGGCTGATGTCCTCCACCGGTGCGGCGATGTACGCCTTCAGGTCCTTGACCGTGTCCGCCGACAGGTCCTGGGCGTTGCGCACGATCAGGACCTTGCGCTCGGCGAACAGCGACGGGCTCGTCAGCTCGGCGAGCCCGCCGGGCTGGAGCTGGTCGGCGGTCATGTCGCGCACGTCCGTGTCGGCGTCGGCGGCTCGCGCCGCCGCCACCACGTGCTGCACGGCACGGTCCAGCAGCAGGTCCTCCTGGCCCACGGCCAGGGTGACGGGGGCGAGCGGGTCGTCGTTCGGGTTCTTGGCAGCCATCGCCCCCAGCATCCCACGCCCCACCGACACGCCGGCCGGCCGTGGCACCGTCCCCGGAGCGGTCAGGGCCCCCGGCGTACCCCACTGCGGAACTCCGTCACCGCGCGTATCCGACTCGTCTGGCCGGACAGCCGGCCCTCGGCCTTCCGCCCCGTCATGTTCTCCGCGGTCCTGCGAGAGGGCCTCCGGCCTCCGGGCACCCCTCCGGATCCCCCGCACCTCCGGTTCCTCGGCCGCCTTCCCTTCCTACGCCCCGCAGGTCCTACGCCCCGCAGGCCGGCTCGCTCGCTCTACGGCTCCTCGCGCCAGCCGTCCCACTCGGCGGCGAAGGCGTCGAGCTCGGCGGCGGACAGGCGGCCGTCCGGGTCCTCGATCACCAGGAGCCACTGGGCGTCCTCGGCGTCGTCCTCACCCGCGAGGGCGTCGCGCACGAGCTGGGGTTCCTCGTGCGTCCCGAACCGGGCGCCGAGCTCCTCGGCAGCCTCCTCGGCCGCGTCCCGGTCCGGCAGGACCAGCACGTGCCTGACGTCGTCGGCACGGTCATCGTCGTTCACTGCGTTCACGGCTCCATTCTTCAACCCCCGCTCCCCCGCCGGACCCGCAGGCCGGCCTGGTGCCCAGGCCCTGCGTCCGGCGCCCGAGGCGCGGCACCGGACCGGCCCCCTACCGTGCGGACGTGATCATCCGTGAACCGGTCCGGGACCGGCAGCAGCGCAGACGGGACGTCCCGCGGCGGCTTGAGGAGGACCTCGACGTGTGGGTGGCGACCGCGTCCTCCTCGGGGGAGCCCGCCCTGGTACCGCTGTCGTTCGTGTGGGACGGCGGCACCCTCCTGATGTCGACGCGGCGGACCAACCCGACCGCCCGGAACCTCACCCCGCGCGGCCGCGTCCGGCTGAGCCTGGGCCACACGCGGGACGTGGTGCTGGTGGACGGCCTCGCCGAGGCGGTCGAGGGCCGGGACCTGCCCGGCGCCTCGGCCGACGCGTTCGCCGCCACACCGGGGTGGGACCCCCGCGACCGCGAACCGCGGTGGGTCTCCCTTCGTGTGACGCCCCGGTCGGTGAAGGCGTGGCGCGAGGAGAACGAACTGCCCGGCCGGCTCCTGATGCGCGACGGCGCCTGGCTCGCCTGGGCCCCAGGCCCCGCCGGCCGGTCCGCGCCTACGGCGGGTGCCGGGCGACCGCCCGCAGGTCCCGCCCGGAGCCGGTCACGGCGACGGCGCCGTGCCGGTCGGTGCGCAGGACCGCTGCGCCCGCCTCGCGAAGGGCGTCGAGCGTACGGGGCGACGGGTGCCCGTACGGGTTGTCCCGCCCCACCGACACGAGGGCGAGCCTGGGCCGGGCCCGCCGCAGCAGTTCCGGGTCCTGGTGCGCCGAACCGTGGTGGGCGACCTTCAGGACGTCCACCCTCGGCAAGGCGGGATGGGCCCGGGACAGTCCACGCTGGGACGGCGGCTCCAGGTCGCCGAGGAGCAGCAGCGTCACTCCGCTCCGGGTGCGGACGAGCAGGGTGACGCTGGCGTCGTTGGCCCCCTCCGGGACGAAGCCCGTGGCGGGCGCGGGCCACAGCACCTGCCAGTCGAGCGGCCCCGCCCGGCGCCGCTCGCCGAGCGCCGCGGGCACGACGGGTACGCGGGCCGCGGCGGCGGTGCGGTGGACGAACGCGGCCTGACCCGGCGGGTCGAGCAGCCCGGTCGTCTGGATCTGCCCCACGGATCGTCCGCGCAGCACCCCCGGCAACCCCGCCACGTGGTCGGCGTGGAAGTGGGTGAGCAGCACGAGCGGCACACGGGTCACGCCCAGGTCCCGCAGGCAGCGGTCGACCGGCTCCGGGTCCGGCCCGGCGTCCACCACCACGGCCGTACCGTCCCCCGCGGCGAGGGCCGTGGCGTCGCCCTGCCCCACGTCGCACATCGCGAACACCCAGCCGGGCGGCGGCCAGCCGGTCACGACCCGCACCAGCGGCACCGGCCGCACCACGGCGACGACCAGCATCACGGCGCAGCCGGCGGCCAGCCACCGGCGGTACGGCAGCCGGCGCACGACCAGCAGCAGCGCCCCTGTGGCGACGGCGAGCAGCAACCCGCCCCGCCAGCCGTCCGGCCAGGCCGCCTCCGCGCCGGGCAGCGACGCCCCGGTCCGGGCGACGGACGCCACCCAGCCGGCCGGCACGGCAGCGCCATCCGCGAGCAGCCGGGCCAGGGGCATGGACAGCGGGGCCGCCGCCAGGGCGGCGAAACCGAGCACCGTGGCCGGTGCCACCGCCAGTTCGGCGAGCAGGTTGCACGGGATCGCGACCAGGCTCACCCGCGCGGCGAGGGCGGCCACCACCGGGGCGCAGACGGCCTGCGCGGCGGCCGCCGCGGCCACGGCCTCCGCGAGGCGCGGCGGGAGGCCGCGCGCCTGGAGGGCGGCGCTCCATCGGGGGGCGATCGTGAGGAGCGCCCCCGTCGCCAGGACGGACAGCAGGAAACCGGGGCTGCGGGCCAGCCACGGATCGTAGAGCACCAGCAGCAGTACGGCCCCGGCGAGTGCCGGGAGCAGGGACCTGCGGCGCCCGGTGCCGATCGCGAGCAGGGTGATCAGGCCGCACGCGGCGGCGCGCAGCACGCTCGGCTCCGGCCTGCACACCACCACGAACGCCAGCGTCAGCACTCCGCCCAGCAGCGCCGTCGTCCGCAGCGACACCCCCAGCCGGGGCGCCAGCCCGCCCCGTTCCGCGCTGGAAGCTCTTCCGGCCGGTCCGATCAGCAGGATCAGGACGATCGTCAGGTTGCTGCCGGATACGGCGAGGAGATGGGTGAGGTCCGTGGCCTCGAACGCCCTGCGCAGGTCCTCCGGGATCCGTGAGGTGTCGCCCACCACGAGGCCGGGCAGCAGTGACCGGGCGTCGGGCGGCAGTCCGTCGGTCGCCTCACGCAGCCCGGCGCGCAGGTCGCCTGCCGTTCGGTGCAGGGCACTGGGCCCTCCGACGGCGCGGGGCGGTCCGGTGTCGGCGTACAGCACGGCGGCGAACGGGTCGCCGGTGCCGCGGGGTGGCGACAGCCGCCCCGTCACCTGGAGCACCGTGGACGGCAGCAGCCGCAGCCAGGCCCCGTCCGAAGGGCCTTGCCCGCCCGTCCGCGCCATCAGGAGGACCGGGGTGCGCACGCGTGTCGCCGTCCCGTCCGGCGCCGTCACCCGCGTCACCTCGGCGTTCAGGACGATGGTCGGCGGGGCGGCCCGGCTGCCCCGCACGCGGGGGACGACCGGCCGCGGATCGGAGCGGACTGTCACCTCGGCCGTGACCCTCGCGTGCTCCCGCGCCAGGGCGGGGACAGGCCCCCTCCGCAGGTCCGCCCCGTGCAGCCCGGCCGACGCGGCCCCGGCGGCGGCGCAGAGCAGAACCGCGGCGAACGCGGTGGCGCCACCCCTCCACCGTCCGCCCGGCGCGGAGACGGGAACCGTCATCCCGGGTCCGCCCGGCGCCACCCGTCCCGTCGCGCCGCCCGCAGGAGCCGGTCCCATCAGACCCGCAGGAGCCGGAGCCGTGCCCGGCGCGGATGCAGAAGCCGGCCTCCCGCGCGACGCGGATGACGAAGCCGGCCTCCCGCGCGACGCGGATGACGAAGCCGGCCTCCCGCCCGGCGCGTACGGTGAGGTCGCTGCCCGCCGAGCGGACGTGATGTCCGGCCTTCCCGCCGAGCCGTGCGCACGAGCCCGGTCGGCTCCGGGCCCATCCACCACGAGGCCCCTCGTCCGCTCCGGCGCACGGGTGCGCCGGCTGCGTAGCAGGAGGGTCGCGGCCCCGACGCCGCACAGGAGGACGCCGGTCATGGTCCACCAGCCGGGAAGGCTCAGCGCGACCGCCGCCGCCGCCCACGCCGCCAGCGCCGGAACCACGAGCCGCAGGTCGACGGGGCCTTCAGCGGGGGCATCCACCACGCTCGCTCCGACCTCCTCGCCCACCGCCCCCGCTCCGACCTCCTCCTCGCCCACCGCCCCCGCACGGGGCGCCCCTTCGCCCACCGACCCCGCGCCGACCGCCGCCTCACCCGCGCTGCCCGCGTCCGGCGCCCCCCGGCTCACCGCCCCGCGAGCAGCGGCACGTGTACCGGGAAGCGGCGCGGAACCGGCCGTGCCGAGCGCGGCCGAGGGCGCCCGACGGCCCGTCACAGCCGTACGCGGGGCTGGAGGTCGGCGAAGCGGCGGGCGCCGATGCCGCGCACGTCCCGCAGCTCCTCCACCGACCGGAACCCGCCCTGCCGGGTGCGGTGCTCGACGATCTGGCGGGCGAGGACCGGCCCCACTCCGGGCAGTGTGTCCAACTGCTCGACGGTGGCGGTGTTGAGGCTCACCGGACCTTCGACCGCCGTGCCGTCCGCTGTCTGCGGGGCCGCCACCGGCAGGGCACCGGGTGGTGCGGCGGTCGCCGGGACTCCGACCAGTACGTGCTCCCCGTCCACGAGGAGACGCGCCCGGTTGAGCCCGGTCGTGTCCGTACCGGGCGGGACGCCGCCGGCCGCCTGGATCGCGTCGACGACGCGGGCCCCCGAGGGAAGCCGCAGGACGCCCGGCCGCCTCACCTTGCCGCTCACGTCCACGACGACCACCGCCGCGGGCGCGTCCGCGCCCGGCGGCGAGCCGGACGGCGGGACAGGCTGAGGGGCGGGCTGCCGGGCGGATGCCGACCCGGTCGCCCCCGCGGGGGCGGCCACCACGGCCGGGGGCTTCCCGACCACTTCGGGCGCGCGCACGGTCTCGGGCCGGCCGGCCCAGAACGAGCGGCCGGCGAACACGGCGCCCATGACCAGGACGACGGCCAGCGCACCCAGCGTCCGCCGTTCCAGTCCGCACCGGGACTGGACCCAGACGGGTAACCGGTCGCGCAGCGCGTACCGCCACTCCCGGATGCGCCCCGCCGGGGCGGGCGCGGGCGGCACCCGCGGGGCCGCCGGCGCCTCCCGGGACGGCGGCTCCACGGCCATCCGCCGGTACGGCGACGGGTCGCTCGCCGCCATCACCGCCTCCGCCCTGTCTCTCATCACCGCCTCCGCCCTGTCTCTCGGGTCCGGGGCGGGCGGTGCGGTGGTACGCGCCAGCGGGTCACCGGCCCGGTGCCTGCCCCGGCCCGCCCCCGTGGCGCGCCTACGCACCCTGCTGTCCGTGCCCCTGGCCCGGCCGGGCCCGCTCGTCGCTCCGGCCACCGTCCTCCGCCGGGGCGGTGGGGAGTCGTGTGGCCGCGAGGGCGCAGGCGTCCCCGGACGGTGCGGCGAACCCGTCGGACCGGCGGAGGAGTTCGGCGAACCGACGGCTCCCGAACCACTCCGTACACGAGTGGCCGCAGAAGTCCGGACGGCGCCGAGCGCCTCGAACGAGCCCGTCGCCGAAGTGGTCGCGGAAGGGATCGGGACAGAGGCCGGGGAAGCGGCCGAGGCGGGGTACCGGAAAGCGGCCGGGGAAGAGGTCGCGGAAGAAGCCGGGGAAGGGGCCGGGGTTGCCGTCACGGAGTGTGTTTCTGTCGTCATGGCATCGACGCTAGACACATCCGTGCGATTCCGGGGACCTGGGACGATTTCCGTGGATAACCCGGCAGTTGTGGATAACTCGGCCACTCGAACGAGTGAGATCGTGCGGTTACCGCTGGGAGACGACCACGCCGAGCAGCCCCGGTCCGGTGTGCGCGCCGATCACCGCACCGACCTCGCTGACATGCAGGTCGGCCAGGCCGGGGACGCGGTCGCGCAGATGTCCGGCCAGGGTGTCCGCCCGTTCGGCGGCGGAGAGATGGTGCACGGCGATGTCGACCGACGCGTGTCCGGCCCGTTCCACCGCGATCTCCTCGAGGCGGGCGATGGCCCTCGACGCGGTGCGCACCTTCTCCCTCGGTTCGATGCGCCCGCCGCTCAGCTCCAGCAGCGGCTTGACCGCGAGTGCCGAGCCGAGCAGCGCACGGGCCGGACCGATGCGCCCGCCCCGCCGCAGATAGTCGAGCGTGTCGACGTAGAAGTAGGCGGACGTCCCGGAGGCTCGCTTCTCCGCCGCCGCGACCACCTCGTCCAGGCCGCAGTCCGCCCGCGCGGCCTCGGCCGCGGCGACGGCGCAGAATCCGAGCGCCATGGCGACCATGCCCGTGTCCACGACCCGCACGGGCACGGGCGCCTCCCGCGCCGCGAGCAGGGCGGCCTCGTACGTGCCGGACAGCTCGGCCGACAGGTGCAGGGAGACGATTCCGGCCGCTCCCGCCTCGGCGATCTCCCGGTAGCGGGCGGCGAACGTCTCCGGGCTGGGCCGGGACGTGGTGACGGAGTGGCGCTTCTGCAGCGCCTGGGCGAGCGAGCGGGCCGAGATCTCGGTGCCCTCCTCCAGGGCCCGGTCACCGATCACGACCGTCAGCGGCACCGCGCTGATACCGTGCCGCTCCATCGCCTGCGGCGGCAGATAGGCCGTGGAATCGGTGACGATCGCGACATGGCGGGACATGACCGGGAGGTTACCCGCAGGCGGCGCCCGAGGGCAGCCCAGGGCTGGCTCACCCCGTCGCCGCTCCTGGCCGGGCGGCCCTCTCCGTGGCCGATCGGCACACCCCCGTGCCCGTCCGCCGGGCGCCCCCGCGCCCGATCCGCCGCGGCCCACGACGTCGTCCGTCCGCAGGACCCACGCGAGGGGCTTCCGCGTTCGCCAGGCTTGTCAGGTGGTGGTCTCGGGCCGTGCCGACTTCTGCCACGGGTAACCGGCGCCGAGGCGCGGGTCACGTGCGGTGATGGCCGGCCGGTCCGCGTCGTCCCGGCCGCTTCCGGAGGCAGGGCGCGCGTCCTCCGGGGCGTCCTCGCCGGTGGACTGCCCGGAAGGCCATACCTGGGTGGGCGTGTGTCCAGGGGCGGGGTCCGGCCACGGCGTACGCGACCGGTCGTGGGCGGACTGCGCGGTCGGCTCCGCGCCCGCCCGCCGGCCGGGGGCGGCGGCCGGCCCGTGCTCCCCGTGGTCCGCCCGCCGGGCAGGATCGGCGTCGGGGGCGGCGTCCGACCAATGGCGGAGGGCGCCGGCCTCCACGTCGATCTGGGCGCTGAGCACGTCCAGGTCGTCCTGGGCGAACCGCTGGGCGCGGTCCCTCGCGGCCCATCGCAGGGAGTCGGCCGAGTCCGTGATGCGGCGCGTGCGCTCCCGCAGCTCGTCCAGCCGCCGGGCGACCGTGGTCTTGTCGGGGTCCCGTTCCAGCCGCCTCAGCTCCTCGTCCAGCTCGTGGCCGTGGGCGCTGAGCCGTCGGAACAGGTCCAGCGACTCCCGGAGCGAGGCGTCCTCCGGCGCTCCCGCCTCCAGCGCGACCTGGGTGGCGCGCATGGAGGTGCGCAGGGACAGGCGCAGCTGTGCCAGCTCGCCCGCGACACCGCCCTGCCCGTAGCTCTTGGCGCGGAGCGTGGTGTCCTCCACCGTACGCCTGGCCTGGTCGAGGGTGCGGTCCACACCGCGCTTGGCCGCCTTGACGACCTTCACGCCGGCGTACACGCCGAGCGCGACGATGGCGACGAAAAGCAGAGCCAGGATCACGATCGCCTCTGTCATGGAGTCCCCTCGTCGTCATGTGCTGTCTCCACCGTAAACGCCGAGGGGCAGGCTGGGGGTTCCGGGAACCCCCCAACCTGCCCCTAGGGGACGAATCCGGGTCGCCGTCACGCGGCGCTCCCGGTGCCCGGTCAGGCCGGGACGACGTTCACCAGCTTCGGCGCTCGGGCGATGACCTTGCGGATGCCCGCGCCGCCCAGGGCCGCGACGACCGCCGGGTCGGCCAGCGCGAGGGCTTCCAGCTCCGCGTCCGTGATGGACGGGGAGACCTCCAGACGCGCCTTGACCTTGCCCTTGATCTGGACGACGCAGGTCACGGTCTCGTCCACGACGTAGGCGGGGTCGGCGACGGGGAAGTCCTGGTGGACCACGGAGTCCGTGTGGCCCAGCCTGCGCCACAGTTCCTCGGCGATGTGCGGGGCCAGCGGGGCGACCAGCAGGACGAGCTGCTCGGCGACCGTCCGGGGAACGGCGCCGCCCGCCTTCGTCAGATGGTTGTTCAGCTCGGTGATCTTGGCGATGGCGGTGTTGAAGCGCATCGCGGCCATGTCCTGCGAGACGCCGTCGATGGCCTTGTGCAGGGCCCGCAGGGTGTCCTCGCCGGGCTCGGCGTCGACGACGGTGACCTCGCCGGTCGACTCGTCGACGATGTTGCGCCACAGCCGCTGCAGCAGCCGGTACTGGCCGACCACCGCGCGCGTGTCCCAGGGGCGGGACACGTCCAGGGGGCCCATGGCCATCTCGTACAGGCGCAGGGTGTCGGCGCCGTACTCGGCGCAGATCTCGTCCGGGGTGACGGCGTTCTTCAGGGACTTGCCCATCTTGCCCAGGACGCGGCCGACCTTCTCGCCCTGGTACCAGAACGCACCGTCGCGCTCCTCGACCTCGGCGGCGGGGACGGCGATGCCGCGCGCGTCGCGGTACACGTACGCCTGGATCATGCCCTGGTTGAACAGCCGGTGGAACGGCTCGGCTGACGAGACGTGGCCCAGGTCGTAGAGGACCTTCGACCAGAACCGGGCGTACAGCAGGTGCAGCACGGCGTGCTCGGCACCGCCGACGTACAGGTCGACACCGCCGTGCGGCATGCCGTCGCGCGGGCCCATCCAGTACCGCTCGATGTCCGGGTCGACGAGCTTGCCGCCGTTGTGCGGGTCCAGGTAGCGCAGCTCGTACCAGCAGGAGCCCGCCCAGTTGGGCATCGTGTTGGTCTCGCGGCGGTACCGCTTGGGTCCGTCGCCCAGGTCCAGGGTGACGTCGACCCAGTCCTCGTTGCGGGAGAGCGGGGTCTCGGGCTGCGTGTCGGCGTCGTCCGGGTCGAAGGTGCGCGGCGCGTAGTCCTCCACCTCGGGCAGCTCCAGCGGCAGCATCGACTCGGGCAGCGCGTGCGCGACGCCGTCCTCGTCGTAGACGATGGGGAAGGGCTCGCCCCAGTACCGCTGGCGGCTGAAGAGCCAGTCGCGCAGGCGGTAGTTGACGGTGCCCTCGCCGATGCCGCGGGACTCCAGCCAGCGGGTGATCCCGGCCTTGGCCTCGACGACGCCCAGGCCGTCCAGGGACACCTCGTCGTTGGACGACGCGATGATCTTCGCGTCGTACGAGTCGAAGGCGTCGTCCCAGGCGGCCGGGTCCGTGCCGCGGCCGTCGCCCGGCTCGACGACGCAGCGCATGGGCAGGTCGAAGGCGCGGGCGAAGGCGAAGTCGCGGGTGTCGTGCGCCGGGACGGCCATGATGGCGCCCGTGCCGTAGCCCATCAGCACGTAGTCGGCGATGAAGACGGGGACCCGCTCGCCGCTGACGGGGTTGACGGCGTGGGCGCCGGTGAAGACGCCGGTCTTCTCCTTGGCGTCGGCCTGCCGCTCCACGTCGGACTTGGCGGCGGCCTGCTTGCGGTACGCGTCGACGGCGAGCGCCGGGGTGGCGTGCCCGCCGGTCCACAGCGCGGGGGTGCCGGCCGGCCAGGCGTCCGGGACGATCGTGTCGACCAGGTCGTGCTCGGGGGCCAGCACCATGTAGGTGGCGCCGAACAGGGTGTCGGGGCGCGTGGTGAAGACGGTGATCGCGTCCTCGCCGACCGGGAAGTCGACGCGGGCGCCCTCGGAGCGGCCGATCCAGTTGCGCTGCTGCAGCTTGATCGCGTCGGGCCAGTCCAGCGCGTCCAGGTCCTCCAGCAGGCGGTCCGCGTAGGCGGTGATGCGCATGTTCCACTGGCGCAGCTTCGCCTTGAAGACGGGGAAGTTGCCGCGCTCGGAGCGGCCGTCGGCGGTGACCTCCTCGTTGGCCAGGACGGTGCCCAGGCCGGGGCACCAGTTGACCGGCGCGTCGGAGGCGTACGCCAGGCGGTACCCGCTCAGCACGTCGGCCCGCTCGGCGGCGGTCAGCTCGCCCCACGCGCGCGTGGTGCCCGGTACGGCGCGCTCACCGCTCTCGAACTGGCCGACCAGGTCCGCGATGGGGCGGGCCTTGCGGGCGTCCTCGTCGTACCAGCTGTTGAAGATCTGCAGGAAGATCCACTGGGTCCACTTGTAGTAGTCCGGGTCGATCGTGGCGAACGACCGGCGCTTGTCGTGGCCCAGGCCCAGTCGGCGCAGCTGCGCCTTCATGTTCTCGATGTTCGCCTCGGTGGACACGCGCGGGTGCGTGCCCGTCTGGACGGCGTACTGCTCGGCGGGCAGGCCGAAGGCGTCGAAGCCCAGCGTGTGCAGGACGTTGTGGCCGGTCATGCGCTGGTACCGGGCGTAGACGTCGGTGGCGATGTACCCCAGCGGGTGGCCGACGTGCAGCCCCGCTCCGGACGGGTACGGGAACATGTCCATGATGAACTTCTTCGGCCGGGCGACCGTCTGCGGGTCGCCGGCCAGGTCACCGCTCGGGTTCGGCGCCGCGTACGTCCCCTCGGCGTCCCAGAAGTCCTGCCAGCGTGCCTCGATGTCGGCCGCCATGGCCGCCGTGTAACGATGCGGGGCCGCCGACTCGGCAGCCGGATTCGTCTCGGTCATGATTCTCTGAAGCTCCATCGATCGTCTCTGCGTCGCTGCCGTCGCCGCGCCCCGATCCCGTCGGCGCGGCGAAATGAAAAAGCCCCTCGCACAGGAGGGGACGCCGCGCCGATTCCGAGCGGATCTCTCATCCGCCGGCACTGATCAGCGCGGCTCGCTAAGCAGGAGGCGTACGGCACGCATGGCGTCAGGGTACAGCAGGGCCCCCGCACGACGCATCGCGCCGTCCGCCACCCGGACACGTACCGTCGCGCGGCTGTCGCCGTGCGCGCTTCCGCGCCCTCCGCGCCTTCCGCGGAGCGGCCGGCCGACGTCATGCGCCGGCATGCGGGAGACGGGTGCTGACATGCGAGAAGCGGGCCACCCGACCGGGTGGCCCGCTTCTCGGGCTGTGGAGCTAAGGAGAATTGAACTCCTGACCTCTTGCATGCCATGCAAGCGCTCTACCAACTGAGCTATAGCCCCTTGCGGTGTATCGCCTGCCGGGCTTTCCTTGCGGGCTTCCCTCGCGGCGACACAGAGAACACTACACGGTCCCCCCGGTGAATCACCAAATCGGTTCTCCCCCTCTCGGCCCGCCCGGTCGCGAGGGGCGGTAGCGTCGGCGCATGTGACCGCGACCGCGACCGCCCGCACCCGCGTCCGGAGCCTGCCGCTGGCCGCTCTGGGCACCTGTCTGCTGTCCTTCGCCTGCTTCTGGGTGGCGCAGCGGGCGGCCCATGTGTCGATGCTGGACCTGTCGGTGTACCGGGCCGAGGGGGCGACCGCCCTGGCGGGCGGCGACCTGTACGCGATGCGCGCCACGTCGGCGAACCTCCCGATGACGTATCCGCCGTTCGCCGCGCTGCTGTTCACACCGCTGACCCTGGTCGGCGTGCCGGAGATGCGGACGCTGGCCACGCTGCTGAACCTGCTGCTGCTGGTCGCGCTGGCGCGGCTGTCGCTGCGTCTGGTGGTGTCGCTCGGACCGGCCGCCCCGCTCCGGGGCGGGGCGTTCTGGACCCGGCCGGGGGCGGCCCTGTGGCTGGCGGCGGTCCTGGTGTGGTGCGAGCCGGTGTGGCAGACCTTCCGGTACGGGCAGATCAACCTGCTCATGGCGGTCGCGGTGCTGTGGGACCTGACGCGACGGGCGGACAGCCGCTGGGTCGGTGTGGGCCTGGGGCTCGCCACTGCGGTGAAGCTCACACCGGGGCTCTTCGTGGTGCTGCTGTTCGTCGTGGGGGTGCTGCGCGCTCGGGGCGACGGCTGGGCAGCGTGGTCGTCGTGGGCGTCGTGGCGGAACGAGTGGCTGCGCAGGGCCACGCGCGCGACGATGGCGTTCCTGCTGGTGACGGTGGTGTCCGCGGTGGTCCTGCCGGACGACTCGCGCCGCTTCTGGACCGAGATGATCTTCGAGACGGGGCGGGTGGGCCGCACCGAGGAGACCGCCAACCAGTCGCTGAGCGGGGTGCTGGCACGACTGCTCCACACGACCGACCCGGGGCTGTGGTGGGTGGTCGCGGCGGCCGTGGTGGGGGTCGCCGGGCTCGCCGTGGCGGCGCTGGCGGCGCTGCGCGGGGACCGGCCGGTGGCGGTGGTGGCGTGTGCCGTCACGGCCCTGCTGGTGAGCCCGATCTCGTGGTCGCACCACTGGGTGTGGTGCGTCCCGGCGCTGGTCCTTCTCGCCACGCGCGTGCGGCCCCGGTGGACGGCCGGGGTGGCGCTGGTGTTCGGGTCCTTCGCCCTGTGGTGGGTGCCGCACGCACCGGCTCCGGTGCGGCTCGAACTGCACCAGAACGGCTGGCAGATGCTCGCGTCCGGCCTCTACACGCTGCTGGGGCTGGCGCTGTTGGGCCTGTTCGCCGTATGGGCGGTCCGGACACCGGCCGGGGACCGGCGTGTTGACGCCGCACCGGCCGGTGGGGGTCGCGGATAGCGCGCCGGGCGCCGTCGGTGCCGCGGGCGCGGCGGGACGGATGGGGCTGGTACCGGTACAGGCCGGACCGGGTCGGCGGGCGGCCGTGCGGGACCGCCGGGCGGGCGGAACGCCGTCAGGCCGTGGCGAACGAGTAGAAGCGCTTGAGGGTGCAGTGCTCGTCGAGCAGGCGCCCGTAGATCGGCTCTCCCTCGAGCTCCCGGTACGTCTCGATGGGGTCACCCTTGATGATCAGCGCCCGCGCGCACTCCTCGCACCAGTACTGGTACTTGGGGTTGACCGGCTCCATGTCGCGGACGATCGGCGTGCCACTGCCACACCAGTCGCACTTCCGCCTGTGTGCACCCATTGATCAGCTCCAGCTGTGGCAGCGGGACGCGCGGACGGGGGTCACGCCGCCCTTGTCACCGGGCATCCGGGCGGCGTTCGGGAATCCGCGGTGGGAAGGGACGAGGCCGTCGCGCGCCCGTGTGGTGGCGAGCCGGGCGGTGGGTCCCCCGGTCCTGCTGGCGGCCATCGCGCACTCCCTCGTCCGGTCCGTAGCCCCCTCCGGCGGTCCGATTCTGCCATGGCCCTGACGTGGCGGGAGCGGTGTCGGGCGACAGGCGGGGGCGGGGGTTCCGGTACGGGTCACCCGGAGGCTGCCCCGGCGGTGCGGGGCGACAAACAGAGATCCCGCCCCCTGGTGGGGACGGGATCCTTGAGTGTGGAGCTAAGGAGAATTGAACTCCTGACCTCTTGCATGCCATGCAAGCGCTCTACCAACTGAGCTATAGCCCCTCGTGTTCTTCGCGCTCCGCGCTGCGAACAAGAAGAACTTTAGCCTGCCACCTGCCCGAAAGTGAAATCCGGGTCAGTCGTCGTCGCCGAGGACCGGCTCGGGGAGCGTGCCGGCGTTGTGCTCCAGCAGCCGCCAGCCCCGTGCGCCCTCCCCCAGGACGGACCAGCAGCAGTTGGACAGACCGCCGAGGCTCTCCCAGCTGTGCGGGGCGAGGCCGAGAAGCCGGCCGATGGTGGTGCGGATCGTGCCGCCGTGGCTGACCACGACCAGCGTGCCGTCCTCGGGCACCTTGGCCGCGTGCTCCAGGACCAGCGGCGCGGCCCGGTCGGCCACCTCGGTCTCCAGCTCGCCGCCGCCCCGCCGGACGGGCTCGCCGCGCTTCCACGCGCGGTACTCGTCGCCGTGGCGGGCGAGGATCTCCTCGTGCGTGAGCCCCTGCCAGACGCCCGCGTACGTCTCGCGGAGCGCGGCGTCGTGGGTGACCGGATGGCCGGTGATCGCGGCGAGCTCGGCGGCCGTGGCCGCGGCCCGCTTCAGGTCGGAGGCGATGATCGCGTCCGGCTTGAGGGCGGCGAGCAGCCGGGCGGCCCGACGTGCCTGGGCGAGCCCCGTCGCCGTCAGTTCGATGTCGGTGCTGCCCTGGAAGCGGCGCTCCAGGTTCCAGGAGGTCTGGCCGTGGCGCCAGAGGACGATGCGGCGGCCCCTGCCGCCCCCGGTGGCGCTCAGCGCAGCTCACCGCCCGTTTCCCCACCGGGCCGCCCGTCGGGGCCGGAAGCCTCGGCGCCGGTGAGCTCGGCGTGCTCGGCGGCCTTCCCGCGGGTCTTCACGGCGTCCTCCGGGAGCGGCAGCTCGGGGCAGTCCTTCCACAGGCGCTCCAGCGCGTAGAAGACCCGCTCCTCGCTGTGCTGCACGTGGACGACGATGTCGACGTAGTCGAGCAGGACCCAGCGGGCCTCGCGGTCGCCCTCGCGGCGCACCGGCTTGGCGCCCAGCTCCTTGTTCAGCCGCTCTTCGATCTCGTCGACGATCGACTTGACCTGGCGGTCGTTGGGCGCGGAGGCGAGCAGGAAGGCATCGGTGATGGACAGCACGTCGCTGACGTCGTACGCGATGATGTCGTGCGCGAGCCGGTCGGCGGCCGCCTGGGCGGCGGCGTTGACAAGCTCGATGGATCGGTCGGTGGCGGTCACAGGCAGGCTTTCGTCGGCGGTCAAGGACACCTCAAGGGTCTCACGTGCCGCCGACAGCCCGGCCAACCGTCATCCGGCCTCGTAGTCCTTGCCCAGGACGACGGTGACCTCGGCGTTCGGCGACGGCTCGCCCTTGCGGACGGCGCTCGGGGGCAGCCCGAGCGTCTTGGCGACCTCCTCGGCCTTGGCCCTCTTCTCCTCGTCCGCGTAGAGGACCTCGGAGGTGCCGGCCGTGCCCTTCGCCCTGCCACCGTCGATCACCGCGTAGCCGCCGTTGACCAGGACGATCCTGGCGGTCTCGGTGCTGTCGTCGTCGCCGCTGGCGTTGCGGACGCCGACCCGGACCACGGAGCCCGCCTCGGGTGCGGTGACGGAGCCGCCGAGGATGTCCTCGACCATGCCCCGGCCGGTGTCCTCGGTGAGCCGCCCGTCCCCCTCCACGGGCAGCAGCGCCGTCTTGTACGCACCGGTCTTGGCGTGCTCGGCGAGCTTCGCCAGCGAGGCCCCGAGGTCCTTCTCCGGAAGGGACGGGTCCAGGATCTGCGCCAGGGACTGCACGGTCACGGTGGCGCTCTCGGGGTCGTCCGACATCTTGCGGAGCACTCCCTGCACGACCTGGCCGAACCGCTGCAGCTGCGCGTCCTCCGACTCTCCCGGGTCCCGGTAGGTGGCGTAGGCGACGGCCGCGCGCCCGTCGAGCGTCTGGTTCTCGCCCTTCCGCACGACCGGCGGGTCGCCCTCCTTGGCCGCGGGCACCTCCGCGTCGGTGGTGAGGTCGACACCGCCGACGAGCTCGACGAGGTTCTCCAGGTAGGGCGTGTCGAGCCGCCAGGTGCCGGTGATCTTCGTGCCGAGGAGGGCGCCGATGGCCTCGCGCGTCCCGGACGAGCCGTCGTCCTCGACGGACTTGCCGAGGGTGGTGGTCGTCCCGTCGTCGTTGGTGACGGCGAGGGCGTTCGGCAGCAGGACGGTGGAGCCCTGCTTGGTGGTGGCGTTGTCGACCAGCAGCGCCGTGGAGGTGGCCTGGTCCTTGGTGTTGTGCAGGTGCAGGACGATCACGTCGCGCTTCTGCGGGCCGGTCGCGGCGGCGCCGCCCTGCTGCGCCTCCCCGCCGGACATGCCGGGCAGCATCCCCGCGTACCAGAGGTAGCCGACGCCGCCGACGAGGGTGAGCGCGAGGACCGCGCAGAGGGCGACGATCCGGTTGCGGCCGCGCCGCTTGGCCTCCTCGCGGCGCTCCGAGCGGCTCTCGGTGAACTTGAGCCAGTCGATGGCGTCCTCGGACTCCTCGTCGGACTCGTCGACGAAGGCGAACTGCTCGGTCCGGTACTCCCCGCCGTCGCTCTTGTCCCGCTCGTTGCGTGCGTCCCCGCGGTCGCGTGCGTCCCCGCGGTCGCCCGGGCGGTGCTCCGGCGGGGACTCGCCGTCGGCCGGTCCGTCCGGCCCGGGTGCGGCGCGGCGCTGCCCGGGCACACCGGCGGGCGCCGCCACCGGGGCGGGCCGCGCCTGCTGCCGGGCGCCGGCTGCCCGCCGGGACCGCGGAGGCGACGCCGAGGGGGCCGTGTCCGGGTCCCGGGGCGCCGGCGCGGTGTGCGGCGGGCCGGCGGACTCGGGCGCGTGCGGGGCCGTGGGTGCCGGCGACGAGGACCGCGGGTGCTGCTCGGTCTGCCACTGCCGGGCGCCGTACGGGTCGTGGACGTCGTGGCCGTGGTGCCCTGGGGGCTGGTAGGCGTAGGGCTGCTGGTCGGCGTGGGGCTGGTGGGCCTCGGGTTGGTGGGCCTGGGGCTGGTGGGCCTGCGGCTGACGCGCCTGGGGCTGGTGGGCCTCGGGTTGGTCGCCGTAGCCCTGGTACCGCTGCTCCTGGGGGTACGCCGACGAGTCGGGGTACTGCTGCGCCTGGGGGTACTGGGGCGCCTGGTGGTACTGGGGTGCCGCCTGGGCGTACGGGTCGTAGTCCCCGTATCCGCCGTGCCCCTGCTGCCGGTGCTCCGGCGCAGCCTCGGGCTGCTGCGCCTGCTCGTGCTGCCGGTACACCGGCTGCCCGTACTCGTCGTAGCCGATGATCTGCGGCTGCTGCGGGTAGTACGGGTCGTACTGGCTGTTCTGGTCCGTCACCGGTGCCCCTCTCCGTCGCTCACTGGCCCCGGTACAGCTGGCGCTTGTCGATGTAGCGCACCACACCGTCCGGCACCAGATACCAGACGGGGTCGCCGTGCGCGACCCGCTCCCGGCAGTCCGACGAGGAGATCGCGAGCGCCGGCACCTCGACGAGGGAGACGCCGCCCTTGGGCAGGCCGTCGTCCGACAGGTCGTGGCCCGGGCGGGTGACGCCGATGAAGTGCGCGAGCGAGAACAACTCCTCGGCGTTGCGCCAGCCCGGCATGATCTGCGACAGCGCGTCGGCGCCGGTGATGAAGAACAGGTCCGTGTCCGGGTTGAGGGCGCGCAGGTCCCGCAGGGTGTCGATGGTGTACGTCGGACCCGCCCGGTCGATGTCGATCCGGCTCACCGAGAACTGGGGGTTCGACGCCGTGGCGATGACCGTCATGAGATAGCGGTCCTCGGCCGGGGACACCGTCTTGTGACTCTTCTGCCAGGGCTGCCCGGTCGGCACGAACACCACTTCGTCCAGATGGAACAGGGCGGCCACCTCGCTGGCGGCCACCAGGTGTCCGTGGTGGATCGGGTCGAACGTCCCACCCATCACGCCCAGGCGGCGCTTGCCGGGACTTCTCGGCACTTCCTGCTCTCCCATGCGTGCAGAGCCTAACGGCACGGCGGTACGGCCTCGTCCCGGCGGTCGCCGGCTCAGCGGTCGCGGTTGAAGCGGGTGGTGATCCAGAGCAGGAGCAGCAGCGCGACGAGGGCGCCGGCGCCGGTCAGGTACGGGTTGAGGCTTTCGTGGTTGCCGCCGTGCTCGGAGCCCTCGGCAAGCGTGACCAGGTGGGCGGCGGCGGTGTGGAGGCTGCTCATCGTGTGTCGGACCTATCCATCGGAGTCGGAGCGGAGACTTCGCGCACATCGTATGCGGGCGGTGCGGGCACCCTCACGCCGACTCAGGCGTTGCGGTGCGCGGGGCCGTTGTCCACAGGCCGTTATCCACAGCCTCGGCGGACTCGGGACGCAGCGCCTAGGCTGAGGTCTGTCAGGGGGACGAGTCAGATCTCGTATGAAAGTGGGGGCAACCATGACAGAGACCGGTCGTGAGAACGTGCCGAGCCGGACCCGCCGGCGCTTCCCCGGCATCTCTTCCCGTGCCTACGAGCATCCCGCGGACCGTTCCGCACTCGTCGCCCTGCGCAAGCTCAGCGGCTTCGACACCGTCTTCAAGGCACTGAGCGGGCTGCTGCCCGAGCGCAGCCTGCGACTCCTCTACCTCTCCGACTCCGTGCGGGTGAGCGACGCCCAGTTCGCCCACCTGCACGACATGCTCCGGGACGCCTGCTACATCCTCGACCTGGAGAAGGTCCCGTCGATGTACGTCACGCAGGACCCCAAGCCGAACGCGATGTGCATCGGCCTGGACGAGCCGATCATCGTGGTCACCACCGGCCTGGTGGAGCTGCTGGACGAGGAGGAGATGCGCGCCGTCGTCGGCCATGAGGTGGGGCACGCCCTGTCGGGTCACTCCGTCTACCGGACGGTGCTGCTGTTCCTCACCAATCTGGCGCTGAAGGTGGCGTGGATACCGCTGGGTAATGTGACGGTCATGGCGATCGTCACGGCGCTGCGGGAGTGGTTCCGCAAGTCGGAGCTGTCGGCGGACCGGGCGGGGCTGCTCGTCGGCCAGGACCTGCAGGCGTCGATGCGCGGCCTGATGAAGCTGGCCGGAGGCCACCATCTCCACGAGATGAACGTCGACGCGTTCCTCGCGCAGGCCGAGGAGTACGAGGAGTCGGGCGACCTGCGCGACTCCGTGCTGAAGATCCTCAACGTGCTGCCGCGCACGCACCCGTTCACGACGGTACGGGCGGCCGAGCTGAAGAAGTGGGCGGAGAGCCGCGACTTCCAGCGGATCATGGACGGCCACTACCCGAGGCGGTCGGAGGACAAGGACACGTCCGTCACCGATTCCTTCCGCGAGTCGGCCGGTCACTACGCGCAGACGGTGCGCGGAAGCAAGGATCCGCTGATGAAGCTGGTCGGCGACATAGCCGGCGGCGCCGGCGACCTCGGCGGCAAGCTGTTCGAGAAGTTCAGCGGAGCGGCGGGCGGCCGATCGGGCAGGGACGGCGACGGCAGGGAGGACGGCGGCGGCAAGGGCACGGCCTGACCGTCCGGCGCGGCGGGAGCCGGTGCGGGCCCGCGGCGGCCCTCGCCCCGGCTGCGGGGCGCCGCCGCCCGAACCGCGCGCGAGGTGCTCATGCGCGGTCCTGCGGCTCTGCCGCCTCACCGGTTCTCCGGCTCCCGCGCCACGGCTCTGCGGTACTACGGCTCTGTGGCTCCACGGTCCTGCGGCTGGGGTGGGGCGGCGCCGGTGGGGAGGGTGGCGCACAGGGGCGTGGCCGCTGCCGGGGTGCCGGCGAACGGGTCGGCGGTCGGCGGGGTGGTCGACGTGGGGCGCTCCCCCGCGAGGAGGGGGCGAAGGGCGCCGGACAGGTCGGCGGCGCAGTCCACGGGGCCGGCCTGGACGTGGCTGGTGACCAGTTCCGCGCGGCGCATGCGCAGGTCGTCGCGGTCGAAGTGGAAGCGCACCTCGCGGCGGACGGTGAACAGCGAGGCGCGGTCCCCGGCGGCATCCGGCCCGGCATCCGGGCCGGCGGGCCGCAGCGCGTAGGTGTAGGTGTGGTCGGCGGTGACCTCCAGGACATCGGCGGATGCCTCGGATGCCTGGAGGGCTCCCCGGACGCGGATGCCGGGGTCGGCCAGGGCCACTCGGGCGGGGTCGAAGCGGATGAGCCATCCGCTGGTGGCATGGCGCCCGTCGGCGGACGGGGATTCCACGCTCCGGTCGAACTGCGTGAACTGGTCCGGGTCGACGAGGAGCCGCACGGGGCGGGTGCTGCCGCCGGTCACGGTGTCCGGGTCGAGCGCCGAGCGGACCAGGAAGGCCTTGGCGGTGTCGAGGGCGGCCATGACCTGGCCCTCCGTGAAGTGGGCGGTGCGCCGTACGGGCGGCAGGGTGATGCCGGCGGCACCGGGGCGGTACTGCGCGGCCGGGCTGCGGGCGAACAGGTCGGCGGGGCGGCCGCCGGACACGGGGCCGGTGGGGGCGAGCGCGACGAGGGTGACGCGCAGGGGTGCGGCGCGGGCGTCGGGGGGTGGCTGGTAGGGGTAGCGGGAGCCGAGGTGGATCGCGACGGCGAAGACCGTCGCCACGAGCAGCACGAGGATGAGGGCGCCCACGCGTGACCCGATCGCGTGCCGCGCGGCGCCCGCGCGACGGCGGCGGCCTCGGGAGCGGCGCCGGCTGGAGCGCCAGTGGCGGTGGTGCAGGTCGTAGGCGTACTCGTACTCGGCGTCCAGGTCGGGGACCGGCCCCGGGTCGTTCGCCTCGGCACCCGGGCGCCGGCGGACGGCGGGGGTGTCGTCGCCCATGCGCTCGTGGGCGGACAGCTCCTGGAGGCGGGCAGCACGGATGAAGGACTCGTCGAAGACGACGGGCCGGTCCTGGTCCTCGTCCCTGCCGGGGAGCCCTTCCGGTGTGCCGTCGGGCGTTCCGTCGGGCGGGTCGGCGCCTCCTGCCATACCTTCAGGGTGGGTCGGCCGGGGGCGAGGTAAACGCCCCCGACAGGGTCGTCGGATGGAGGGGCGGCCGACCGTACCGGAGGCTCACCGGTCCGACGCCGGGCGGGCCGGCTCGGTGCGGGCGTGGGGGGGGCGAGGTGGGGGCCGACGTGAGGAGCGGGGCGGGGCCGGGGGCGGGTCAGGGGCTGGGGGGTGGGGGGTGGGAGGCAGGGGTGGGGGGGTGGGGTGGAGTGGAGTGGGAAGCGGGAAGCGGGAAGCGGGGGGCGGGGGGCGGGGGGCGGGGGGCCGGGGGCGGGGGCGGGGCCCCGTGATGGCTGGTGGGGGACGAGGGCGCGGCGGGGTGGGGCCGGTCCGGTGGAGGGCGGGGTGCGGCCCTGTCTGCGCGGAGGCGGAGGGGACGCGTTTCGGCGGGGCGCCTGGGCGGCCGGGGATGCTCCGGGGCGGCGGTTCCGGGCGTGGGCCGGGGCGGCCATTCGGTTCCGGGGTGGGCCGGGGTGGCCGGTCAGTGGGGGGTCGGCGTGGCGAAGAGGGGCGGCGCGGGGTGGGCCGCGGAGGGGGGAGTTCCGTCGAGGTTGACGTCGCTGCTGGCGGGAGCGGGGATCTGCTCGTCCCGGTCGCCGGAGGAGCCGCGGTACACGGCGGAGAAGGCCAGGGCGACCATGCCGAGCCCCATCAGGAGGGCGACGAGCCAGGCGACGGGGCGGTACCAGCGGTTGCCGGGGCGGTACGGGCGGAGGGCGCCGCCATAGGGGCCGTACGGGTCGTCGCCGCCGTACGAGTCGTGTGCGTACTCGTCCTCGTCGGAGCCGTCACGCCGGGCGTCGCGCGCGCCGCGGCGGTCGGGGTCGTACGGGTCGTCTTCGGGGGGCGGACCGCCTCGGGCCCTCGCGGCGTCGGCCTCGGCGCGGGCCTTGGCGGCGGCGAGCAGTCTCTCGACGGCGGTCGGCTCGTGGACCCGGGCGGCCCGCACGAAGTCCTCGTCGAACACCACGGAGGCGAAGTCCTCGTCGGCGCCTCCGCGGTCGTCGTCGGGCTCCCAGCCGTCCTGGAACGGCCTGCCCCCCACGTCGTCCGGCACGGTCTCAGGGTAGACCCGGACGCGGTGGTTCGGCAGGGAGAGGACGGAACCTCCCCCTGCCGGACCGCACGGGACCGCGGGGGCCGTCCGGCCGGGCTCCTATCGGATGTGGCCGTCGCCGGTGACGATGTACTTGGTCGACGTGAGCTCCGGCAGGCCCATGGGACCGCGGGCGTGGAGCTTCTGCGTGGAGATGCCGATCTCGGCGCCGAAGCCGAACTGGCCGCCGTCGGTGAACCGGGTGGAGGCGTTCACGGCGACCGTGGTGGAGTCCACCAACTGGGTGAACCGGCGGGCGGCGGCCTGCGACGTGGTGACGATCGCCTCGGTGTGGCCGGACGTCCACAGGCGGATGTGGGCCACGGCGGCGTCCAGCGAGTCGACGACGGCCGCGGCGATGTCGTACGAGAGGTACTCGGTCTCCCAGTCCTCCGCGGTGGCGGGGACGACGGTGGCCTTGGAGCCCTCCGCGTACGGCAGGACCCGCTCGTCGCCGTGGACGGTGACGCCGGCCTCGGCGAGTGCCTCCAGGGCGCGCGGCAGGAACCGGGGGGCGATGTCCTGGTGGACGAGGAGGGTCTCGGCGGCGTTGCAAACGCTGACGCGCTGCGCCTTGGAGTTGATCAGGATGTCGACGGCCATGTCGATGTCGGCCTCGGCGTCGACGTACACGTGGCAGTTGCCGGTGCCGGTCTCGATGACGGGGACCGTGGACTCCTCCACGACCGTGCGGATCAGGGAGGCGCCGCCGCGCGGGATGAGGACGTCGACGAGGCCGCGCGCCCGCATCAGCTCGCGCACCGAGTCGCGGGACTCGCCCGGCACGAGCTGGACGGCGTCCGCCGGGAGGCCGGCGCCGCCGACGGCGTCGCGCAGGACCCGGACGAGGGCGGTGTTGGAGGCGTACGCCGAGGAGGAGCCGCGCAGCAGGACGGCGTTGCCGGCCTTCAGGCAGAGGGCGGCGGCGTCGACGGTGACGTTGGGCCGGGCCTCGTAGATGATGCCGACCACGCCCAGCGGGACGCGGACCTGCCGCAGGTCCAGGCCGTTGGGGAGGGTGGAGCCGCGGACGACCTCACCGACCGGGTCGGGCAGCGCGGCGACGTGCCGGACGTCGGCGGCGATGGCCCGGACCCGCTCGGGGGTGAGGGTGAGCCGGTCGACCACGGACTCGCTGGTGCCGGCCTCCCGGGCCTTCGCCACGTCCTCGGCGTTCGCCTGGACGATCTCGGCGGTGCGGACTTCGAGGGCGTCGGCCATGGCCAGCAGCGCGTCGTCCTTCGCCGCGCGCGGAAGCGGCGCGATATCGGCGGCGGCCGCACGGGCCCGGTAGGCGGCCTGCGCCACCGGCGACATGGCGTCGTACGGGTTCATGGACGGGGAGGCGGATTGCGAGGTCATGACCGCAGGGTAATGCGCCGCCCCCTGGGCCGTCCCCCGTATGTACCGCTCCGTCCCGCTCTGCGAGATGGAGCGGGAGGAGGGCGGGCTCTGCCTCTCGGGGCCCGGCGGTCTCGCGCTCGACCGGGGGGCGGCGGGCCAGCAGGGTGCATGGGTGGCGCCGGACGCGCAGGGGCAGCGGGGCGACGGCGTCGCGTCCGGCACCGGGTGGTGCCGGACGGGTGCCGGGCGCGTGCCGCCGGGTGCCGCTCCCCCGGCCGGGCAGTGTGGCCGAATCAGTACGGGTGCACGCCGACCGGGGCGGCCGGCGGCGGGCCGTACCCCTCCGCGATGCGCTGGTGGTACGTCTCGCGGTCGATGACCTCCAGGCCGACGATCTCCCACGGCGGGAGCTGGGCGCTCTGCCGGTGCTCGCCCCACAGGCGCAGGGCGACGGCGGCCGCGTCGTGCAGGTCGCGGGCCTCCTCCCAGTACCGGATCTCGGCGTGGTCGGTGGCGTATCTGCTGGTCAGCAGGAACGGATGGTCATGGGCGAGCTGTTCCAGCGCCCGCCGGACGTCCGCCAGCGGGGCCGCGCGGCCCGACACGCAGAGCGTGATGTGCCACAGCCTGGACAGCGGCCGCTCCGGCGTGCGGTCGGCCGTCCCCGGGCCCCTGCGCGTGTCCGTGCCCGCGGTCGGGCCCTCACCGGCCGCGGACCGGCGGGCGGCGTCGTCGAAATCGGCCCCCGGCCTCGACACTCGTCAAGGCACGTTCGGTCGTCCCGCGGGGCACAGCCCCTGGGCGCGCTCGTCTCACCGGCGGCCTCCTGTTGATGCGTTGTCGTGCTGTCACCCCGCTTACCCCCCTGACAAAGTTGACCAGTCACAGACGGCACTTGGGGCGGTTTTGGCGAAGGTTCCCGGGGGTTGACCCGACTTTCAGCCGTTCCAGGGGTGGAGGACGACCAGATCGTCCCTGTGTACGACCTCGCGCTCGTACGCGGAGCCCAGTTCCCTCGCCAGCTCCTTGGTGGAGCGGCCGAGCAGCTGCGGGATCTCCTTGGCGTCGAAGTTGACCAGGCCGCGGGCGACCGGGCGGCCGTGGGCGTCGCGCAGCTCGACCGGCTCGCCCGCGCCGAACTCGCCCTCGACGGCGGCGATGCCGGCGGGCAGCAGCGACTTCCTGCCGTGCACGACGGCCCGTACGGCGCCCTCGTCGAGGATGAGCGCGCCCCGCGGGGCGGAGGCGTGCGCGAGCCACAGCAGCCGCCCGGCGGAGCGGCGCCCGGTGCGGTGGAAGTACGTGCCGGTGTCCCGTCCGGCGAGGGCGTCGGCGGCGCGGCTGGCGGACGTGAGGACGACGGGGATGCCCGCGGCCGCCGCGATGCGGGCCGCCTCGACCTTGGTGACCATGCCGCCCGTGCCGACGCCGGCCTTTCCGGCGGAGCCGATCTCGATGCCCTCGAGGTCCTGCGGGCCGCGCACCTCCTCGATGCGGGAGGTGCCGGGGCGGCTCGGGTCGCCGTCGTACAGGCCGTCCACGTCGGACAGGAGCACCAGCAGGTCGGCGCGGACGAGGTGGGCGACGAGCGCGGCGAGCCGGTCGTTGTCGCCGAAGCGGATCTCGTCCGTGGCGACGGTGTCGTTCTCGTTGACGATCGGCATGGCGCCCATGGCGAGGAGCTGTTCCAGCGTCCGGTAGGCGTTGCGGTAGTGGGCGCGGCGGCTCATGTCGTCGCTGGTGAGGAGGATCTGCCCGACGCGCGCGCCGTACCGGGCGAAGGACGCGGTGTAGCGGGCGACGAGGAGGCCCTGGCCGACGCTGGCGGCGGCCTGCTGCCGGGCGAGGTCCTTGGGGCGCCGGTCGAGGCCGAGCGGGGCGAGGCCGGCGGCGATGGCGCCGGAGGAGACGAGGACGACTTCCCGCCCGCCCGCGTCGCGCACCTTGGCGAGTACGTCGACGAGCGCGTCGACGCGGTCGGCGTCGAGTCCGCCCGACGCTGTGGTCAGGGAGGACGAGCCGACCTTGACGACGATCCTGCGGGCTTCCGCCACGTACTGCCTTGCCTGTGTCACGGGGCGAGGCTATGCCAGCGGGGAGCGTCGGCGCGCGCCTGTTCCATCCGATGGACAGCTTTCTGGACACGCCGGGCGCGGGTCCCCGCCGGGTCGCGGGGGACCGCGGCGGAGGGGGGCCGGGCGGCCCGTACGCGCCCTCCGAGGCGGGTGCGGGCCCCCGGCGCCGTCGCCGGGGCGCGGGGATGCGCGGGGAGCCGGGGCGGGGCCGCGCCGGGAGCCGGGGGCGGGGCCGCGCGGCGGGCCGTGGCCCGGGGCCGGACCCCGGCACGGGCCTGGGCCCGCGGGCACGGGTGTGGTCAGCCGACCGCCGTCGGTTCGGCGGCGGCGCCGGTCTCCTCCGCCACGGCTTCCGGGCTGTCGTCGCCGACGCCCTGCGGCGCGGCGCCGTCCTCGCGGTCCAGCTCGCCGATGGTCTGCCCGGCGAGCCGCTGCGCCACGCCCTCGTTGCGGGCCACCGCCTTGGCGGTGAGCGCGCGTACGGCGGCGTTGAAGCGCTCCAGGGAGGTGGGTTCGTCCGGGCCGAGCAGGTACAGCTTCAGGGCGCGGCGCTCCGCGGCCGTCCGGTCGGCGGCCGGGTCGGCGACGGCGGCGAGCAGTTCGTCCAGTTCGGCGGCGCTGTTGGAGAGGACGACGGCCGCGCGTACGGCGGTGTTCTGGCGGCGGAACTCGTCCGCGCCGACGCCGGCGGAGTCGGTCACCGCGTACGGCTTGCCGCTGGCGATGAAGTCGGAGACGACGCTGGAGATGTCGGAGACCATGCCGTCGGACTCGTTGAAGCAGTCGTACAGGTGGGGCTGGGCGCCGGTGACGACGCGGTGCTCCCACCAGCCGAAGGAGCGCCAGTAGGCGTCGTTCCACTCGGCGCGCAGCCGCTTGACCTCGGCGAGGCGGTGCGGGTCGGCGAGGGAGACGCGGGAGGTCTCGGCCTCGTCGGTGCCCTTGCGGCCGGGGCTCGCGAGGGCGGCGAGGCGGGCCTCGACGCGGGCGAGTTCGGCGCGGGCGGCGGCCTGGCCGGCCTGCGCGGCGGCGGCCTCGCGGATCCAGCGCGGGTCGGCGGCGCGGCGGGCGGCGGCCTCGGTGATCATCGCGCGGACGCGCTCGTCGACGGCCTTGGCCTTCTTGTTCACCAGGCCGGTGAAGGGGTGCGGCTTGTAGACGAGGCGGACCGGCTCGGGGGCGTCGAGGAGCCGCCGGACGATGTTCTCGCCGGCGAGGAGGAGCGAGGTGTTGCCGGGGTTGCCGTCCCAGCCCTCCCAGGTGGGGGCGTACAGGATGGTCGGGATCGGGTTCTTCGGCGCGCCGGTCCAGGTCTGGATGGGGGCCAGCTGGGGGCGGCCGACCTCGGCGATGTCCTCGTCGCGGACGCCGACGTCGGCGAGGGCGTACCGGTCGCGGCCGGCGCGGCCGGCGGTCCACACCTCGTCGTACACCTTGGAGAACGGGTTGACGCTGGCGAGCTTGTCGCTGTCGCCGTGGCCGATGAAGACGTGCTTGGAGGTGGGCACGCGCAGCATGTGGATGTTCTTGCCGACGTTGGCCGGGTAGAGCGTGACGCGGAGCGAGGACCAGTCGCGGGCCATCATGTGCTGGCCGCCCGGGATGCACAGGACGGGCACGGCGGTGTCGCCCAGCTTCGGGACGAGGTTGCGCTCGCGCATGACGATGATGGGCCGTCCGTCGACCTGCTCCATGGTGTCCAGCCACATGTTGACCTGGTAGGCAGCGTCGTCGGAGCCGGAGAAGTAGAGGGCGACGGTCGGCTGGTACTCGCGCAGCCAGGTGTCGACGGCCTTGAGGACGGTGCCGGCGCCGGGGACGCGGCGCTTGCGGCGGGCGTACGGCAGGAGCAGCAGGATGGAGAGGACGGCGAGGCCCAGGGTGGTGGCGATGCCCGCGTACGCGAAGGCGGCGCGGCCGGTGACGACGGCGGTGACGACGCCCGCGACGGCGGGCAGGTCGAGGTGGAGCATCTTCTCGCCCGCCCGGTGCAGGAGGGCGCGCGGCGGGGCGTCGGGGATGCGCACGCCGTGCAGGTCGACGTTGCGGGTGACCACCGGCAGGGTGCGGCGGAGCCTGATGAAGGCGACGAGGGCGCCGTGCGGGGCCTGGAGTCCGTAGAAGAGGAGGAAGCAGGCGACCGCGGCGTAGAAGACCGGCTGCTCGGCGAGGTTCTCGCGGGCGAGGAGCAGGACGAGGAGCAGCTGGCGCAGGAGGAAGCGGATCGGCAGCCCCACGCGGACGCTGTTGAGGCGGTTGACGAGGTGGCTCTTCTTCTGGTGCAGGTACCAGTCGGCGGCGTAGGTGGCGGCGCCGGCTCCCGCGAACAGCCAGATGTTCGGGATCAGCGCGGCGAGCGCGAGGCAAGGGAACGCGAGTCCCAGGAGGACTGCCGCGGCCAGCTCCGACCTGCTGCCCACCCGGGCCAGTCGAATGACGGTCGAAATCACGTGGAACCTGCTCCAGACGGGGATGCCGGTTGTTTCCATAAGGCGTTTCGCTCTGTGAAGACGGGCTTCACCGAGCGGGCCCCCGCATTCGCGAATCACTCGCTGATGCGGGGGCCCGGGAATTCACATCCTGTGAGTATTACACATCTTCCTGACGGTCGAGCACGGCGGCCAGGGCCTGCTCGAAGCCGGACGCCTCGCCCGCCGCGCGGGTGGGGTCCTGCTGCCGTACGTCGATGACGTGGCCGGTCAGCTCGGAGAGGAGGACGTCGAGGGAGGTGCGGGCGACGGCCTCGGAGGAGAGCAGCGTACCGGCGGGCTCCTGGCCGAAGGCCTTGGTCCGCATGGGCGTGGCGGTGCGCTCCGGATTGACGCAATTCACGCGGATTCCGTCGGCCGCCCATTCGTCGGAGAGGGCCTGCGTGAGATTCACCATGGCCGCCTTGGTGGACGAATAGAGGCTGTACTCGGCGCGGCCCCGGGTGTAGCTGGAGGAGGTGTAGAGGAGAAGCTGCCCCTTGGTCTCCACGAGATACTTGTAGGAGGCTCGCGCGATCTGTACGGGCGCCAGGTAATTGACGTTCAGGGCTTCCTGGATGGTGGCGCTGTCGGTTTCCGCGAGCTTGCCGATGCGCAGGACGCCGGCGGTGTTGATGACGTAGTCGACGCGGCCGGTCTCGGCGTACGCGGTGGCGAGGGCGTCCTCGACGTGCTGCGGGTTCTCGACGTGGGTGCCGGTGGTGGAGCGGCCGAGCGCGTAGACGCGGGCGCCGTACCGCTCGGCGAGGACGGCGATGTCGGCGCCGATGCCGTAGGACCCGCCGAAGACGACGAGCGTGCGGCCGGAGAGGAGCTCGCGGTAGGCGTCCTCGCCGGCTTGGGCGGGGGCGGCGGTGGAGGCGAGCTGGAACAGCTTGTCGGCGATGAAGACGTCGACGGGCTGTGTCACCTTCATGTTGTACTCGTCGCCGGGCACGACGTGGATCGGCACGTCCGGGAGGTACTTGAGGACGACCGTGCAGTCGTCGGTCGCCTGGAAGTGGGGGTCGCCGGCCGCGATCTCGTACGCCCTGCGGATCGTGGAGAGCTTGAACGCCTGCGGGGTCTGGCCGCGGCGCAGCCGGGAGCGGTCCGGGACCTCCGTGATGAACTCGCCGTCCTCGCCGTGCGTGCGGGTCACGATGATCGTGTCGGCGGAGGGGATGGCGACGTCCACGGCCTGGTACCGGTCGAGGGCCGCCACGCAGTCCTCGATCACTCGCTGTGACAGGAGGGGGCGTACGGCGTCGTGGAAGAGGACGTTCAGGTCCTCGCCCTCGGCGAGGCCCTCACCGAGTGCGCGGATGGCCCGCTCGGTGGTCTCGTTGCGGGTGGAGCCGCCCTCGATGATCCGCGTGATCTTGGTCAGCCCGGCCTTGGCGACGATCTTCTCGACGTCGGCCACGAAGCCCGGCGCCATCAGGACGATGACGTCGTCGACGCATTCCGCCTGCTCGAAGATGGTGAGCGTGTGCTCGATGACCGGCTTGCCCGCGATCTTCAGCAGCTGCTTCGGGATGGACAGTCCCACGCGCTGGCCGGTCCCGCCCGCGAGGACGACGGCGGTGGTGCGGGTCTTGGCTTCACGAGGCGCGGACGAAGGCGCAGACACAGGGACGACCTACCTTGCTATGGCTCGGGGACGGGCTGATGGTCGCACCCTCCGTGACCGTCCCGCAAGGCGGGACGGAGGGGGCGGTTTCTTGCCGGACACCGGCAGTTCACCGTGTGGCCAGCCGGGTTGCGGGAGGCGGGAGCGGCGGCCGTGGTGACGGACGGCACACGGCCCGGCGGTGCGGGAGGGCTGGTGCACCGGGCGCGACCGGGGCGCGGGCGTCCCCGGCCGGACGCGCCGGGCCGGGGTCGGGCCGGGTCGGGCTGGTGGGCGGTCCCTCACCGGCCCTGGCGGGCGAGCCCTCACCGGCTGCGGCCGGTCACGCGTCGGTCACCTTGACGTACAGGGCGTTGTGGCCGTCGTGGCGGAGGGTGAGCTCGACCATGAGCTGGGGCTGCCGCCGCAGGGCCCGCAGCAGGCGGCGCGCCGGCAGCAGGGGGCGCCGCCTGTGGCGCCGTACGGGCCGGTACGCGAAGACGTCGGCCTTGGCGACGATGTCGTCGAGCAGCCGCGCGACCTTCACCGGCGCCCGGTCCGGGGCGTACCGCAGCCACAGCGCCCACGTGTCCTGCTCGCGGCGGCGGCGCCCGGCCAGCTCCTCCCACGGCAGGTCCACCCGGAACCGGTCGCCGGGCAGCCAGGTGCCGGGGACGGCGACCTCCTCGTGGCTGTCGTACCGGCGCAGGACCAGCTCCGGCCGGTCGGCCCGGTCCGTGGCGGGCCCGAGGAGCCTGCCGGTGACGGTGGCGTGGTCGCGGGTCAGCCCGACGGCGCCGGCCTCGGCGTGCACGGGCCGCACCCAGGAGCGCAGCTCCAGCAGGTGCCGCGGGGGGCGGCGGTAGGGGACGAGATGGCGCACGCCGTCGCCGGGGGCCATCCGGTCGGCGGGGCGCAGCGATCCGCGCTGGTCGACGGCGCGGGCGGTGAGCGGGGTGCGCGCGCCGGTCGCGGGCTGCTCGACGTGGCACACCCAGTTCCCCTCGGGGAGGTCCGCGCCCGCGGGGATGGTGAGGGTGGCGTCGGGCCGGAAGGCGTACGTCCGCTCGACCGGTTCGCCGCTCTGGTTTCCGCCCCGGCCCTGGAGTACGGCGACGAGGCGCAGGCCGCCGGGGCGGGCGGCCAGGGCGGGCGGGGAGATCACGGTGACGGTGAGCGAACCGTCCGCCTCGGCGACGCAGTCGGCGACGGGGGCGGGGTCCTCGTGGGCGGGGTCCCCGGGCGCGGGGTTCTCGGGGCCGGGGTCCTCGGGCACGGGGTTCTCGGGGGCGAGGTTCTCGGGGCCGGGGCGCTGTTCCCCGGCGTCGGCCGGGTGTTCGCGCGCGCTCTCGTCCGGCCCGGCCGTCGCTCCACCGTGCACGTCCCCGTGCACGTCCCCGAGCGCGTTCCCGTACGCGTCCCCGGGCGCGTCCCCGGGCGCGTCCCCGTGGCCGCGGGCACCGTCCGGAGCGCCGGCGGCGGCAGGCCGTGTCTCCGCCCCGGCAGTCGCCGTCGCCGCGGGGACGGGCCGGGGCCGGGCCCGGCCGCCCGCGCCCAGCTCCGCGAAGAGGTCGGCGTACCGCCGGGCGATGACCGGCGGGTCGAAGCGCCGCGCGTTGCGCCGGGCGGCCTCGCCCATGCGGCGGCGCAGCCCCTCGTCCTCGATCAGCCGCAGCAGCGCGGCGGCCACGGCGTCGGCGTCGCCGACCGGTACGAGCAGCCCGTCCTCGCCGTCCTTGATGATTTCGCGGGGACCGTAGTCGCAGTCGGTGCTGACCATGGGGACGCCGCAGCGCATGGACTCGACGAGCGTCATGCCGAAGGACTCGTGCCGTGACGTGGACGCGGCGATGGCGCCCTTGACCCATTCGGGCTCGATGGGCGAGCGGGGGCCCATGAGGAGGACGTGGTCGTGCAGGCCGAGGTTCTCGATGCGGCGGCGCAGCCTGTCCCGCTCGGTGCCCCAGCCGCAGATGCGCAGTGTCCACTCGGGCCGTACGGCGACGACCTGGGCGAAGGCGCGGATCAGTACGTCGTACTGCTTCTCCGAGGAGAGCCGCCCGGCCGCGACGACGGTCGTGCCGGACTGGTCGGACGGCGCGACCATGGGCTCGGGGACGCTGTTCGGTATGGACAGCACACGGGTGCCGGGCAGCTTCATCTGCTCGCGCCACACCTGGGCGTCGCCCTCGGAGACGGTCACGAACGCGTCGAGCGCTTCGAGGTGGGGCCGCATCTCCTCGCGCAGGGCGGGCTTGTGGTGGTTGTGCGTCATGTGCTCCTGGCCGATGAGCACCGCGCCGTCGGGGGCGAACTGCGCGACGTACGCGACCAGTCCGGGGCGGGTGCCGATCACCACGTCGGCGTCGGAGCGTGCGTAGTGGGCGCGGACCCGCTCGTCGGTGAGCCTGCTGTACTCCTTGTACCGCGCCTCGGTGCGGGGGAAGAACGCGGCGGGGGCGAGCTGGTCCGGGTGCTCCTTCTCGCACGTCGGCGACGCGGGGCGGGTGTCGACCAGGGGGACGACGGTGATGCGCGGGTCGATGGTGAAGAGGGGGATGTCACGGTGCCGGAAGACGGAGACGATCTCGACCTCGTGCTGGTCGGCGAGCTCCTCGGCGAGGTTGAGCGTGGTGCGGATGGTCCCGCCGATGCCGTAGACGGTGTGGATGAGGAAAGAGATCTTCACCGATGCCCCATGTGTGTACGTGAGGGCGCACCGCGCGGTCGCCCGGACAGCTAGACGGTGCCGCTCCGGAAAAGGTTGTACGGACCAGGCACCATTCTCGGGCCGAGGCCCGGACCGCGCGCGCCGGGCGGCGGCGCGCACGTGAACGGCGGGGCCGCCACCGGGCGGCCCCGCCGTTCACGGGCGGCCGAAGCCCCCCTGACGCGCCGTCAGTATCACCCGACGCGGCGTCAGAAGGGCGTCGGTCAGAAGGGGTTGAACTCGTCGTACTCGCGCTCCGCCTCGTCCCGCTCGGCCTGGCGGTCCTTGCGGCGCTGGGCGGCGGGCCGCGGAGCCTCGAAGCGGTGGTCCTCGCCGCGGCGGCCGAGCATCTCGGCACCCGCCATGAGCGTGGGCTCCCAGTCGAAGACGACGGCGTTGTCCTCGGAGCCGATGGCGACACCGTCGCCCGCCCGGGCACCGGCCTTCATCAGCTCGTCCTCGACACCGAGGCGGTTGAGGCGGTCGGCGAGGTAGCCGACGGCCTCGTCGTTGTTGAAGTCGGTCTGGCGGACCCAGCGCTCCGGCTTCTCGCCGCGCACCCGGTACAGGCCGTCCTCTTCCCGCGTGACGGTGAAGCCGGTGTCGTCCACGGCCTTCGGGCGGATGACGATGCGGGTCGCCTCCTCCTTCGGCTTCGCGGCGCGCGCCTGGGCGACGATCTCCGCGAGGGCGTACGACAGCTCCTTCAGGCCCTGGTGGGCGACGGCCGACACCTCGAAGACGCGGTAGCCGCGCGCCTCCAGGTCGGGGCGCACCATGTCGGCGAGGTCCTTGCCGTCCGGGATGTCGACCTTGTTGAGGACGACGACGCGGGGCCGCTCGCCGAGCCCGCCGTACTGGCGCAGCTCCTCCTCGATGACGTCCAGGTCGGACAGCGGGTCGCGCTGCGACTCCAGGGTGGCGGTGTCCAGGACGTGCACCAGGACGCTGCACCGCTCGACGTGGCGCAGGAACTCCAGGCCGAGGCCCTTGCCCTGGCTGGCGCCGGGGATGAGGCCGGGCACGTCGGCGATCGTGTAGACGGTGGAGCCCGCGGTGACGACGCCGAGGTTCGGCACGAGAGTGGTGAACGGGTAGTCGGCGATCTTCGGCTTCGCGGCGGACAGCACGGAGATCAGCGAGGACTTGCCGGCGCTCGGGTAGCCGACCAGCGCCACGTCGGCGACGGTCTTCAGCTCCAGGACGATGTCCTGGAAGTCGCCGGGCTCGCCGAGCAGCGCGAAGCCGGGCGCCTTGCGGCGGGCCGAGGCCAGCGCGGCGTTGCCGAGGCCGCCGCGGCCGCCCTGCGCCGCCACGTACCGGGTGCCGTGGCCGACCAGGTCGGCGAGGACCTCACCGTTCCTGTCGAGGACGACCGTGCCGTCCGGCACCGGCAGGACGAGGTCCTGGCCGTCCTTGCCGGAGCGGTTGCCGCCCTCGCCGGGCTTGCCGTTGGTGGCCTTGCGGTGCGGGGAGTGGTGGTAGTCGAGCAGCGTGGTCACGGACTGGTCGACGACGAGGATCACGTCCCCGCCGCGCCCGCCGTTGCCGCCGTCGGGGCCGCCGAGCGGCTTGAACTTCTCCCGGTGGACGGAGGCACAGCCGTGGCCTCCGTTACCCGCGGCGACGTGCAGCTCGACGCGGTCCACGAAGGTGGTCATGGTGGGGTGCCTCCAGCGGTGCGGAAAGAAAGAAACGTACGAGGTGTCTCAGCTGTAACACGCGAAAGGCGGACCCTCTTCCCGCACGGCGTACACCGTACGGGAGGAGAGGCCCGCCCTCGCGAAGCGTCCGATCAGGCGACCGGGACGATGTTCACGACCTTGCGACCGCGGAAGGTGCCGAACTGCACCGAACCGGCCTGCAGCGCGAACAGCGTGTCGTCGCCGCCGCGGCCGACGCCCGCGCCCGGGTGGAAGTGGGTGCCGCGCTGGCGGACCAGGATCTCACCGGCGTTGACGACCTGACCGCCGAAGCGCTTCACGCCGAGCCGCTGAGCGTTGGAGTCGCGACCGTTCCGGGTGGACGATGCGCCCTTCTTGTGTGCCATGTCTCCTCAGTCCCTTACTTCGCGGCCGTGGGGATCGCCGTGACCTTGATCGCCGTGTACTGCTGGCGGTGGCCCTGACGACGGCGGTAGCCGGTCTTGTTCTTGTAGCGCAGGATGTCGATCTTGGCGCCCTTGTGGTGGTCCACGACCTCGGCCTGGACCTTGATCCCGGCCAGGACCCACGGGTCGCTGGTCACGGCGTCGCCGTCGACAACGAGCAGGGTCGAGAGCTCGACCGTGTCGCCAACCTTGGCAGTGGAAATCTTGTCAACCTCAACGATGTCGCCGACAGCAACCTTGTGCTGGCGACCACCGCTGCGCACGATGGCGTACACGCGGATCTCTCCTCGCTCGTAACGGAAACCCCTGACGCCAGCCGCCCGCACGGGCCGGGGCCCGCGACTGAACCGGATGGTCGAGACGGCCTCCCCCGACCTGGGCCGGGAGGGAAGGTGCTCAGGAGCTGGCGCGCATGGAAACACGCCGACGGTCAAGACTAGGCGCCCCACCCTGACCGGTCAAACCGGGCCGGGGCGGGCGACGGCCGGGCCGCCGGGACCCCACCCGGCCGTGAGCCGCCCCCGGACCCGCCGCCACAACCGCGACCGCCCCATCACCGCCACCGAAGAGGGCTCACCCCGCCTTCGGGCACTCGACCGCCGCCTGGCCCTTGGAACGGGGCGTCGACCTCGCCGTGATCAAGGGGCCCCTCGGCCAAGCACATCGGCGCAACCGCCACCGTCGACGCCCACGTCCTCCTCCGCCTCCAGCGAGACGCCATCGATGCCCTCAGCACCGCGCTCAGCAGTGCTGGGATCACAGAGACGGCCTGCTTCGATGACGAAGAACCGCCGCCTTGCACCGCCCTCGTCCGCTGCCGTCAGTTACGGCCCTCACCCCGCGCAGAGGCCCCGCCAGGGCAAACCTGACGGGGCTTCACACCTGTGCTGGAATCCCAGGGAAATTGAATCCAGCTCCGAGAACTTCCCATTGCGCGAGCAGTTTCGAACTGGGCTAACCCTCTGGAAATGTGAACCCAGGACAAGCATTCAGTTCAGTCCCGGGAAGAATCGCTACATCGAACTCTCTGCCCCCTGGAGAGCCGCACAGATCGCCCACCCCACAGCCTGAACATTCTCACTGTAGAAGCCGTACCTGTTGTGAAACGCCTCTTCCGATGAGCGATTCAAGAAGGCGAACGCTAGGGCCCCATACAGCACCCGCAGATCGGAGTGACTCAACGGCACCTCAATGCTCGAGAGGGACTGGAAGTCCACCTCTCGGCCCCTCAGTTCGAGGAGTTCCGCCGACGCGTCACCGGCCACGACGCCCACCACTTCCAAGGAGTGACTGCCGCCATAAAGATCCACAAGCACCCTTCTGGCCAGTTCGAATTGGGCCGGAGTGAGGCTGAGTACGTAGCTTTCACCCGAACGCCTGAGGCGAACCCTCCTATACATGCGACCTCACCCCGGCTAATTGAAGATGCTGTTGAACTCGTCCAACGATTGGTGATAAGCGTGAACCATGTAGGAGTTTTGGACGATCGTCACGCCTCTACCCCTTGAATCCACCCTACTCTCATCGCGTCTGGCAGTTGTTCCCGGCTTCCTTCGGTCGACATGGGTCATACCCAAGTCGCGCTGACCAGCCAAGTACCGCCCCAATTCATCCGTGTTGCCGCCGATTCCACTAATGGTGTGATCCGCTGCATCGCTGGCCGAGTTGCAGGACGGACACATGCGCTGAACGTTATAGTCAACGCCATCGGCAATGTCATTCCCATGGCGATCCTGAAGTGCTGCGTGCGCATCGTCGTCGATCCCTCCGCAGTTGTGAACGAGGACCGACGCAGCCCCAGCCAGCACATAATACGTGTGGATGTCCGTCAGGGTCAGGTCGTGGGTGCGCTGGCGCTGGTCGAACGGGCGGACGGACTTCACCGGAGCCACGTCGCCGTCGGCCGTGCGCAGTTCCATGCCCGGCTTGAGGTCGCCGGCCTCGATCCAGCGGTTCTCGGACTCCACCCAGAAGGGGTGGGTCGTGGTGGAGATCAGGGCTTCCGGCCGACCCGTGCCGCCCTCGATCGTCAGGTCGACGAAGTGCTTGTCGTCCTCTGTGACGATGGTGCCGGCGACCTCGCGGACCGTGGTCTCGCCCGTCTCGGGGTCCGTCACCTTGAGCTTGTCGCCGAGTTCCACCTCCTCGATCGGCTTGGTGGTGCCGTCCTCGAGGAGGACCAGGGTGCCCGGCAGGAAGCTGTGGCAGCCGGTCTTCAGCCGGAGCTGCGCCGCCTTCTTTCTGGCCGCCGCCAGTTTGTCCTGCGCTTTGGCCAGGACCCCCCGGGCTCTGTCCACGGCCTTGCCGGCCTCGAAGTAGCCCTTCACGCCGTCGATGAGTTCGCCGACGAGGCCGACGATCCTCTTCCCGAGCGCGTAGCCCTTCTTGATGTTCCACGGCATGCCGTACTTCGCCAGGAGCTTTCCGGCGATACCGCCGGCGAAGCTGCCCGCGATGTTGAGCAGGGTCTCGCCGCACGCCCCAAGGTCGCCGCTGGAGACGCAGTCGAAGGCGGCCGTGATGCCGAGCTCGTCCTTGACGATCTTGATCAGCGTCTTGGCGGCCTTCTTGATGCGCTGCCGGGCGTCGGACTTCTGCTCCTCGGCCCCCGAGAAGATCTTCTTGGCCTCGTTGACGTCGCTCTCGGCGTCGTCGACCGGGTCGGACTTGCCCGTGGGGCGTCCGTGCCGGCAGTCGATCTCGCGGGTCATGCACTCGGCCGGCATCAGTCCGCTCGGGTCCGACAGCGTGACCGGGCTGTTGTTGGCGTAGGCGTAGCCGTTCATCTGCTGCGGCTGCGTGTAGTCGATGATCGGGTCGACGGAGATGAACTTGCCGATCACCGGGTCGTACTCGCGGGCGCCCAGATGTGTCAGCCCCGTGGACTTGTCGATCGTGCCGCCGACATAGCCCTTCTCCCCCGGCCATGTGCCCGTGGCCTGGCCGCGTTCGACGCCGTACGGGTCGAAGCGGCGCTGGGAGACGGCTCCGGTGGCGGAGTCGATCGCCACCTCGCCCGTGCCGTGGTGGTCGGAGGCGATGAAGGAGACCTTGTTGTCGTCGGTGCGGACCGCGACGGTCTGTCCGGCGAAGGTGTAGTACCGGGTCGCCTCGGTCTTCGTGCCGTCGGCGGAGAGCTTCAGCTCCATGCCGGGCAGGTAGACGGTGGTGCCGGTCGGGTCCTTGCGCTGGATGCGGTTGCCGCTGCCGTCGTACAGGTACGTCGTCTCGGTGCCGTTCGCCTCCGTGGCCTTGGCGAGCTTGCCCTGGTCGTTCCACTCCAGCACCTGGGCGTCGCCGCCGATGACGCGCTTGGTGGTGTTGCCGGCGGCGTCGTACTCGTACGTCGACTGGCGGTCGCCCGTCGGTGTCTTCTCGACGACCTTGGTCAGCTGGTGCGGCCCGTTCCCGGCCGCGCCCGCCGCGCCGTAGGTGTAGGTGCGGGTGATGTCCTTCGACGCGTCCAGGGACGTGTCGTGGACGGTCTCCGAGGTGCGGTTGCCGATGGCGTCGGTGACGTACGACTTCCAGTACGGCGCCGGGCCGCCGAGCGCGCTCGCGCCGGGCGCGGCCTGGCAGGCCGCGGGGCCCGAGCCCGACACCGGCGCGGTGGAGCCGATGGTTCCCGAGCCGGAGGCGTCCGTCGCCGTGGCCGCCGGGGTCCACGCCGCGGCGAGCCGCTGCCGGTTGTCGTACCGGAAGCACTGGACGTCGGGGGCGGCGGTGTTCGCCGTGTCGGCGACGGAGAGGACGTTGCCCGCCTGGTCGTAGGAGTAGGTCGACTCCTTGACCCGTGCGGGCGCGCCGTACACGTCCACCAGGGACCGGGTGAGGCGGTCGGTGCCCTTCTCGTAGGCGAAGGTGTTCCAGACCTTCTTCCCGGTGCCGGTGAAGAGTTCGAGCTGCTGCAGGTGGCTCTGGCCGCTGTAGACCGCGTCGGTGACGTAACCCGACATGCTCTTCGGGCGCTGCAGCTCGTCGTAGCCGTAGACCAGGCCCTCGGCGGGCAGGCCGCCGGCCGCGGGCAGGGAGCTGCCCTGCAGGGTGCCGTCCCTGTTGTAACTGGAGGTGTAGAGGTAGTTGCCGGCCAGGGCGCCCTGAGATTCCGGTACGACGTGCATCGTCTTGAGCGGCTGGTAGAACCGGTCCATCTCCTGCACGACCGACGCGAAGTACTCGGTCGGAGAGGTGTAGGTGAGGTTCGCCCACGCCTTGCCCAGCCAGCCCGCCTTGTCGTAGCGGGTCTCGCTGAGCTTCGTGCCGGTGTCGGGCGCGCCCTGCCAGGTGGCCGTGACGCGTCCCAGCTTGTCGTAGACGGTGGAGGTCCGCTTGCCGCGGGCGTCCGTCACCGCGACGGGACGGTCGAGCTCGTCGTACCGGGTCGTCGAGGTGCCGGCGTCGGGGTCGACGCTCTTGACCTTGCGGCCGAGCTGGTCGTACTCGTAGCGCCAGACGTTGTCCTGCGCGTCGGTGACCGTCTCCAGGAGGCCCTTCGGCGTGTACGTGTACGTCGTCGCGTCGTAGCCGAGGAGCTCGTTGGGCGCGTCGCCCCGGTAGTGGCGGACTTCGGTGGTCCGGCCGAGGGCATCCGTGATCGTGGTGGTGCCCGTACCGCCCTTGGGCGGGTCCACGTCGGTGCGCTCACCGGAGTAGGCGGTCGTCGTCCGCCACTGCTCCACGCCGGAGACGGCGAAGACCTGCGCGGTCTGGCGGCCCAGGCCGTCGTACTCCATGAGCGTCTGGGCGCCCACCTCGCCGTTGTGGACGAGCAGGAGTTCGTCGGAAGGGGCGCCCGCCGCGTTGTAGGTCGCGTTGGTCTTCTTCACCTTGCCGACGCCGTCGTAGAAGGTGTCGGCGACCATGCGGGTGCCGCCGGAACCCTCGGTCTGTATCTGCCTCGGGCGCAGGAGGCTGTCGTAGAGCGTGTGCTCGGCGCCGTACGAGCCGTCGTTCTCGACCTTCTCGGTCTTGATCGCGACGACCTTGTCACGGCGTACGTTGTACGAGTACCTGATGCTCGGGGTCTGCGCCGACGAGCGGTCGGGGAGCCACACGGAGGTGAGGCGTCCGAGTCCGTCGTAGGCGAGCTGGGTGCGATTGCCGTTCGGGTCGGTCTGGCCGATGGACGCTCCCCAGGCGGGGGCGTAGTCGGTGGTGGTGACGTGGCCGAGGGCGTTGGTGCGCTTCGTCTGGGAGATCAGACCGTTCGCCTCGGTGTACGCCGTGGTGGTCTTCGCTCCGGAGGCGTCGGTCTGGGAGAGGGGACGGCCGAAGGCGTCGTACGTCGTCGTGCCGGTCACCTGGTAGGTGGCGGTGGTGCCGTCGTGCGAGGTGAGGCGCTCGGTCCTGGTGGCGTCCCCCTTCTCCGGCGCGGCGCCGAAGGCGAGGCCGTCGTAGGAGGTGCGCTCGTCCGCGAGGACCTGCTTGCTCCGGTCCGGGGTGGTGGCGCAGCCGACCGAGACCGACTCGCTTCGTGACGGCAGGGACAGGATGTTCTTGGCCGGGTTGTCCGCGTACCAGGTCCTGGTGCAGGACTCGTCACCGGACTTCGACACGTCGCCGAGTTCCTCGACCTGGGTGACGCGACCGGTGCCGTTCGCCGTCTCGTAGGTCGTGGTGGCCTTGGTCTCGCGCCAGGTGCCGTTCGACAGGAGCGTGAAGCCGCGGTTCACCCGGGGCCGGACGATGGTCGCGTGGCTCGTCGCCCACGGCTGCGTCTGGGTGGCCGTGTGGTGCATCCACGGCTGGGAGATCGTCTTGGCGACGACCTCCCCCTTGTCGTAGGTGGCCGTTTCGAGCTGGTGGCCGGTGAATTCCTTCACGTCGGTGTACTCGGCGCCGGTGGAGTCGGCCACCTTGACCGAGCGCGTGCCGCCGGAGGGGTCCTTGTCGCCGTCCATGCCCTGCATGTACGTGTAGTCGATGCGGGTCTTCTGCTGCTCGGCGGTGCCGCTGGTGACGGTGACCTTGTCGTAGCCCTGCCAGCCGCCCCAGGTGAGGAACTTCTCCTGGGTGATGCCGTCCGGCTCGGCCTTGCGCCAGGCGCCCTTGCCCTTCGCGTAGTCGTAGCGGGTGACCAGGCTGTCGCTACCGCCGGTACGGTCGGTCTCGATGATCTCGGCCACCACGTACTTGTGGAACCAGTCCGTGATCGGCTCGATGGTGCCGGGCGGCGACCACTTCACGGGGTAGCAGCGCTTGGTGGACGAACCGGGGGCCGGAAGCGCGCCTGCGGTGCACTCCGCCGGGGCGTAGTTGACGTCGAGCTGTGCCCCGGTCTCGCTCAGGACCGTGGCGAGGCGGAAGCGGTGGAACGGCGCGATGTTGTCACCGGGCGCGTCGACCCGGTTGACGAGCTGCTCGCCGAAGAGTTCCAGGGAGGGCAGCTTGGCCGCGGTGGTGCCGGCGCGACCCTCGTGGTCGATCTTCGACAGCCAGAGCGTCTTCGAGTCGTCGCCGTTGTCGGTGAACAGATGGGTGAACGTCCAGGCGTCCACGTCCTGGTAGGTCGTGGCGTCCTTGCGCATCTGGGTGGTGACGCCCGTGAGGCGCTTGGTGGTCCAGAACGTCTGGCCGACCTTGCACTTGGTGTCGGGCTTGCACTCCTGGTCCACGGGGACATCAGGCCAGTGCGCGGCGTTCGCAGGGATGCGCTTGGCCTCCGCGCAGTCGAACGTGGCCGTGGGCAGGCAGCGTTCGGCGGTGGTGAAGACCACACGGGCCGGGGCCTTGGCCGCGTACACCTCGCCGTCGCGCTGACCGTAGTCGATGCGCTTGAGGTAGCCGCCCCGGTGGTAGGGGGTGCCGTTGACGTCGGTCTTGCCGCCCAGGGCGTAGTGGTTCGTCTCCGGCTGGTAGAAGTACGACATCACGTTGCCGTGGGCGTCCTTCACGTAGTCCAGGTTCCAGCGCCACGCCTGCTTGCAGTGGGCGTTGGCGAAGGTGGCGTTGTGGCAGGGCTCGCCCGCGTCGTCGCCGAAGACGGGCACCGTCCAGGTGGACGCGGTCTCCTCGTTGCCGCTCGCCCAGCCGGGGAGGCGGTTGAGACCGAAGTAGTACTCGGTGCCGTCGGTGGTGGTGACGCGCCAGTACTCGTTGTCGTTGTCGCCGTTGACGGTGTTCGTCAGCTTCTCGACCTTGGCGCCCTCGTCGGAGGCGAGGTGCCACTTGCCGGTCTTGTCGTCCTTGACGAGTTCGGTGGCGCTGCCGTTGAGGAGGATCGTGGCGTTGTCGAACGCCCAGCACTGCTCGCCGGATCCCGCGTGGCCGTCGTCGGAGCACGGCTTGTAGCGGCGCTCGATGTAGCCCGGGTCGTACGAGAAGCCCTCGCCGATCCAGGAGCCCTGGTTGTTGGTGGCCGAGGTGCGGCCGTCGGCGGACTGGGAGGAGTACCCGAGGCCGAGGCTCGGCACCTGGCCGCCGGGGGTCGGCACCGTGCGGAGCGGATAGCTCCAGGAGAAGCCGCCCGACGACGCGGAGACGTTCCAGCTGGCGGACGGCGAGAGCGCCGTGGCCTTGTACGTGCCCTGCGCGGAGGACGGACCCGACGTCACGGCGACCAGCGGGGCGCCGTCGACGGCCATGGTGGAGGGGCCGGCGTCGGCGGGCGCGGCCGTGACGTCGGCGGCCAGGGTCCGGCTCTTCGCGTCGTTGACCGTCGCGAGCGGCTTCGGCGCCTCGGGGCACTTCGCGGAGCCGGGCTGCGCGTACGCGGCGCAGGCCGGGAGCTGGACGAGGTGGAGGCGGGAGCCGTAGCTGCCGCCGTACCCCTCGGCGAAGGACGAGTAGCCGACGGTGACGCGGACCTCGGCCGCCTTGTCGCCGTCGTCCGCGCGCTCCAGCCGGAGGAGGCTGCTGACGCCGAGCTGCGCGGCGCGCGCCGGGTCGAGGACGTCGACCTTGACCTTGCCGGGGGTCGCGGGCGAGGCCTTGGCGGAAGGCGCGGCGGGGCCTGCCTTGGCTTGGGCCGGGGCCTGCGGGGCCGTGACGGAGACGGGGAGGCCGCCCGGTGTCGCCACTGCGGGCTTCTTCGAGCCGGCTGCCGCCACGGCGACTTCCGCGCTGCCCTGCCTGGGCCAGGACGCCCGGTCGAGCCCGGTGACCGCGGCCTTGCGGGCGGGGTCGGAGGGGCGGGGTGCGGCCTTGGCGTCGGTGCCTTCGGCGGGATCGCCGAAGTCCTGGACGCCGGGCCTGCCGCGGCCTCTGTCCTCTGCGTAGGCGATGGACTGGACGGTGGACGCGGTCAGTGTCAGGGAGAGGCCGAGGACGGTCGCGGCGACCGCGCCTCTCGGCAGGCGGTGGCGCAGCAGGCGGCCACGTAGAGACATCAGAGGGCTCCGAGGGTCGGATTCCGGATGGGGTGGAGCGTGAGGGGTGCGCCGACGCCGCCGTGGCGGTGTCGGCGCACCGGGAGGTGTCAGATGTCGGTCAGTGGCGCCAGAAGGGCCATCCTCTGGACGGCCGTCGTGTCGGCGGCACCGCTGTACACACGGACCTCGTCGAGGGAGCCGGCGAGGTACTCGCTGTCGCCGGTCAGGGACCGGCCGATCTGGAGACCGCCCGTCGCGGACCACAGCGTGTCCTCCATGCGGTCGGCGGCGGCCGCGAGTTGCCCGTTGACGTACAGCCGGATGTCGTTGGCGAAGGCGTCGTAGACGACCGCCAGGTGCTGACCGGCCCCCTCGTTGTCGGGCAGCTGCTGGTCGTCCCGGAAGACCCGCACCTCCGCCGTCGTCTCGTCGGACCGGGCGACGGCCAGTTCCCACGCCGGTAGTTCGGTCGCGGAGCCTGGTCGGTAGCGCACCACCGCGCGGTTGGCGTGGGTGCCGGGCAGCGACAGGACGGTCTGCGGGGCGGTCGCGTCGAGCGAGGTGAGCTGCACCCGGGCGGTCATCGTGAAGCTGGTGCCGCCCGTGATCGGCGGGGCCGCCGTCGCGGCGTGGTCGCCGTCTCCGTCGAGGACCAGGTGGCCGTCGCCGACGAGGGCGGCCTCGTCGAAGACCGGGTCCGCCGGGCGGTACACGTACGCGTCGCCGTGCAGCTGGAGCGGGGCGCCGCCGCCGGTCTCCGGGGAGGCGCCGTTCGTCGCCGTGTCGAGCTGCCAGTAGCCCTTGCGTACCGGCTTGACCGTCATCAGCTCCGCCACCTGCGCGGCGGGCAGGACGCGGTCGAAGACGCGGACCTCGGCGAGGTCGCCGGTGAAGTGGCCGCGGTAGCCGGTCTTCGCCGTGGAGCGGCCGATCTGGAGCGGGCCGTACGACCTCCATGCGGAGAGGCGCGGCGAGCTGCCCTTGAGCGTCTCGTTGACGTAGAGCTTCAGCTGCGCCTGCTGGGCGTCGTAGACGCCTGTCAGCAGGACCCACTGGTCCTTCACGACGGTGAGGCCGGTGGCCGCCGCGCGCCACTCGCCGACGCTCTGCACGTCGGTGCGCGGGACGGAGAACGCCCAGGTCCTGGCGACGGCGTTGTAGCCGAGTGTGAAGCCGGGCTCGCCCGTGCCGTCCTGGCTGACGACGGTCATGTCGCGGCTCAGGTCGGTGGGGCGCACCCAGGCGCTGACGCTGAAGCCGCCGGCGGTGTCGAGGACGGTCTGGCCGGCGTCCAGGTACGCCTCGGCGGTGCCGTCGAGGCGTACCGCGGAGTCGACCTTGCCGCCGGGTCCCTCGACGCCGAAGGTCACGCCGCCGCCGGCCGAAGCGGAGAACTTCTCCTGCTCGTCGTGGGCCTCGGTGCTGCCGGCCGGGTCGGCGAGGCTCCACTGGGCGGCGGCCGACTTGCCCTCGGTGACGTTGAACTCGTAGCGGTGCACGGTGCTCGGGTTCTCGGCCCTGTCGACGGCGACGACTTCCAGCCAGTGCGGGCCGGGGCGGCTCGGCATCCACTGGACGGACGCCGGGCCGCCGGGTGCGGCGGGGGTGACGGTGGTGGCGGGGGACGCGGTGGAGTCGAAGGCGTAGCGGTACTTGACCACGTCGGTGTCGGGGATGGAGTCGTTCCGGTTCGGCGAGAAGGTGAAGGTGCCGTACGTGCCGACGCCGTCGTGCCACACGCTGTCGGCCGGGTACTGCTCGGACAGGACGTTCGGCTTGCCGGGCAGGGTGGCGTCGTAGACGAACTCGCACTTGGTGGCCGACCAGGGCCCCCAGCCGTCGCCGTCGAAGGCGCGGGCGCTCCAGGAGACGACCCTGTTCTGCGGGATGGTGGAGTGGACCTGGTGCCAGAACCTGGTCCCGGCCACGGGCGCCATGTAGCCGGTGTCCGCGGTGTACGACTTGGCGACGCCGGCGGCGTCCGTCCACTCGACCTTGAACTGGACCTTCACCTTGTCGGTGAGGCCGCCCGCGTGGTCGGGGTCGCGGGCCTCGGTGTACAGCTTCGGGGGCACCTCGGTGTAGGGGCGTGCCGTGCCCGTCTTGCAGCTGCCGCCCGGGTTGCTCGACATCAGCGCACCGGTGATCTGCGACGGCAGGGTGTTGTAGCTGACGGAGAGGTAGGCGTTGCCGCAGACCCGCTTCCACTGGGAGAAGGTGCCCTCGTCCTGGGCGCGCAGTCCGAGCGACATCGCCGTCCAGCCGCCGTTGGCGGCCGCTCTGACCTGGTTGGTCAGCTCGCCGGTGGGGCCGCTCTCGAAGTGGAGGTTGGCCTGGCTGGAGCAGCCGGCGGGCGAGATCGCCTTGCTGACGGTCTGGAGGTGGTCGGCCCACTGGGTGCTGGTGTTGGACCAGTTGGTGCTCGCGGTGATCGTGTGGTTGGCGCCGCCGATCCGGTACAGCTGGATGGGCATGGCGACCGGCTGGGCCTGGTAGATGTGCGTGACGCGAGCGGAGAACGTCGCCCCGAGGATCTGCTTGCCCTTGTAGAAGGACGTCGGCATGGTGAACATCACACGCCGTACGCCGACGCCGTTGCAGGACACCGGGTTGTAGTCGGTGGGGCAGCGGCCCACACCGGCGCCGTCGCTGTACTTCCAGTCCTGTTCGGTCGGGAAGCCGGACATGACGCCGGTCCAGGCGCTGCGCGAGGTGGTGCGCTGGATGGGGTCGATGACGACCGGGAAGACCGTGCCGGGGCCGGTGAGGAGCGTGCGGTCGGGGATCAGCCGCAGCGTGTCCTCGGCGACCTCGACACCGAGCGGTGCCGTACGGCCGCCTCCGCCGGGACCCTCCAGGGCCGGTGCGGGCGCGGGGGCGTCCGCGGCGAGGGCGCGGGCGACGGCCTTGGCGCCCTGCGGCCTGGTGGCGGTCTCCTCCACGGAGGCGGAGTCCCACATGACCGGCTTGCCCGCCTGGAAGACGGTGCCGCCGACGGCGGCGTCCTCCGCCTTGAGGGCCCCGGAGGCGTCCTTCGAGACCTTCAGGCCCTTGGCCGTCATGCCCAGGTCGATCCGGGCGAGCCGGGGGTCCGCCGCGGCCGCGGGCGTCCTGACGACCAGGAGGTGGGCGAAGCCGTCGGCCTCGGCGCGGACCGTCAGGTCGACACCCGGCAGCGCGTCGGCGTACGTCGCCGTGTCGCCTTCCAACCGGGGCGCGGGAAGCTTGCCGTACGGCCACGTCAGGGCGAACGCGCGACCCGCCCGGCGGAGGGTGGCGAAGGGTTTGCCGGCCTCGCCGGACGAGAAGGCCAGGTCGACGGTGCTCGCCTTCGGCCCGAGGGTGCCGTCCGCGCGCCTGACGAGGGTCGTGTCGACCTCGGCCCACGCGCCGTCCCGCACGGTCCGCACGGGTTCGGTGTACTCGCGCGCCGTGAAGGAGCCGTCGGGTTCGGCGAAGACGTCGCGGCGCTCCCCGCGCAGGCCGAGCACCTCGACGCGCTTGCCGCTCTTACGCGCGGCGTCCTTGGCGGCCTCCTCGGTGGCGGCCTGGGCGGGCGCGGCCTGGGGGACGGCGGTCGTTGCGGTGGTGGCGGTCCGGTCGGGCTCGGGGAGCCCGGTCAGCCCGGCGGCGAGGACGGCGCCCGCCGTCGCGGCGACCGCCGCACCGCGCAGCAGACCGGTGCGGCGTATGCGGGTGGACACGTGGTTCCTTCCCCCGTCGGTTCTTCCGGTGGTGTCGTGGGCCGGGGTACGGGGCGGGGTCATCGGACCACCGCGCCGAACGCGCCGTCGCCCGCGGGGATGCCGTCCTGGCCGGGCTGCCAGGTCCGGGTGGGGGCTTGGCCGGTCGTCGCGTTCCACGGGAAGGCGTGGACGGCATGGCCCTCGGCGGGGCCGTACGGCATGCCGACGAACAGATCGGTGCGGGTCGCGCCGAGGCTGACGCCCGCGAGCTGCCGCGAGGCGGGTGGGGAGGGGATTCCGGCGCCGGGTTCGAGCCAGGCGTCGCTCGCGCCCGGAGCCCCGAGGAACGGGAAGATCTGGACACCGCCCTTGTCGACGTGTTCCTCGGTGGACTCCTCGCCGGGCACGCCCACGGCGAGCCGCATGGTGGCGGCCGTCCCCACCGAGGCCGGGTCGGTGTTGGTGGCGGTCAGCGTCTGACCGAAGAAGTCGCCGGGCTCGGCCTCGCCCTCGACGTCCGCGGTGTTCTGGTCGATCCAGCCGAGGTGGGTGACTCCGCCGGTGGCCGAGATCTGGTACGTCTGCACGGCCCCGGCGTCCATCACGTCGGCGAGGTCCTCTCCGGGGACCCCTACGGCCAGCAGGTACTCGGACGGCGAGGAGGCCGTGGAGGGCCGGTAGGGCACGAACGCCATCGACGTGCCGTACCGGTCGCCGGTCTCCGCCGACTTCTCCGAGCCGGCCGCCCGGAGCTGGCCCATGCCGAAGCTCGGCGCGGGGATGCCGTCGGTGTTGATGGAGGTGCGGAACGCCATGACGACTCCGGCGGACTGGTCGGTGTCGACCGATTCCCCGGGCACGCCGACGACGAAGAAACCGCCGGACGCGACGATGGCCGAGCCGAACTCGTCGTACGCCTCCCGCTCCTCCCAGACGCCGGGGCTGTCCTGGTCGAAGGAGACGGCGCGGAAGTCCGTGCCGTACACGGCGGAGACGAGGCCGCTGTCGGTCCTGCCGGAGACGTCCTCGCCGGGCGCTCCGATCACCAGGTACGGGACCCCGGTGGCCGACCGGGTCGCGGCGACGGCGTACCCGACCCGGTCCTCGGGCTCGGCGGTCTCGGCGAGGGCCGCGCCCTGCCGGAAGCCCTTGTCGGGCGTGCCCTGCCCGATGCCCAGCGGCGAGCCGTAGATCAGGTGGACGAGTCCGGCGTCGGGCACCTCGCCGACGTCCTCGTACGGGATGCCGACCGCCAGGTCGCTGCAGCCGTCGAGGTTCGCGTCGTAGACCGCGAGGGAGAAGCCGAACTGGTCGCCCGGCTCCGCGCCGTCGGAGACGTTCGGCATGGACTGGTGCACCTGCACCGTCCCTTTTCCGCCACCCAGGACGACGTGGACCTGCCCGGCCGCCGCCATCCCCTCCACCGTGGCCTGCGGGTCCGCGATGACCATGTCCCGCAGTCCGTCGCCGTTGAAGTCGCTCTCCACGCCGCCCGCGCAGGTCTCGGCGGCGGCGGCCGGCTGTCCGGCCACCGCCCCCGGTCCCAGCGCGAGACACGCGGCGGCCAGGGCCCCGGCGGCCAGACGCCGCCGGGGCCTTCCCGTGCCGGACATGTATGCCCCCACCCGAATGAATGTGCGTTAACGCGCTAGATCATTTCGGTAGCCGAGGGCGCACTCAAGGTGGTTTCGAGACACGATCACCACCCGACAGTCACGCTTTCATCACACACGGTCCGTAAATCACCGCTCTCCACCCCTACCCGGACAAGCCGCCCTGGCCCCGGGGGGTGCCGTCCCGACGCCGTATGCTCGGGGAAACCGCGCGGCCGTCCGACCCGCCGGCGGGATCCTGAGGTGAAGGTGCAGTGAACATCAACGAGCGGCGGGATGCGGGCGCGGAAGCGGTCCTGGTGATCATTCCGACCTACAACGAGGCCGACAACGTCGCAGCGATCGTCTCCCGCGTACGGGCCTCCGTGCCCCGCGCGCACGTCCTGGTCGCCGACGACAACAGCCCCGACGGCACCGGGAAGATCGCCGACGAGCTCGCCGACTCCGACGACCGGGTGCACGTGCTGCACCGGGCCGGCAAGGAGGGGCTCGGCGCCGCGTACCTGGCCGGGTTCGCCTGGGGCATCGAGCGCGGCTACGACGTGCTGGTCGAGATGGACGCCGACGGCTCCCACCAGCCGGAGGAGCTGCCCCGCCTGCTCGACGCCCTCGACGGCGGCGCCGACCTCGTGCTGGGCTCGCGGTGGGTGCCGGGCGGCAAGGTCGTGAACTGGCCCCGGTCCCGCGAGTTCCTCTCGCGCGGCGGCAGCCTGTACTCCCGCACCCTCCTCGGAGTACCGATCAAGGACGTCACCGGCGGCTACCGGGCCTTCCGCAGGCGGACGCTGGAGGGCCTCGGCATGGACCGGGTCGCGTCCCAGGGGTACTGCTTCCAGGTCGACCTGGCCTGGCGCACGGTGAAGGCCGGCTTCAAGGTCGTCGAGGTGCCCATCACCTTCGTCGAACGGGAGCGCGGCGACAGCAAGATGAGCCGCGCCATCGTGGTCGAGGCCCTGTGGCGGGTCACCGCGTGGGGCGTCGGGCACCGTCTCGGCCGGCTGCTCCCCCGGCGCTGAGCGCCGCCCCGTCCACTCCGGCGCGGCACGGGTGGCGCGGCCCCGCCCGGGGCCCCTCCCCCGGCGCCCGCCTTCCACGCGTCGACCCGCGGAGAGGCCGCCCATGCCCCCCGTCCACACCGAGCCGTCCCCCGCCCCGCAGGCGGGCGCACGGGCGCACCGCCGGCGCACCTCGCGGACGCCCACCGGCACCGAATCGTTTCTTCTCCGCCTGCGCAGCGCAGCGGCGCGGGCCTGGCCCGCTCTCCTCGCCTACGTGGCCGTGCGCTGCCTGGGCGTGGCGGCCGTGGCGCTGCGCGCCGGTGACGACGGCCCCGGCCTCGGCACGCTGCTGGCCGACAGGTACGACGCCGTCTACTACACGCACATAGCGGACTTCGGCTACGCCGCCCCCATGACCGACTCCTGCACGGTCCAGGGCCCCCTGTGCAAGTACGCGTTCTTCCCGCTCTACCCGGCGTTGATACGCGCGGGTTCGGCGCTGCTGCCGCTGTCCTCCGCCCAGGTGGCCTGGGGTGTGGCCGTCGTCGCCGCGCTGCTCGCCGCCTGGGGGGTATACGCGGTCGTGGAGCGCGTGGCCGGGCGGCGGGCCGCCGTCGTCGCCACCGTGCTGTGGGGCATAGCCCCGCACGCCATGGTCGAGTCCATGGCGTACACCGAGCCGGTCTTCACCGCGCTGTGCGCGTGGGCGCTGTACGCCGCGCTGAGCCACCGCTGGGTGGCCGCAGGGGTGCTGGCCTCGCTCGCCGGGCTCACCCGGCCCTCCGGGTCGGCGGTCGTCGCCGCGGTCGTGATCGCCGCGCTGTGGGCCCTGTTCACCTCGCGGCGGCGCGCCGCGCGGGGTGGTGACGGGCCGCGCAGCGACCGTACGGGGCCGCTGCTGGCGGCCGTGGCCGTCGCGCCGCTCGGGTGGTTCGCCTGGTTCGGGTGGGTCGGCTACCGGGCGGGGCACTGGCGCGGCTACTTCGAGGTGCAGGAGAAGTGGGGCAGCACCTTCGACGGCGGCTCCTTCACCCTGCACCGCGTCGCGGACGTCTTCCTGAAGCTGCCGCTCAACCTCAACACGGCCGTGGGCGCGGCCACCGTCGTGGCCTCCCTGGTGCTGTTCGCCGTCTGCGTGCAGCAGCGCCAGCCCGTCGTCCTGCTCGTCTACGCCGGGATGCTGCTGCTCATCGCCGTGGGCGGGGCGGGGTACTTCCACTCCAAGGCGCGGTTCCTGCTGCCCGCCTTCCCGCTGCTCGTGCCCCTCGCTCGGGCGCTCGCGGCGGCCCGGCCGTCGACCCTGTACACGGTGCTCGGGACGGCCGTCGGGCTGTCGACGGCCTACGGGGTGTACCTGATGCTCGTGTGGCCGCACTCGCCGTGACCCACCGCGGGCCGGAGGCCCGGGTCCCGGCGCGTATGCTCGGGCGCGAAGACTTCCGCCGTCCCCCGAAAGAGACAGCAGAGTGAACTACAGGGTCCAGCCCACCGCCCAGGTCGACGAGACCGCCGAGATCGGGGCCGGGAGCAGCGTCTGGGAGCTCGCGCAGATCCGTGAGAACGCCCGCCTCGGGGAGGGCTGCGTCATCGGGCGCGGCGCGTACGTCGGTACCGGTGTGCGCATCGGCGACAACGTCAAGCTGCAGAACTACGCGCTGGTCTACGAGCCCGCCGAGCTGGGCGACGGGGTGTTCGTCGGCCCCGCCGTGGTGCTGACCAACGACCACAACCCGCGCTCCGTGGACCCCGAGGGCAAGCTGAAGCGCGGCGGCGACTGGGAGGCCGTCGGCGTCAAGGTCGGCGAGGGCGCCTCGCTGGGCGCCCGCTCCGTGTGCGTCGCGCCGGTGCGCGTGGGCCGCTGGGCGATGGTCGCCGCGGGTGCCGTGGTGACGCGGGACGTACCGGACTTCGCGCTCGTCGTCGGCGTTCCGGCGAAGCGGATCGGCTGGGTCGGCCGGGCCGGGGTCCGGCTGGTCGAGCGGGACGGCGAGGAGGGTGTGTGGGAGTGCCCGCAGACCGGCGCCGTGTACCTGGAGAAGGACGGCGTCCTCGCCGAACGCGAGGGCTGACGGCGCCCCGGCCGCGTGCCGGGAGGCGGCACCTCCTTCGGTAGTGTGGTGCCGCCGCGCTGTATCTCCTTACCGAACCCCGTGGGGACGCTTCCGCCGCACGGGTGCGCGGCGTGCAGGTGAAAGGGCGAAGGGATCCAGATGAACAGCCACGTGCTCTATCTCGCGCTTGGCACATACCGAGTACGGGCGACACGCGAGCAGGTGAAGGAGCTCGCCTCCTCGGGGTCCCGCATCTCCCTGGTCGTGCTGGACGCTCCGGAGTGGCGCGAGGCGCTGGCCGAGCTGGGCCGGCTGGACGGCGTGAAGGTGATCCGCGTCGCCCCGGACAAGGACGGCACGGCCTGGGGGTCCGCCAAGAAGCTGGCCGCCGCCACGTCGGGGCCGTTCGCCACGGCCGACACGGTGGTCGCGGGCGACGCCCAGGCGCTGCCCGTCGCGTGGATCGCCAAGCGGCGCCGCCCCGGCGTCACGCTGGTGCTGGAGCCGCACGGCGCCGGCCGTGTGGTGGTCCCCTCCGACCTGGCGGTCCTCACCCCCTGGTACCCGTCGCCGAACAACCCGTACGCGGGATCGTTCGTGCGGGCCGCCACGGCGGCCGTCGCCGGGAGTTTCGGGCAGGTCACCGTCTTCCACACGGAGGACTGGTCCGGCCGCGCGTCCGCCCCGCTCAACGACGCCATCCGGGTCACCGTCGACCGCCTCCAGGAGCGCGGCGCCCTCGGCCACGTCATCGACACCGACGAGGCGACCGTCGTCCGCGTCCCCGTGCCGCTGATCCACCGCAGGAACTACGCCCCGTGGGTCGAGGCGCAGGTCAAGGCGTTGCGCAGCGCGCTGCCCGGCGGGGTCATCGAGGCGCCGGTCGTCCACGCCCACACCGGCATCTACGGCGGTGTGCTGGCCACCCGGCTGGCCCGCCCCGACGCCCGGATCGTGGTGACCGAGCACTCCTCGTTCCTCGACAAGGTCTTCTCCCAGGCCCCCGCCGCCCGCCTGTACGAGCAGGTGCTGGAGCGGGCCGACGCCTTCCTGTGCGTCAGCTCCGCGCTGCGCGAGCAGGTGGTGCGCCGCTTCCCCGAGTACGCGGACAAGGTCGGCGTCGTCCCCAACGCGATCGAGCTGGACCGGTTCACGCCGGGCCCCGAGCGCTCCCCGGAGCTGCTGCGCTGGCTGTACCTGGGCCGCCTCGTCCAGCCGAAGGGCGTCAAGGAGCTGCTGGAGGCGTTCGCGCTGGTCGCCGCCGAGGAGCCGCGCGCCACGCTCACCATGGTCGGGCACGGCCCGGCCGAGGAGGAGCTGCGCGCCCGCGCGGCCGAGCTGGGCCTCGGCGAGCGGTTCCGCATCCTGCCGCCCGTCGCCCCGGAGGCCGTGGGCGCGCTGATGCACGACTACGACCTGCTGGTGCACGCCAGCAAGCGCGAGACGTTCGGCATGACCGTCGTCGAGGCCGTCGCGTCCGGGCTGCCCGTGCTGGTCACCCGCAGCGGCGGCCCCGAGGAGACGCTGGCCGGCATCGAGACGCTGGCCGGCGCGCTCATGGACGTCAGCGACGACCCGCGGGTCATCGTGGACGCCTACCACGAGCTGCGCGCCCGCGCCGCCGAGCTGGACCTGCCGGCCGCCCGCGAGGCGCTGGAGGGCCGGGTCGGCCGCGAGGCGGTCGGCAAGCAGCTCGCCGAGGTGTACGGCGGGGCCCTGCCGCCCGTGCCGGACACCGCCGAGGACGCGGAGACGGAGCCGGCCGACGGTGCCGGGGCGCGGGCGGCCGACGGGGCCGAGGCGTCCGAGGCGGTGGCCGTGCGGCGTGCGGACGGCGAGCCCGTCGGGCGTGCCGTCGTCCTGGCGCTCACCCCCGCCAAGCCGCGCCGCATCGTCGACTTCGCCAACCACCTGGTCGCCAAGGGCGCCGAGGTCACCCTCGTCACCGCGCAGGCGCCCGCGCTGTGGGACCGGCTGGACCTCGACCCGAGCGTGCCGGTCGTCAGCGTCGCCGATGCCGAGAAGAAGCTGCGCATCCCGCGCGCCGAGCGGTTCCTCGTCTACCGGGCGCCGCGCGCCGTGCTGCGCCGGGCGCGCCGGATCGCCGCGCGGAACCGTGAGGCGATCGGCCCCGAGCTGGCCGTGGCGACCGTGCAGCGGGCGCACACGAAGGTCGCCAACGCCTTCCACAAGAAGGTCTTCAACCGGACCTACCGCGAGGTCAGGCCGCAGCTGTTCGCCCGGATCGCGCAGCGGCGGGTGCTGCCGGAGCTGGCCCTGGAGAAGATCGACACGGTCTTCGTCAGCGACATCAACTCCACGGTGACCGGCTGGAAGTGGGCCAAGTCCCACCCGCACCTGAAGGTGACGACCAGCCTGGACCGCACCGCCTACGACGCGGACTGACGGGCGTAAGGGCCACGGGCCAAGGGAAGGGCCCCGGCCGGATCGATGATCCGGCCGGGGCCCTTCCCCTTCTCACGGCGTTCCGCGCCTTCGCCACGCCCGGGGCCCGGTGGGCGTCTTCGACGCCAGGCCGGCCCGTGCGGGCCGGCCCCCGGACCCCGGGGCGGTCAGCTGCCGGCGACGATCTCCCGCAGCCGCCGCTCGAACGGGATGAGCGTCGCCTCACGGGTGTACGTGTCGGCGTGCCGCCGCGCCTCGGCCCGCTGCTCCGGCGTCAGGTCGCGGGCGGCCTTGCCCGCCGCCACCATCGACGCGGCCAGCTCCTCGACGTCGAGGCTGTCGGCGTTGAACCACAGCGGGTACCCGTCGAGCACGTCCTGCGCGGCGATGCCGGGCTGGTGCACGGAGACGATCGGGTGCCCGAACGCCATGTACTCGAAGATCTTGCCGGAGGTGACGTACCTGCCGCCGCCCGCCAGGAAGACCAGGACGTCGGACTCCTCGTAGACCCGGCCGACCTCGGTCTTGGAGACCGGGCCGCAGTAGCGCAGGCCGGTGTCCTCGACGCCTTCGGGGCGGGGGCCGTCCTGGAGGCCGAGGCGGGCCTTCAGGGTGCCCGGGCTGTTCTTGAAGAAGCCGAGGTGGCCGTGGATCTGGAGCTCCGCGTCGGCGAGGTCCGGGTGGCGGCGGGCGATCTTGAACGCCTCGGCCATCTCCTCCACCGGCTGCTTCGCCGTGAGCGTGCCCAGGTAGGTGAACTTCAGCGGCGCGCGCCGCTCCCCGGCCGGGGCGGCCTGCCCGCCGGGCGCCTCCGCGGCACCGGCCGCGGCGTTTGCGGCCTCCTCCCCGGACACGGTCGCCTCCCCGGACGCCTCCTCCCCGGACGCGGTCGCCGGAAGCCCGGCGGGGGCCACCCCGGCGGCCTGCTCGACGGCCTTCGGCAGGACGTCCGCGTCCCACCCGTTGGGCACGACCATCATGCGGTCGGCGACCTCCGGGTAGCGCTCGGCGTGCCAGCCGCGCAGGGCCTCGTTGACGAAGACCGCCGCGGACGCCTTGTCGAGCATGCGCTTCTCCCACTGCCAGGCGATGTGCCCCTCGGGGAAGGCCGGCTCGTCGTGGAAGAGGTCCAGCGTCCAGGAGTCGCGGTAGTCCATGACGTACGGGACGCCGGTGACCTTGTTGAACAGCCAGGCCGCGCCGAACGAAGCGAACGGGTTGCCGGTCGCCACGACCACGTCGAAGCGCTCCTTGGCGTGCAGCTTCAGGGCGCGCGTGACGGACGCCCAGGCCCAGGAGGAGTACCGCTCCGGGAAGAGCTTCGTCTGGCTGAACATGTAGACGCGCTTGGCCATCAGCGGGAAGCTGCGGCGCAGCCAGCTGTACTCGCGCAGGTCCTGCTGCCAGGTGTACTGGTTGAGCGACGGCCGCTCCACGCGGATGCGCGGGTCGACGGTCTTCGACAGCTCCTCGTCGACGGAGCCGATCACGTTGTAGAGGAAGTCGAGCGGGGCCGCGCAGACCGTGACGTCCCACCCCTTCTCCACCAGGTGGTTGGCGGTCGCCCGGGCGCGGTAGACACCGCTCGCCCGCGACGGCGGGAAGTAGAACGCCAGGTAGAGCACACGGGGGCGCCGTTCGCTACGGTTCTTCATCAGTCTTCCTCGATCGGTTCAGCGAGCGGCTGGGAGCTGCGCGGTCGTCCGGGTGACGATCGGCGGCACGACGGAGTCGACGCTGTAGGCGAGGCGCGGGGTGCCCAGGCCCTCGCTCTCCCAGGCGTCGACCAGCTCGGCGGCGGTCCGGGTGGACAGGGCGTCGGCGACGATCACGAGGTCGGGGCCGCCCCGCCGGCCGAAGCTGCGGCGCAGGATCATCCGTGCGACGGCGGTCGGCCACACCTTGCGGTGCAGGGGGGCGAAGACGCGGCGGTGCACACGGCCGGCGACCCGCTTCTCGTACGCCTTGAGGGCCTTCTTGGTCTTGGTGCCCAGCGGGCCCCGGCCCACCGCTCCGGCGACGCGGCGCGGGCCCTGGTAGAGGACCGCCCGCTCCAGCCGCTGCGGCAGGTGCGTGGACTCCAGCTCGGCGAGGGTCGTCAGCCGCACGCCGGGGGCGAACGTCTCGGACGCCCAGGGCTGCTTCTGGCCGACCAGGACGACCGCCCGGCCGCCGGCCGCGGCGACCGCGGCGGACTCTTCGACCACGGCCCGCTTGCGCGAGGCGCCAAGGGCCAGGAACAGAACCTGCATGTCACTCCATCACGGGGAGTCGGGGAACCAGAGTCGGTAGTGCGCCTGGGCCACGGCCTCGTAGCCGTAGTCGGCGGCCAGTTTCGCCTGGGCGCGCGCGAGGTCCAGTTGGCCGTCGAGGAAGCGGGCGCGCAGGCGCCGGTACCCCTCGCTGATCGACTCCGCGTTCTCCTCCACGTCGATGAGCTCGCCCGCGGCGTCCTCGATGCCGGCGAGCGTCTTCTCGGGGCCGCCGCAGCGGGTCACGAGGACCGGCATGCCGGCGGCGATGCCCTCGACGATGGTCATGCCGAACGTCTCGTACCGGCTGGGGTGGACCAGCAGGTCGTGACCGCGCATCAGCTCCAGCGCCTGCTCGTGCGGGATGGAGCCGGGCAGCTTCACGGCGTCGCCCAGGCCCAGTTCGGCGACGCGCTCGGTGAGCGGGCCGCGCAGCGGGCCCTCGCCCACGAGGGTCAGGGTGAGCGTCGGGTCCTCGGCGTGGCACCGTGCGAACGCCTCGACCAGCCAGGTGACGCCCTTGTGCTCGGTGACGCTGCCCAGGTACAGCCAGCTGCGCAGGTCCTTGACCGGCTCGGGGCGCGGCTCGTCGAAGGAGATCGGGTTGGGGATGCGCAGTATCTTGTCGGCGTGGTGCGGGAACTGACGCTCCAGCACCTCGGTGACCTTGTCACCGACGACGAGGAAGCCGGTGACGCCGTGCATCAGCTCGTCGTACAGCTCGACGGCCTCGGGGTCCTGGAAGACCCGCTCCAGGAAGGACGCGTGCTCGGTGACGAAGACCTTCGCGCCGGGACGGGCGTTCTTCAGCGCGGCCCAGCCGCTGGGCAGGCCGACGTGGGCGTGGACGACGTCCGCGTCGATCGGCTCGCCGCCGAGGAGGTTGCGGAGCTGGCGCTCGTGGTTGCGGGACTGGGCGCCGTAGTCCTGGCCGCGCGGGGTGGTGACGGGGAACGAGACCAGCTCGGCGCCTCCCGCGGTCGGCACGCGGTGCGCGGCGCGGGCCATCACCTTGGCGTTGGCCTCCTCGACCGCCTTCGTCGCCGCCGCGTCCATGGGGGCCACCCACGGGTCGCAGTGGTAGACGGTGAAGCTGTCGCAGCCGGGCGCGGTTGCCGCCACCATGGCCTGGACGAAGGACCCCCGGAAAGGCAACTCCCGTGTCGGATACCACGGCGTGACCACGGCTGCATCCCTGGATGCTGCCTGCTTCATGTCGACTTCCTTACGAGATTGCACGGCGACGCGCCACTTTATCACCGGCGCCCCTTCCCGCCGGGTGGCCCGAGGGGCCTGCGCACCGCCCGCGCCCCGGCCTTCGCGGGCGGGGGAACGGGCGGGACACGGGCGGGATACGGGCAGGTGAAGGGCGGGGTACGGGGCGCCGGAGGGGGGCCGGTCAGCCGTCGCTGCGGACGGTGCTCTGCCACTCCTCCAGGATGCGGACGACGTTGTGCGCGGCGCGTCCGTCGCCGTACGGGGTGCCCTTGTCCGCGGTCGGCGCGGGACGGGTGACCGTGGCGGCCCACTCGCCGGCGGGCAGCGCGTGCGGGTCGGGGACCAGGACGTTCCAGCCGGTGCCGACCGTCTCGACCCACTCGGTCTCGGGGCGGATCGTGGTGGTGACGCGCTCCAGCAGGAACGCCTCCTTCTGCAGGCCGCCGGAGTCGGTGACGACACCGGACGAGGCGAGCACGGCGGCGACGAGGCCGGCGTACGGCAGCGGGCGGCCCACGTGGACGGAGCCCTTCGCCAGCTCGATGCCGTGCTGCTGGGCGCGGGCGACCAGGCGCGGGTGGGCGAGCAGCGCCACCGGCAGCGGCAGCGCGGCCAGCGAGTCGACGATCGCGGCGAGCCGCTCGGGGTCGTCGGTGTTGTCCGGCCGGTGGATCGTGGCCAGCAGGAACGGCTGCGCCGGGTCGATGCCCTCGGGCAGCGCGGGCGCCGGGTGCTCGCCCGCGAGGACGGCGTCGCGGATGCGCAGGCAGATGTCGACCATGACGTCGCCGGCGAGGACGGCGCGGTCCTTCAGGCCCTCGTCGGCGAGGTGGCGCATGGCCTCCTCGGTCGGGGCGAGCAGCACGTCGGCGCAGTGGTCGGTGAGGACGCGGTTGTGCTCCTCCGGCATGCGCCGGTTGAAGGAGCGCAGACCCGCCTCCAGGTGCGCGACGGGCAGGTGCATCTTCACCGCGGACAGGGCGCCCGCGATGGTGGAGTTGGTGTCGCCGTAGACGAGGACCCAGTCCGGCTTCTCGCGCTCCAGGACCGGGTCGAGGGCCGAGAGGACCGAGCCGGTCTGCACGCCGTGGCTGCCGGAGCCGACCCCGAGGTGGACGTCCGGGTCCGGGATGCCGAGGCCCTGGAAGAAGACGTCCGACAGGTCGGCGTCGTAGTGCTGCCCGGTGTGCACGATGAAGTGCTCGTGCTCCGTCTCCGCGAAAGCGGCCGCGATGGGCGCGAGCTTCACCAGTTGGGGACGGGCGCCGACGATGCTGATGACTTTCACTGCGCACTCTTCTTCTGGGTCAGGTCGATGAGGGGCAACGCCATCGTATGCCCGGGGGCGCGGTGCTCCGTACCGGGTCCGCGGCGGGCCCGTACCGGGCCGGTACCGGGTGTGTGCCGGGCCCGTACCGGGGCCGTGCCAGGTCCGTACCGGGGCCTCGCGGGGCCCGCGCGGCGGGCCGGCGGCCGGTCCGTGCCGGGGTCGCGCCGCGATCGTGCCGGGCCTCGCGGTGGGTTCGTGCCGGGCCTCGCGGTGGGCCGGTGCCGCATCCGTGACGGGTCCGCACCGGGGCGTGCCGGGGCTGCGCGGTGGGCCCGTGGCCGGGCGGTGCCGGGGCGGTGCCGGGGCCTCGCGGGGGCGGGTGGGCCGCGGACCGGGCCTCCGCGGGGCCCTGGCCTCGCGGATGCGAGATGCTAGGGTCGCGCGCGCCTGCGGTGGAGATCACTCGCTCGCGGTCCAGGTACAGGGGAAAGGTCGACGTCAGCCATGGCGGTCTTGTTCACGCGGAAAGCCAAACGCCGGGCCGGCCGGCCCGTGCCCGCCGAGGAGGCGCCCCTCCCGGTCCTGGACCCGTCGGTGCCCGCGGCCACCGGCTGGCTGGTGCGCGGCAAGGACGGCCGGCTCACCGCGTACGCCCCCGGCGACGGCGGCGTGCTGCGCTGGACGGAGAAGCGGCCGGGCGGCCCCGACTGGGCCAGGCCCGAGCTGATCCCGGCGCCGGGCGTGCTGCCGTACGTGGCGGTCGCGCAGGGCGCGGACGGGTACGTCCACCTGGTGGGGCTGCGCCGGGAGCGGCTCGCGGACGGGCGGACCGGCACGGACGTGGTGTACGCGCTCCAGTACCAGACGGGGCGGCCCGTACGGGACTGGCGGCCCCTGGGCACGCCGTACCCCAACGACCCGTCGCTGGCCGGGCAGATAGGCCTGCCGACCGCCGTCGTCGACACGGACGGCTCCCTGAACGTCTTCGTCCGCAACGCGGGCGGCGGGGTGTGCGCCCGCAGCCAGGCCAAGACGGGCGCGTGGAACGCGTGGGCCGACCTCAAGGGCAGCGGTGTGCACGGCACGGTGTCGGCGGCGCTCGCCGGGGACGGCCGGGTGGAGGTGCTGGCGCCCACGTCGGCGGCGGTGCTGCGGTGGGAGCGGGAGAAGCCGGGCGTCCGCTTCGAGCGGGCCGACGACGTGCCGCTGCGGGCGGCGCCCGACTCGGCGAACGCCGCGGTGACCGGTCCGGACGGGGAGCTGACGCACTTCTGGCACGACGCCGCCGACCGCGCCGTACGGGCCTGGCGGCCGTCGCCGCCGGGCGGGGCGCGGCTCGGCGACGGGTCGGGCACCGGTCCGGTGGCGGTGGTGCGCACCGTCGTGGACGGGCACGACTGCACGGTGCTGGCGCACCGGGACGAGGAGACGGGCCGGGCGGCGCTCGCCGCGTACCCGACCGGGGACGAGGACGCCGGGGTGACCTGGACGCTCACCGGGAGCCCCTGCCTGGGCGCGCCGGCGCTGGCGCTGGACGGGGCCGGCCGGGTCGTCATGGCGGTGATCGGCACGGACGGCGCGCTGTGGACCGCCCGCCAGAAGGCCGAGAGCGGCCTGGCCCTGGGGGCCTGGACACGGGCCTGACCGCCCCCGGCGGCGGGGCGGGCGGCCCTGTGGCCTCGGCGCGGCGGCGCCTCCGGCGTCCGCCCGCCTCCGCCGCGAGGCCCCGCCCGTGTGCCGGGGCCACCGGCGGCGCGGGACCCTCCCCGTGCGGAGCGCGGCGGGGTCCGGACCCGCGGCCCGGCCCTCGCGTGGGCGGGGCGGACGGGGCGCGCACCGCGGAGCCGCGCCCCTGTCGGAGCGGAGCCACCCGGCCCGCGGGACCCGGCCCTCGCACGGGTCGGCGCCCGGCGGGCCTGCGGCGGCCTGACGACGGTTCGGTCCCGAAGGCCGGAACGGGCGCACGGGATTCCGGCGGCCGGGTGCACGGCCGGCCCCGGCGGCCGGGTGGGCGGACGGCCCGCCCCGGCGGCCGGTTGGGCGGACGGCCGGCCCCGCGGGCGCGGCGCGGCACGCCTCGCCGGGCCGGGCCCCCGTCAGGCCGGGTGGCGGAGGGTCCAGCCGCGCCAGGCGGACTCGACCATCTCGCGGACGCCGTACCGGGCCGTCCACCCCAGCTCCCGGTGGACGAGGTCCGCGGCGGCGACGACCCGCGCAGGGTCGCCCGGCCGCCGGGGGCCGATCTCGGGCGCGACGCCCGTGAGCCCGGTGACCTCCTGGATCACGCGGACCATCTCCCGTACGGAGACGCCCTCGCCGCGCCCCACGTTGAGCACGAGCCGCGCGCCCGGGTCGGCGGCGAGCCGCCGCGCCGCCGCGAGGTGGGCGGAGGCGATGTCCGCCACGTGGATGTAGTCGCGCACGCACGTCCCGTCCGGCGTCGGGTAGTCGTCGCCGAAGACCAGCGGCGCCCGCCCGGCCGCCAGCCGCTCGAAGACCATCGGCACCAGGTTGTGGGCGCCGTCGTCGGCCAGCTCGGGAGCGGCGGCGCCCGCCACGTTGAAGTAGCGCAGCGCGGCGGTGGCCATGCCGTGGGCCCGGCCGACCGCGGCCGTCATCCACTCCCCCGCCAGCTTCGTCTCGCCGTACGGGTTGATCGGCGCGCACGGGGTCCGCTCGGTGACGAGGTCCACGTCGGGCGAGCCGTACACGGCGGCCGACGAGGAGAAGAGCAGGCGGGACACCCCCGCGTCGACGGCGGCGTCGAGGAGGACGCGCATGCCCTCGACGTTCTGCCGGTAGTACAGGAGCGGATTCGCCACGGACTCGGCGACCTGCTTCTTCGCGGCGATGTGCACGATGCCGGTGACGGCGTGCTCGCGCAGGACGCGGTCGAGGAGGTCCCGGTCGAGGACCGAGCCCTTCTCCAGCGGGACCCCGGCGGGCAGCCGGTCGGCGCGGCCGCCCGTCATGTCGTCGACGACGACGACGCTCTCGCCCGCCCCGGCCATCGCCCGCACCACGTGCGAGCCGATGTATCCGGCGCCTCCGGTGATCAACCAGGACATCGTGGAACCTCCAGCAGGTCGGCCCTGCCCCGCCTGGCGGGGCGGGACAGGGCCTGGGTGTCGGCGGCGCGCCCGGGGCGCCGCGGGACCGCGGTGCGGAGCCGGTCAGCCGCCGATGACGACGCGGCGGACGCCCTCCCAGCGGGCCGGGTCGGTGGTGCGGCGGCCGTCGACCAGGACCTTCACGTCCGGCAGGTCCGAGGCCGCGAGCTCGCGGTACTCGGCGTGGTCGGCCTGGAGGATCGCCGCGGTGACCGTCTCGCCCTGGTGCGGGGTGAGGCCGTGGGCGGCCAGCTCCTCGTCGGTGTACATCGGGTCGGAGACGTACGGGACGGCGCCGCGCGCCTTGAGCGCCTCGACCGTGGGGAAGACGCCGGAGAAGGCGGTCTCCTTGACGCCGCCGCGGTAGGCGGCGCCCAGCACGAGCACGGCCGCGCCCTTCAGGTCGCCGTAGGCGGCGGCGAGCAGGTCGACGGCGTACTCCGGCATGGCGGCGTTGGCTTCGCGCGCGGAGCGGACGACGGTCGCCTCCGGGTCGTTCCACAGGTACATCCGCGGGTAGATCGGGATGCAGTGGCCGCCGACGGCGATGCCGGGCTGGTGGATGTGGCTGTAGGGCTGCGAGTTGCAGGCCTCGATGACCTTCTTGACGTCGATGTCGTTCTTGTCGGCGAAGCGGGCGAACTGGTTCGCCAGGCCGATGTTGACGTCGCGGTAGGTGGTCTCGGCGAGCTTGGCCAGCTCGGACGCCTCGGCGGTGCCGAGGTCCCACACGCCGTTCGGCCGGGGCAGGTCGGTGCGCTCGTCGAAGTCGAGGACCTGCTCGTAGAACGCGACGCCGCGGGCGCCGGACGCCTCGTCGATGCCGCCGACGAGCTTGGGGTAGCGGCGCAGGTCGGCGAAGACGCGGCCGGTGAGGACCCGCTCCGGCGAGAAGACCAGGTGGAAGTCCTCGCCGGCGGTGAGGCCGGAGCCCTCCTCCAGCATCGGCGCCCAGCGGGTGCGGGTGGTGCCGACGGGCAGCGTGGTCTCGTACGAGACGAGGGTGCCGGGCTTGAGGCCCTGGGCGATGGCCCGCGTGGCGGCGTCCATCCACCCGAAGTCCGGGGTGCCCTCGGCGTCCACGAAGAGCGGGACGACCACGACGACGGCCTCGGACTGCGCGACGGCGGCGGCGGTGTCGGTGGTGGCGGTGAGCAGTCCGGCGTCGACGGCCTTCTTCAGCTTGACGTCCAGGTCGTGCTCGCCGGGGAAGGGCTCGGTGCCGGCGTTGACCAGCTCGACGACCTTCTCGTTGACGTCGGCGCCGATGACCTTGTGGCCCTTGTCGGCGAACTGCACGGCGAGCGGCAGACCGATCTTGCCGAGCGCGACTACACAGATGTTCATCGGGTCAGTTTCCTCTTCACACGGGACAGGACGCGGCGCAGTCGCCGGGCGCCGCCGGGCGGGGGGCCCCACAGCGGGGCCGTGGTGATGACGAGCCGCCCCTTGGCGTTGGCGGTGGCGGAGACGCGGTACGGGACCTTCTCGCGCCAGCGCCGGGCCAGGGGCAGCGGCACCCCCTGGGTCTTGACGGGGATCTCGTACGTCGAGCCTGCCACATCGAGGTAGGCGCGGACGCCGAGCCTGGCCCGGACCGGGCGGAGCGGGACGCGGGCCCGCAGCACCGTCCCGTCGCCGTCGGCCGTCGGCTCCTGGCCGGACTGGCCGATGGACGGGGGCAGTTCGGTGCCGACGGGGACGCGCCGGCCGCCGGGCTTGTCGGCGCTCCTGGGCATGGCCCGGTCGGCGAGGCGCACGGTCGCGGACGCGGTGTCGCCGGTGACGGGGACGCGGACGGCGAGGCTGACGGCCATGTCGTCGCCGTTCTGCTCCCAGGTGGCGGACACCAGGCCGGTGCCGTCGGCGAGCTGGCCGGGCACGGCCTCGCCGATCACCTCGTAGAGCCGGTCGGGCAGGCCGAGGGCGGGGTCGCGGAAGCCGGGGTAGCGCACGTACGCGCGGCCGTCCTCCAGCAGCAGCGGCGGCGCGCCGTGCTCCGCCTCGTCCCGGATGGCGCGGATCAGCGGGTCGACGGCGCCGCGCTGGGCGAGGGCGATCCGCACCCGCCGCCTGACGTCCATCGCGTCGCGCAGCGCGTCGGTGAAGTACGCGTCGGCCAGCTCCGCGATGCCGGCGCACAGCTCCACCTGGACGGCCCGGTCCAGGGACGGGAAGTCGTCCTGGACGAGCTTGGCCAGCTCCCAGGTGAAGTGCCGCCTGAAGACGGCGTCCCGCTTCGGGCCGGCCTCGATCAGCTCCGCCGCGTGCTCCATGATCTGGGCGGTGCAGCGCAGCCGGGAGAGGTGGTCGGCGCGGTAGGTGATGTTCGACGCGTCGCCGCGCTTCACGGCGTAGTAGCAGGTGTAGTCCGCGACGACGGAGATCTTCCGGGCGCGGACGCACGCCTCGATGGTGAACGGCTGGTCGGAGCCGACCGGCATGTCCTCCGGGAAGCGCAGCTTGTGCTGCTCGACGAGGTCGCGCCGGAACAGCTTGGTGTTGGCGAGGGTGAAGGGCAGCGCCGAGTCGTACAGGCTGATGTCGGGGTCGCTCTTCTTGAAGAGCGCCTGGTGGACGTAGCGGCCGTTGGTGCCGACCATCTTGCCGACGACGACGTCCGAGCCGTGCTCGTCGGCGCACTTCACCATGCGCTCCAGGGCCTCGCGGCCGAGGTGGTCGTCGGAGCCGACGAAGTACACGTAGCGGCCGGTGGCCACCTCCAGGGCCCGGTTGCTGGGAGCGGCCGGGCCTCCGGAGTTGGCCTGGTGGAGGACCTTCACGACGCCGGGGTACCGCTCCGCGAAGCGGTCGAGCTCGGCGCCGCTGTCGTCGGTCGAGCCGTCGTCGACGGCCACGATCTCCAGGCGGCCCTGGCCGATGCTCTGCTTGACGAGCGAGTTCAGGCACTCCGTCAGGTACGGCATCGTGTTGTAGACCGCCACCACGACGGTGACATCGGGTCTGGTCAAGGGAGGCAGCCCTATCCCCGCGCGGCGCCGTCGAGACGGACGGTGTCGCCGGTCGCGGCGGACTCCAGGACGGCCGCGGCGACCTCCACCGTGCGCAGGCCCTGCCGCAGCGTGCAGATGTCGTCGGACTTGCCGAGGACCGCGTCGCGGAACAGCTCGTGCTCGACCAGCAGCGGCTCGCGCTTCGGGATGGCGTACCGGACCATGTCGCCCTCGGCGACACCGCGGAAGGCGCGCAGGGCCTCCCACTCGGTGGCGACGGCGGCGTTGGAGTGGAACGTCAGGTCGGCGGTGAGGGTGTCGGCGACGAAGCAGCCGCGCTCGCCGGTGACGGAGGTGAAGCGCTCCTTGAGCGGGCTCAGCCAGTTCACGAGGTGGCTGACCATCGTCCCGTCGGAGAGCTTGCCGACGGCGGACACCATGTCCTCGTGCGGGCGGCCCGACTTGGACACCGTGTGCGCGGCGATCGACGTGTACGTCTGGCCGGTGACCCAGCCGGTGAGGTCGATGTCGTGGGTGGCGAGGTCCTTGACGACGCCGACGTCCGCGATGCGGTGAGGGAAGGGGCCCTGGCGGCGGGTGACGACCTGGTACACGTCGCCCAGCTCACCGGCCTCCAGGCGGGTGCGCAGCGAGCGCAGCGCCGGGTTGCACCGCTCGATGTGGCCGACACCGGCGACGAGGCCGCGCGACTCGAACGCCTCGACCAGGCGGCGGGCGCCCTCGACGGTGTCCGCGACGGGCTTCTCGACGAGCGCGCACACGCCGGCCTCGGCCAGCTTCAGGCCGACCTCCTCGTGGAGGGCGGTCGGGCAGGCGACGACGGCGTAGTCGACGCCGAGGGCCAGCAGCTCCTCGACGGTGGCGAGGACGGGGGCGCCCTGCGCCCAGCCGTTGGTGTCGCCCATCGGGTCGACGACGCCGACGAGCTGGACGCCCTCCAGCCCGGCGAGGACGCGGGCGTGGTGGCGGCCCATGGAGCCGAGGCCGACGAGGCCGGCCCGGAGCGTTCCGGTGGCGGTCACAGGTTCTCCCCCAGGGCGTTCACGGCGGTGACGATCCGCTCCAGGTCGCTCTGGGTCAGCAGCGGGTGGACGGGCAGGGAGACCACCTCGGCGGCGGCCTTCTCCGTCTCCGGCAGGTCCCAGGTGCGCCCGGCCTTCTGGTCTGGCTCCCAGTACGGCTTCAGGCGGTGGATCGGCGTCGGGTAGTACACGGCGTTGCCGACGCCCGCCTCGGTGAGCTTCGCCATGGCGGCCTCGCGGTCGCCGCGGACGCGGATCGTGTACTGGTGGTAGATGTGGCGCGCGCCCTCGGCGACGACCGGGGTGACCACGTTCGGCGCGGTGATGTGCTCGGTGAGGTACGCGGCGTTGGCGATGCGCTGCTCGGTCCAGCCGTTCAGCTTGGCGAGCTGGACGCGGCCCACGGCGGCGGCGACGTCGGTCATGCGCACGTTGGCGCCGACGATCTCGTTGGCGTACCGCTGCTCCATGCCCTGGTTGCGCAGCAGGCGCAGGGTGCGGGCGAGCTCCGCGTCGGCGACCGTGATCATGCCGCCCTCGAGGGAGTGCATGTTCTTGGTCGGGTAGAAGCTGAAGGTGCCGCCCGCGCCGAACGCGCCCACGGGGGTGCCGTTCAGGGCGGCGGCGTGCGCCTGGCAGGCGTCCTCGACGACGGCCAGCTTGTGCTTGTCGGCGATGGCCGTGATCCGGTCCATCGCGGCCGGGTGGCCGTACAGGTGCACCGGCATGATCGCGGCCGTGCGCGGGGTGATGGCGGCCTCGACGGCGGCCGGGTCCACGCAGAACGTGTCCGGGTCGATGTCGACGAAGACCGCGTCGGCGCCGACCAGGCGGATCGCGTTGGCGGACGCGGCGAACGAGAACGAGGGCACGACGACCTCGTCGCCGGGGCCGATGTTCAGGGCCATCAGGAGAAGGTGCAGCGCCGAGGTGCCGGAGTTGACGGCGACGCAGTGGCGCCCGTCGACCAGGTCCGCGAAGCTCTCCTCGAACGCCGCGACCTCCGGTCCCTGTACGACGCGGCCGCTGCGCAGCACGCGTACGGCGGCCTCGATCTCCTCTTCACCGATGACCGGGCGGGCAGCGGGGATGGGCTGCTCGTTGACGCTCGGCATGGACGTCCTCCTTGAACACCGCAAGAGCTCTATGTGGCAGAGGTCCGGGGTGTGCGGACGACTCGTCGAGAGCGCGCGTCCACCCCTCCGGCGCGATGCCGACGCCCTACCGATGACGGCCGGGACGGGTCCGGCCCGGAACCGGGTCGTACACCGCTCCGACGCCCCGGTGGGGAACGGCGGACGGCATCGACCGGCGTCACATTATCAGGAACGACTCTGCCAATTTCCGGGCCGTTAACGGCCGGAAGCATCGGTTCTGAAACAAAATCCGTGTCCCGTCCCGCGGATATGCGAGACGGGACACAGATCATTTCGGCCAGGCTTCACCAGGCGTTCAGTCCTCCGTGACCGCCGTCACGGAGGGGGCGGACGGCTGCTCGGCCGCGGCGGTCTTCCTGGTGGCCGCCGTCTTGGCCGTCTTGGCCGTCTTGGCGGTCTTCGCCGTCTTCGCCGTGCCGGCCGTCTTCGACGCCGCCTTGGTGGCCGTGGCCTTCTTGGCGGTCGTCGTCTTCTTCGCGGCGGTCTTCTTGGCCGCCGTCTTCTTCGCGGCGGTCTTCTTGGCCGTCGCCTTCTTGGCCGCGGTCTTGCGCGCCGGCTTCTCGGCGGCCTCCGATTCGGCCACCTCGGCCGCGGGGGCCTCCTCGGCCTCCTCGGCCGCGGGGGCCTCCTCGGCCTCCTCGGCCGCGGGGGCCACCTCGGCCTCCTCGGCCGCGGGGGCCACCTCGGCCTCCGGCTCGGTCGCCTCCGCGGCGGGGGCCTCCGGCTCGGGGGCCGGCTGCTCCGCCGCCGGGGCGGCGGCCACGACGACGATCGCGGCCTCCTCGGCGCCCGACGGCGAACCGGCGGGAGCGGTGACCTTGCGGACCACCCGGCGGCGCGCCCTCGGCGGGGCCGCCACGGGGGCGGGCGCCTCGGCGGCGGGCTCGGCGGTCACCGGCGGCGCCTCGGCGGCGGACTCGGCGGCCGGGGCCTCGGTGGCGGCCGGGGCCTCCGGGGCGGGGGCCACGAGGACGGCGGCCTCGGCGCCCGACGGCGAACCGGCCGGCGCCGTCGCCTTGCGGGTGGCGCGGCGGCGCGTACGGCCCTGCGGCGCGGCCGGCTCGACGGGCGCCGCGGCCTCCTCGGCGGCGGGCGCCTCGGGGGCGGCCTGTGCGACCGGCTCCGGGGCGGTGACCGGCGCGGCGACCGGGGCGGCCGGCTCCGGCTCCGCGGCGGTGACCGGCTCGGCGACCGGGGGCACCGGGGCCTGCGCCACCGGCGCGGCCTCGGCGGTGCGCGGCGCACCGGCGGGGGCGGACGCCCTGCGCCCGGCCCTGCGGCGGGTACGGCCGCGGGACGCGGCGGCCTCGGCCTCGGCGGCGCTGGAGTACAGCTCCTCGTCCGGGGCGAACGCCTGCTGCGGCTCGGCGGCCGGGGCGGGCGCCTCGGCGCGGCGGGCCGCCACGGGGGCGGGCGCCTCCGCGGGCCGCCCGGCCTCGGCCTCGGCCGGCTCGTGCGCGTACTCGTGGGTGTGCTCGGCGTGCTCGGCCGGCTGCTCGGCGCCGCCGCGGCCGCGCTTGCGGGACTTCTTCCCACCACCGCCGCCGCCCGAGGTGGCGGGCTGCTCCATGTGCACGATGACACCGCGGCCGTTGCAGTGGACGCAGGTCTCGGAGAAGGACTCCAGCAGGCCCTGGCCGACCCGCTTGCGGGTCATCTGGACCAGGCCCAGCGACGTGACCTCGGCGACCTGGTGCTTCGTACGGTCCCGGCCCAGGCACTCCAGCAGGCGCCGCAGCACCAGGTCCCGGTTGGACTCCAGCACCATGTCGATGAAGTCGATGACGACGATGCCGCCCAGGTCGCGCAGGCGCAGCTGGCGGACGATCTCCTCGGCCGCCTCCAGGTTGTTCCTGGTGACCGTCTCCTCCAGGTTGCCGCCCTGGCCGGTGAACTTGCCGGTGTTGACGTCGACGACGATCATCGCCTCGGTCTTGTCGATCACCAGCGAGCCGCCGGACGGCAGCCACACCTTGCGGTCGAGCGCCTTCATCAGCTGCTCGTCGATCCGGTACGTCGCGAAGACGTCGACCTCGGAGGTCCAGCGCTGCAGCCGGTCCGCCAGGTCGGGCGCGACGTGCGACACGTAGCCGTGGATCGTCTCCCACGCCTCGTCACCGCTGACGATGACCTTGGAGAAGTCCTCGTTGAAGATGTCGCGGACGACGCGGACGGTCATGTCCGGCTCGCCGTACAGGAGCGTCGGGGCGTTGCCCGTCTTCGCCTTGCGCTGGATCTCCTCCCACTGCGCCTGGAGCCGCTCGACGTCGCGGCGCAGCTCGTCCTCGCTCGCGCCCTCGGCGGCCGTGCGCACGATGACGCCGGCGTCCTCGGGGACGATCTTCTTGAGGATGGTCTTCAGCCGGGCCCGCTCGGTGTCGGGCAGCTTGCGGCTGATGCCGGTCATGGAGCCCTCGGGCACGTAGACCAGGTACCGGCCGGGCAGGGAGACCTGGCTGGTGAGGCGGGCGCCCTTGTGGCCGATCGGGTCCTTCGTCACCTGGACGAGGACGGACTGGCCGGACTTGAGGGCGGTCTCGATGCGGCGCGGCCCGTGGGCCATGCCGAGCGCCTCGAAGTTGACCTCGCCCGCGTACAGGACGGCGTTGCGGCCCTTGCCGATGTCGACGAAGGCGGCCTCCATGGACGGCAGCACGTTCTGGACCTTGCCCAGATAGACGTTGCCGACGTACGAGGTGGCCTGCTCCTTGTTGACGTAGTGCTCGACGAGCACGTTGTCCTCGAGGACGCCGATCTGGGTGCGCTCGCCGCTCTGGCGGACGACCATGACGCGCTCGACCGCCTCGCGGCGGGCCAGGAACTCGGCCTCGGTGATGATCGGGACGCGGCGGCGGCCCTGCTCGCGGCCCTCGCGGCGGCGCTGCTTCTTGGCCTCCAGGCGGGTGGAGCCCTTGATGGACTGCACCTCGTCGGACGGCTCGCCCTTGTCCCGCGGCGGGCGCGGCTCGCGCACCTTCACGACCGTGCGGACGCCGTCCTCCTCGGCGGGCGCCTCCGCGTCGGCGGCCGGCTCCCCGCTGCGGCGGCGGCGACGGCGGCGACGGCGGGAGCTGCTCGTGCCGGCGGCGGACGGGGTGGCGTCCTCCTCGCCTTCCTCGCCCTCCTCCTCGTGCTCGTCGCCCTCGGACTCGTCCTCGCCGCCCTGCTCGGCGCCCTCGGCGTCGGCGGACTCGTCGTGGTCCTCGGCGTCGGCCGACTCGCCCCGGCGGCGGCGACGGCCACCGCGGCGGCGGCGCCGCGACGGGCGCTCCTCGAACTCGTCCTGCTCGTCGGTCTCGGCGGCCTGCTCGGCCTCCTCCTCGGCGGTCTCCTCCGCGAGGGGCGCGGCCTCGGGGGCCGGGGCCTGCGCGGCGGCCGCGGGGGCGGTCTCGGCGGGCTCGCCCCGACGGCGGCGGCGACGGCGGCCTCCGGTCTCGGCACGCTCCGCCGCGGGCTCGACGGCGGGGGCGGCGGCCTCGGCGGTCTCGGGGAGCTCCTCCTCCGCCTCCACCTCGGCGGTGGCCTCGCGGGCCTCGGCCGCGGCGGCCGCGGCGGCGGTCTCCGGCGTCTGGAACATCGGCTCGGCGAAGACCGGGGCCTGGAAGACCGGCACGGCGGGGCGCGACGGGCGGCGTCCGCGCTCGGGGGCGCGCTCCGGCTCGGCGGTGAACTGCGGGGTGCTGACACGGCGGCGTCCGCGGCCCCGGGTGGCGGCCTGCTCGGCGGCGGCGACCTGGCCGGACTCGTCGGCGCTGATGCGCGCCACGGTGGCGGCGGGCAGGCTTTCGCCACCGCCGGCCTCCTCGGCCTCGGGCTCGGCGGCCCGCGGCTCCTCGGCCGGGGCGGGCGCCGTCGCCTTGCGCGTGGCGCGGCGGCGGGTGCGGGCGGGGGCGGCGGGCTCCTCGGCGGGCGCGGCGGCGGCCTCGACGGGCGCGGCGGCCTGCGGAGCCTCCGCGGCCTGCGGCTCCTCGACGACCTGCGGGGCCTCCGCGGCCTGCGGCTCCTCGACGGGTGCCGGGGCGGTCGCCTTGCGGGTGGCGCGGCGACGCGGACGGGCCGGGGCGGCCGGCTCCTCGACCGGCGCGGGGGCCTCGGCGGGAGCGGCGGCCTCGACGGCCGGAACGGCCGCCTCAGGAACCTCGACGGCCTGCGGGGCCTCCGCCACGGCGGGCGCCTCCTCGACGGGCGCCGGAGCGGTCGCCTTGCGCGTGGCGCGGCGGCGGGTGCGGGCGGGGGCGGCGGGCTCCTCGGCGGGCGCGGCGGCCTCGGCGGGAGCGGCGGCCTCAGGCGCCTCGGCGGCCTGCGGGGCCTCCGCCGGGGCGGCCTCCGCGGCCGGGGCCTGCGGCTCCGGCGACGTCACCGGGGCGGTCGCCTTGCGGGTCGCGCGGCGACGCGGACGGGCGGGAGCGGCCGGCTCCTCGACGGGAGCGGCGGGCGCGGCGGCCTCGGCGGCCGGAGCGGCCTCAGGCGCCTCGACGGCCTGCGGAGCCTCCACCGCGGGCGCGGTGGCCTTGCGGGTGGCGCGGCGGCGCGGGCGCGCCGGAGCGGCGGCCTCGGTCGTGTCCCCCGCCTCCGGGGCGGCGGGCGCGTCGGGCGCGGCGGCGGGCGCCGCGGTGGCCAGCACGGTCTCGGCGGCCTCCGCGGAGGTGTCCGCGGCGGCCGGCGGGCCGGCGGGGCGCGACGCGGCGCGGCGCCTGCGGCGCGGCGGCAGCGTGTCGCTGGGGCTGTTGTTGTCCTCGTTGACACCGGCGTTGCCGGTCTCGTTCGGCTCGAGCATGCGGGCGGTTCTCCCGTCACGCTCCCGGGCGCCGCGCCTGGTTCCGGTCCGGCCGCGGCATCGCCGGATACGCGATGGCCGCCGTCCGGGGCGCGGGCGCCGCACGGGAGCTGTATGTCTGGCTCGCCGGTTCCGTACGCCTTGTGCGTACGGCCTGGCGAAAGTCTCCTGTGTCTGTACGCGGTCCGACCCAGGTGGCTCCCGAGTCCCAGGGCCGCGCTTCGACGACCGGTCCTACGCGGAACCTGCACCTTCCGGCGCCGTCGCGGCGGCGTGTCCGGCGGCCTCGGGTGGGGAGGCCGTGACTGCCTCGCGGTCGGGCGCGAGCGGGTCGGTCACCGTTCCGGACTCCTCGTCGAAGAGCCCCTGCGCCAGCCTGGTCACCGCTGCGGGGACCGGCGGCGCCAGGTCGGCCACAGCTCGGAGACCGGACAGGACGTCGTCGGGTCGGACGGCAGGTGTCACGTGCCGCACAACCAGCCGCAGTATCGCACAGGGGCCGTCCAGCGGCCTATCAGCCGGGGCGGGAGCGGTTTCCAGCCCCGCCACGGCCGCTCGGGCGTCGAAGGTGCGCAGACCGTTCTTGGTCATGCGCTGCACCTCCACCGTACCCGCCGCGAGGAACGCGGCGGCGGCCCGCTCGGCGTCGGCCGGGTCCACCCCGTCGAGCCTGAGCTCCCACACGGAGGCGGTGAGCCGGTCGGCCAGTCCGGAGGCGCGGGCCTCGACGGCGTCGACGATGTCGAGGCCGTCCGGCAGCGACTCGTCGAGCAGCGCCCGCAGCTTCGCGGGGTCGCGCGGCGCGGTGAGGGCGATCTCCAGGTACTCGGCCTCGGAGGCCGTACCGGTCGGGGCGGCGTTCGCGTACGACACCTTGGGGTGGGGCGTGAAGCCGGCCGAGTACGCCATGGGCACCTCGGCGCGGCGCAGCGCGCGCTCGAAGGCGCGCTGGAAGTCTCGATGGCTGGTGAACCGGAGGCGGCCGCGCTTGGTGTAGCGCAGTCGGATGCGCTGCACCGCCGGTGCGGGCGGCGGGCCTTCGGGCTGTCGCTTGCCCAGTGGTTCTTCTCCTCGGTGCGGGGCGGCGCGGGGGCGCGCCGCCCACCGGATGCGGTGGATGCCCCGGGGGGCCCGCCCGGATCACCCCCGCTGGTGCGGGGAGACCTTCGGAGGCGGGCGCCGCGCCGGGATCAGTCGTCTGTACCCAGGGTACGCGCCATGGCGGAGCGGTTTTCCACAGGCGGGACGCCGATGGGCCGGCCCCCGCCCCCGTCCCCCGCCCCCGGGCCGTACGGCGGGTCCCCGCTCAGAGCAGTGCGCGGCGCAGGGTGCGGCGCGCCGTGGACAGGGCGGCGCGGACCGCGTCGCGGGCCGGGCGCCACACCGCGTCGCGCGCGAAGTGGCCGAGGGGCGTGCACACCGACCGGTAGAACCAGCGCGCCGGGCGGCCCACGGTCTGCCACAGGGCCCACTTCACCGCGCGCCCCGCGGCACGGGACACGTACCCGGCCACCCGCCAGGCGACCGCGAACGCGGCGGCGACTTCGCGGCCGAGGAACGCGAGACCCCGGCCCAGCGGGACGAGAACCCACCGCCACAGCGTGACGAGCGGTACGGCGACGAGCGTCCGCAGCAGCCAGGCGGCACCCCGCCCCACCGGCACGAGCACCCATCGCCACCCCCACAGGGCCGGGGCGACGACGAGGTGCCGGACGAGCCAGGCGATGCCCGCGCCGGCCGGTGCCAGCACACCCCGCCACAGCCACCGGGCGGGGGCGACGACCAGGTACGTGAGGAGGGCGTCGGCCAGCCGTGCGAGCCCCCTCCCCACGGGGACCAGGACGCTCCGCCACAGCCACCGGGCGGGCGCGACGACCAGGTACCGCCACAGCCACCGGGCGGGCGCCACCACCAGGTACCGCCACCCCCACACGGCCGGCGCCACCACCAGGTACTGAACCAGCCGGCCGGCGCCCCGGCCGAGCGGGGTCAGGACCGCACGCCACAGCCACGTGAACGGGATCACCAGCAGGCAGCGGCCGAGGGGACGCAGGACCGTGCGGTGGAGCGTCCGGGCGCACAGCGCGAGGAGGTCCCACAGCATCCGGACGGGGACGACGACGACCAGTACGACGATCCGCACGGGCAGCCGGACGGCCGCGACCAGGCAGCCCTCCGGCTCACGCCGCGCGGGCCGCATCTCGGGTTCCATGATTCCCATGACGCGGTCGCCCGCCCGCGGGGTTCCGCCCGCCACGCGCGACGGGCCGGGTCCGGGCCCTGCGCGCCTCCGGGCCTGACGCGCGGACGGCCCCGGGGAGCGCACGACGGCCCGCTCCGGAGAACCCGGAGCGGGCCGTCGTCGGGGCGCCGCGACGCCTCGGCCGCTACTTCACCACGGTCAGCGGCAGGAGCTTCTTGCCGGTCGGGCCGATCTGGATGCTCGTGTCCATCTGCGGGCACACGCCGCAGTCGAAGCACGGGGTCCAGCGGCAGTCCTCGACCTCGGTCTCGTCGAGGGCGTCCTGCCAGTCCTCCCAGAGCCAGTCCTTGTCGAGACCCGAGTCGAGGTGGTCCCAGGGGAGGACCTCCTCGTAGGTGCGCTCGCGGGTCGTGTACCAGTCGACGTCCACGCCGTACTCGGGCAGCGTCTTGTCGGCGCACTCCATCCAGCGGTCGTAGCTGAAGTGCTCGCGCCAGCCGTCGAAGCGGCCGCCGTCCTCGTACACGGCGCGGATGACGGCGCCGACCCGGCGGTCGCCGCGCGACAGCAGGCCCTCGACGATGCCGGGCTTGCCGTCGTGGTAGCGGAAGCCGATCGAGCGGCCGTACTTCTTGTCGCCGCGGATCTTGTCGCGGAGCTTCTCCAGGCGGGCGTCGGTCTCCTCGGCGGAGAGCTGCGGCGCCCACTGGAAGGGGGTGTGCGGCTTGGGCACGAACCCGCCGATGGAGACCGTGCAGCGGATGTCGTTGGACTTCGACACCTCGCGGCCCTTGGCGATCACGTTCATCGCCATGTCCGCGATCTGCAGGACGTCGTCGTCGGTCTCCGTGGGCAGGCCGCACATGAAGTACAGCTTCACCTGCCGCCAGCCGTTGCCGTACGCGGTGGCGACCGTGCGGATCAGGTCCTCCTCCGAGACCATCTTGTTGATGACCTTGCGCATGCGCTCGGAGCCGCCCTCGGGGGCGAAGGTGAGGCCGGAGCGACGGCCGTTGCGGGTGAGCTCGTTGGCGAGGTCCACGTTGAACGCGTCGACGCGGGTCGAGGGCAGCGACAGGCCGATCTTGTCGTCCTCGTAGCGGTCCGCGAGGCCCTTGGCGATGTCGCCGATCTCGGTGTGGTCCGCGGAGGACAGCGAGAGCAGGCCGACCTCCTCGAAGCCGGTCGCCTTCAGCCCCTTGTCCACCATCTCGCCGATGCCGGTGATGCTTCGCTCCCGCACGGGGCGCGTGATCATGCCGGCCTGGCAGAAGCGGCAGCCGCGGGTGCAGCCGCGGAAGATCTCGACGGACATCCGCTCGTGGACGGTCTCCGCGAGCGGGACGAGCGGCTGCTTCGGGTACGGCCACTCGTCGAGGTCCATGACGGTGTGCTTCGACACGCGCCACGGCACGCCGGAGCGGTTGGGCACGACACGGCCGATGCGGCCGTCCGGCAGGTACTCGACGTCGTAGAAGCGCGGGATGTACACGCCGCCGGTCCTGGCCATCCGGAAGAGGACTTCCTCGCGCCCGCCGGGGCGGCCCTCCGCCTTCCAGGCGCGGATGATGTCGGTGATCTCCAGGACGGCCTGCTCGCCGTCGCCGATGACGGCGGCGTCGATGAAGTCCGCGATGGGCTCGGGGTTGAACGCGGCGTGGCCGCCGGCCAGGACGATCGGGTCGTCCAGGTCGCGGTCCCGCGCCTCCAGGGGGATGCCCGCGAGGTCGAGCGCGGCGAGCATGTTGGTGTAGCCCAGCTCCGTGGAGAAGCTGAGGCCGAAGACGTCGAACGCCTTGACCGGGCGGTGGCTGTCCACGGTGAACTGCGGCACGCCGTTCTCGCGCATCAGCTTCTCGAGGTCCGGCCACACGCTGTAGGTGCGCTCGGCGAGGACGCCCTCACGCTCGTTCAGCACCTCGTAGAGGATCATGACGCCCTGGTTGGGCAGGCCGACCTCGTACGCGTCGGGGTACATCAGCGCCCAGCGGACGTCGCAGCTCTCCCAGGGCTTCACCGTGGAGTTGAGCTCGCCGCCGACGTACTGGATCGGCTTCTGCACATGCGGGAGCAGAGCTTCGAGCTGTGGGAAGACCGACTCAGGCATTTCGGGGAACCTTCGTGAGCTGACGGGGGCGACTCTCAAGCGTAACCGCTCGGCGGTCGCCCCCGTCACGGCCGAGGACGGGCCCCGGAGGCCCGGCCCGCGGGGCCTGCCCTCGGGCCGGGCGGCCCCGGGTGCCGGGCGCCCCTCAGCGCTCCAGGGCGCGGGCCAGGCCCCGGGTGCGCACCGCCGCCCAGGCGTCCGGCAGCTCGCGCTCGCGGGCGGTGGCCTCCGCCTCCTCGCGGGCGTACAGCAGCCCCCAGGTGAAGGACGGCTCGCCCGCGCCGTTGGCCTGGACGGCCAGTTCCCGCAGGGCGCGGCGGGTGACGACGCTGTCCTGGTGGTCGCCGAGGAGGCGCTGGAGGCGCTTCATGTCCTTGGCGAGGCGCCGGGCGGGCCTGCCGAGGGCGGGCGCGGCCAGTTCGGCGGCGTACCGGGCGTGCTTGGCGGCCTTGCGGGTGGCGTGGAGGGCGGTGTCCCGGTCGGGTCCCGGGGGCAGGGCGAGGGCCCGTTCGAGGCGGGCGGCCACGCGGGCGTGGTCCTTGAGGGCGGCCTTGGCGAGGACCTTCTCGGGGGCCTTCGCGGCGGCGGGGCGCAGCGGCGGGTCGGCGAGGAGGGCGTCGAGGCGGTCGAGGAGGGCGAGGTGGCGGTCGCTGTCGAGCACCTGGAGGACGCGGCCCCGGGCGCCGGCGCCGCGGGCGGCGGACCAGCGGGTCAGGCGGCCGCGGACGGGGCCGAGCTGGAGGGTGCGCGGGACGGTGTGGAGGGCGGCGTCGATACGGGTGTCGAGGACCTCCTGGTCGCGGTCGAGCCCGAGTTCGCGGCCGAGGCGGCGCAGTTCGCGGGCGATCGGGTCGATGGCGGCGCGGTCGAGGACCTTGCGGTGGGTGCGCAGGGCGCTGCGCAGGCGGCGGGCGGCGACGCGCAGGTCGTGGAGGGCCTCGGGCTGGTCGTGGCGCAGGCCCGCGTCGTGGGTGGCCAGGGCGTCGGCCTGGGCGCGGAGGTAGGCGAGGACGTGGTCGCCGGCGGTGGCGTCCGGTCCGGGGGCGGGGTGCGGGGCGGGCGGCGGGGTGCCGGTCTCGCGCAGGGCCCGGTCGAGTTTGGAGGGGGAGGTGGCGGGGTGGACGCCGGCCTTGCGGAGCCGTTTGTCGACGGCGTCCAGCAGGGCGGGATCGGCGCCTTCGGCCAGTTCCACCTCGATCTCGGTCCACCGCGCGGTGCGGCCGCCGGGCCCGAGGCGTTCGGCGCGGACGGTGTCGGTGCTCAGTTCGGCGAGGAGGGTGCCGTCGTCGTCCAGGAGGTGGCGTACGTCCCGGGAGGAGCGCAGCCGTACCACGGGGGTGAGGGCGTCACCGCGGGTGTGGGCGCGGACCAGCGCCGCGAGGTCGGGGGGCACGTCGTCGGCGAGCGGTGCGCCGATCTCGTCGCGCACCCCGGGGCTGACGGGCAGTTTGAGGTGCCATCCCGGGTCCCCTCCCCCGGTGCGGCGGCGCAGGGTGACGGAGTGCGCGGCGAGGCGCAGCCCGGGGGTGTCGTAGTAGACGGCGTCGAGGTCCGCGGTGCCCGCGTCGGCGACGCGGGCGACCCCGCGGACCCGGGTGAGGTCGGGCACCCTGGTGTCGGTGGTGGCTTCGTACTTCCGCTCGATCTCTCGTTTCGTGTCCGACATACACCGAATGTAGTCCAGTGCGCCGTTGGACTGTCGTGCCCTTTCACCTCCCGGCCCGGGGCGGTGCGACCGGGGCGGTGCGACCGGGGCGGTCAGTCCCCACCGCCCGCGAAGATCCGCTCCAGGTGGGCGTCGAGCCGTTCCAGCGCCTCCTCGCCCGTCTGCACACCCAGCAGCGTGTACGCCGTCAGACCGTCCACCAGGCTGATCAGCAGCATCGCTTCGGTGTACGGGTCGAGCGACCGCCCCGCCGCCAGCTCCCCCCGCTCCCCGGCACTGCGCAGCAGACCGGCGAAGAACTCCGCGAGCCGGGGGATCCCCTCCACCGCCTCCCCGCGCAGGCGCTCGTCGTGGACGGCGCGGGCGAAGTACGCCGCCCCCACCAGGGCGCCCACCCTGCTCTTCCCGTCCAGGGGCAACATGCCCACCAGGCACTCGCGGAGGACCGCCCGCGGCGGCGGCTCCTGCCCCAGCCGCGCGGCGATCGCGCCGACGCGTCCGCGGATCCGCCGGTCCGCCAGGGTGTTGATGTGGCGCAGGGCGAAGACGAGCATCTCGTCCTTGGTGCGGAAGTAGTGCTGGAGCCTGCCCAGGGAGATGTCCGCCTCAGCCGCCACGTCGCGCAGGCTCACTCCGTCGAGGCCGCGCGTGCTCGCGATCCGCCAGAGCGCTTCCGCGATCTCCAGGCGCCTGGCCTCGTGATCCACCTTCTTCGGCACGCGCGACCACCCACTCTCCCTGCGGCGCGGCGGGAAAGCCACGCGCCATTTTCGCAAGTCACTTGTATCGTTGTAGCCTACGCCATCCAATACGGTTGACTTGGAAAGCGGTCCGTCCCATGTCCCTTCACTCCACCCCCCGGCTGAGGCCGCCCCGCCACCGCGTGGACCCGCTGGCCCGCCGCTGGTGGGCGGTCCAGGCCCTGCTCACGGTGAGCGGGCCGATGCTGCTCACCGCCCTCGCGCTCGGCCTCCTCTCCGCGCTGTTCTTCCCCGGCGCGTTACCGTGGCTCGCACCGCTGCTGCTCGTCACCCTCGTGGCACCGGCACTCGGCTACCTGCTCCTCATGCCGCGCCGGCGCTGCGCCACTCACGCCTGGGAGCTCGGCACGCACGCCGTCTACGCGGCGGGCGGCTGGATATGGCAACGGCGCCGGATCGCCCCCCTGTCCCAGGTGCAGACCGTCGACACCCTCCGCGGCCCGATCCAGCGGCGGTACGGCCTGGCGACGCTCACCGTCACCACCGCCTCCACGGCGGGTGCCGTCGAGATCGCCGGCCTGGCGGAAGCCGACGCCGAGGAGCTCTCACGGCTCATCGGCCGGGCGGCGTCCGACGCCCGTACCGCTCCCACCGGCCTCGCCGCCCCCGTCGGCGGCATCGGCGAGGCCGCGCCGGGGGGTGCCGCGTGAGCCGCCACGCCGACGCCTGGCGGCGGCCCGCCGCCCGCACCCTGCTGGTGCACTGCGGCTGGCTCGCCCCACCACTCGGATCGCTCGCCCTCGCCGTGCTCGCCACCGGCGGCAGGATCCCCCCGGGCGCCCTCATCACCCTGGCCGCCCTCGCCGTCTCGTTCGCCGTCGTCACGGCGGCCGGCCTGATCCGCTGGTCCCGCACCCGCTACCGGCTCACCACCGATGCGTTCGCGCTGCGCAGCGGGGTCTTCAGCAGGCGGCAGCGCACCGTCCCCCTCCCCCGCGTCCGGAACGTCGACCTGACGGCGACGCCGCTGCACCGGCTGCTCGGCCTCACCGTCGTACGGGCCGGCACCACCGCGACGGACGGCGAGCTGGGCGAGATCACCCTCAACGCGGTCACCGTCCGCGAGGCACACCGGCTGAAGACCGCCCTGCTCGCGCGGGCCGGCGCCCGGGCCGCCTCCGACGACGTCGTACTCGGCCGTCTCGACTGGCGCTGGCTGCGCTACGCGCCGCTCACCTTCTGGGTGTTCGGGGGCGTGGGCGTCGCCGCAGGAACGGCCTACCGGATCCTCGACGGCATCGGGGTCGACCTGTGGCGGGTGACCCTCGTCCAGGACGCGGTCGCCGAGCTCGGCGACCGCGCGCTGTGGCTGACCGTGCCCGCGGCGGTGGTCGCCGTGACGGCGCTCGGGTCCCTCGGCGCCCTGGCGGTCTACGCGGAGAACTGGTGGGGCTACCGGGCCGCCTGGACCGGCCCGGGCACCCTCACGGTACGGCGCGGGCTGCTGACCACCCGGTCGATCACCATCGAGCGGAGCCGGCTGCACGGCGTACTGCTCCGAGAGCCACTGCTGCTGCGGGCCGCCGGAGGGGCGAGCGTGACAGCGGTGGCGGGCGGCCTCGGCGACGAGGAGGAGTCCCACGCGCGCGGCGCACTGCTCCCACCGGCTCCTCGCCCCGAGGCCCTGCGCGTCCTCGCCGGAGCGCTCCGCGCACCCTCGGACCTCCTGGACTCGGTCCCGCTGGTCCCGCACCCCCGGGCCGCACTGCGTCGCAGGGCGATGCGGGGGCTGTGGTTCGCCGTCCTCCCGGCGACGCTCGCACTCCTCGCCCTCGGAGCCTCGCTCACTCCGGCGCTCCTGCACGCCGCCTGGATCCACGCCCTGGTCGCGACGGCGGCGACGGCGCTGCTCGCGCGGGACGCCCACCGAAGCCTCGGCCACGCCCTGCACGGCTCCCACCTCCTGGTCAGAGCCGGTACGTTCAGCCGGGACACGCTCGCCCTGGAACGCTCGGGCATCATCGCCTGGACGTTCTCCACCTCGCCGTTCGGCCGCCGCCACGGCCTCGTCACACTCACGGCGGCCGTGGCCGCGGGGGAACACGGCTACCACATACGGGACGTCGCGGCCGGCGACGCCGTGGCCCTCGCCATGGCGGCCCGGCCCGGAATCGTCGAGGACTTCCTCGAACCACCGGGCCGGCCCGAGCGGTCACCCGGGTGAGCCGGGCCGGGGACGTCCGGGTGAGGTCCGCGAGGCCGCGGTTCGTCCGGCCGGCCGCGGTGGGCCGACGAGTCCCCGCCGGTCCGGGCGGCGCTCAGGCCGCTATGGGCCGCTGGGAGCGGATGGACTGCAGGAGGCCGATGGCGATCCACACCGCGAACATGGACGAGCCGCCGTACGAGACGAAGGGCAGCGGCAGGCCGGCGACGGGCATGATGCCGAGGGTCATGCCGATGTTCTCGAACGACTGGAAGGCGAACCAGGCGATGATGCCGGCCGCGACGATCGTGCCGTACAGCTCGGTGGTCTCGCGGGCGATGCGGCAGGCCCGCCACATGACGAGGCCCAGGAGCGCGATGATCGTCCCGGCGCCGATGAAGCCGAGCTCCTCGCCCGCGACGGTGAAGATGAAGTCGGTCTGCTGCTCGGGGACGAACTGGCCGGTCGTCTGGTGGCCGTTGAAGAGGCCCGCCCCGTACAGGCCGCCGGAGCCGACGGCGATGCGGGCCTGGTTGGTGTTGTAGCCGACGCCCGCGGGGTCGAGGTCGGGGTTGGCGAACGCGGCGAAGCGGTTGAGCTGGTACTCGTCGAGGACGCCGAGCATCGCCACGAGGACGGCGCCCGCGACGCCGGCGCCGATCAGGCCGAAGACCCACCGGTTGGACGCGCCGGACGCGAGGAGCACCCCGAGCACGATCACGACCATGACCATCACGGAGCCGAGGTCGGGCATCAGCATGACGATCGCCATCGGCACGACGGCGAGGAGCAGGGCCTTGGCGACGGTCCGGTGGTCGGGGTGGACCTGGTCGCCGGCGTCCACGCGGGCGGCGAGCAGCATCGCCATGCCGAGGATGATCGTGACCTTGACGAACTCGGACGGCTGGAGGGAGAAGCCGCCGCCGAGGACGATCCACGCGTGGGCGCCGTTGATGGTGGCGCCGAGCGGGGTGAGGACGAGCAGGACGAGGACGACGGAGAGGGCGTAGAGGAAGGGCACGGCCCCGCGCAGGGTGCGGTGGCCCAGCCAGATCACGCCGATCATCAGGGCGATGCCGATGCTCGTGTTGAGCAGGTGCTTGAGGAGGAACGAGTACGGGTCGCCCTGGGTGAGCTCGGTGCGGTTGCGGGTGGCGGACCACACCAGGAGCGCGCCGACGAGGGACAGGGCCAGCGCCGAGAACATCAGCGGCCAGTCGAGCCGGCGCACCAGGGAGTCGCGGGCGGTGAGCCGCGCCCACACCCCGCCGGGCTCGGGGCCGTAGCTGGGGACGGAGAAGGAGTTGTCTGCGGGCATGGTGGTGGCTCAGTCCCTCCAGACCGGCGGGCCGGCGAGGCCCTGCTGTCCGTCGTCCTGCCCCTCGGCCTTCTTGGGCTTCAGCGCTTCGGGGTCGTACGGCTTGATGGGGGGCGCCTCGATGGAGCCGTCGGGCTGGATCTTGGGCAGGGTCTGCTGCGGCTTGGGCAGGAGGGCCCGCTTGAGGTCCTGGTTGCCCTCGTCGTCGAGTCCGTAGAGGGCGTCGTAGATGTTGCGGACGGCGGGGCCGGAGGCGCCGGAGCCGGTGCCGCCCTGGGAGATCGTCATGACGATCGTGTAGTCGTCGGTGTACGTGGCGAACCAGGAGGTGGTCTGCTTGCCGTACACCTGGGCGGTGCCGGTCTTGGCGCGCATCGGGATCTTGTCCTGCGGCCAGCCGCCGAAGCGCCAGGCGGCGGTCCCGCCGGGTTCGACGACGGAGCGCAGGCCCTTGTCGAGGTCCTTGATGGTCTGGGCGTCGACCGGGAGCCGTCCGCTGGCCTTGGGCTCGATCTGCTCGATCTTCTTGCCGTCGGGGCTGATCACGGCCTTGCCGACGGTCGGCTCGTAGAGGGTGCCGCCGTTGCTGATGGCGGCGTAGGCGGTGGCGAGCTGGACCGGGGTGATCAGGACGTCGCCCTGGCCGATGGCGAAGTTGATGCTGTCGAAGGCCTTGAGCTGGTTGCCTTCGAGGCAGTTCTCGTACGCGATCTGCTGGACGTAGTCGCCGCCCTTCTTGCCCTGCTTGCACCAGGCGTCCTTGTTGGCCTCCCAGAAGCGCTGCTTCCACTGGCGGTCCGGGATGCGGCCGGTGACCTCGTTCGGCAGGTCGATGCCGGTCTCGGAGCCGAATCCGAACTCGCGGGCGGTCCGGTAGAACCAGTCGTGGGCGTCCTTGCGGGGCTTGAGGCCGCCGTCGCGCTGCCACTCCTTGTGGCCGAGGGCGTAGAAGACGGTGTTGCAGGAGTACTTGAGGGCGTCGCCGAGGGTGATGGGGCCGTGGCCCTTGGACTCGAAGTTGGCGAAGCTGCGGCCGCCGAGGCTGTAGGAGGCGCTGCAGTTGTAGCGGTCGTCGAAGGGGTAGCCGGCGCGGACCGCGGCGCTCGCGGAGACGACCTTGAAGACGGAGCCGGCGGGCGACTGGCCCTGGATGGCCCGGTTGAGCAGCGGGTAGTTGGAGTCCTTGCTGGTGAACTTGGCGTACTCCTTGCCGGAGATGCCGCCGACCCAGACGTTGGGGTCGTAGTCGGGCTGGGAGGCCATCGCGACGACCCGGCCGGTCTTGGACTCCATGACGACGACGGCGCCGGCGTCCGCCTTGTAGGGGCGGCCGGTGACCCGGTCGACCTCCTTGCGGACGGTCTTCATCGCCTGGTGCAGCTCGTACTCGGCGACGGCCTGGACGCGGGCGTCGATGGAGGTGACGAGGGTGGAGCCGGGAACGGTCGGGTCGTTCTCGACCTGGCCGAGTACGCGGCCGAGCTTGTCGACCTCGTAGCGGGTGACGCCGGCCTTGCCGCGCAGCGCCTTGTCGTAGGTGCGCTCGATGCCGGAGCGGCCGACCTGGTCGGAGCGGAGGAACGGCGAGTCGGTGTCCTTGGCCTTCTCGATCTCCTCGTCGGTGACGGGTGAGAGGTAGCCGAGGACCTGCGCGGTGCGGGCCTTGCCGGGGGCCGGGTAGCGGCGTACGGCGGTGGGCTCGGCGGTGATGCCGGGGAAGTCCTCGGCGCGCTCGCGGATCTGGAGGGCCTGCTGGGTGGTGGCGTCGTCGGTGACCGGGATGGGCTGGTAGGGCGAACCGTTCCAGCAGGGCTGGGGGGTCTCGCTGTCGCAGAGCCGGACCTTGTCCATGACCTCCTTGGGGGTCATGCCGAGGACGCCGGCGAGGCGGGTGAGGACGCCCTTGCCGCGGTCCTTCATCCGCATCAGCTCGGTGCGGGAGGCCGAGACGACGAGGCGGGTCTCGTTGTCGGCGAGGGGCACGCCGCGGGCGTCGAGGATGGTGCCGCGCACGGCGGGCTGGACGACCTGCTGGACGTGGTTGCTGCGGGCCGCGTCGGTGTACTCGTCGCCGTTGCGGATCTGGAGGTACCAGAGGCGGCCGAGGAGGGTGAGCAGCAGGGAGAAGACGAGGACCTGGATGACGATGAGGCGGATCTGGACGCGCGGGGTCCGGCCCGTCTCGGGAATGTTGCTCACGACTCCCTCCCCTGGGTGTGTCGGTCGGCTCGTGTCGCGTGCCGCCGCCGGGGCGGCCGGGCCTGCCTCACAGCCGCTTGACCCCCTTGATGCGGGCGGCGCGGGTGGCCCTGTTGCGGGCCGCGCGGGCGCGCAGGCCGCCGCGCAGCCCTCCGCCGCGCCGGTCGCCGACGTTCAGGCCGGTGCCGCCGGCCGTCCAGCCGGCCGTGACGCTGCCGGCGGCGGGCGCCTCGGCGAGCGGGTCGTTGTCGGCGCGCCGGGCCAGCGCCATGATCCAGGGCACGGTGAACGGCGCGAGGACCAGGTCGTAGACGACGGCGGTGAGGATCAGCGAGACGAGGCCGACGTTGCGGGCGCCGGTGTCACCGACGAGGGCGCCGACGCCCGCGTACAGCAGGGTGGAGCCGATGGCGGCGGCGACGACCATCACCATCGGCCCGGCGGCCGACCGGGGCTGGCCCGTCTCGGGCTTGGTGAGGCCCGCGAGGTAGCCGATGACGCACAGGACCAGCGCGTACCGGCCGGCGGCGTGGTCGGCGGGCGGGGCCAGGTCGGCGAGGAGGCCGGCGGTGAAGCCGATGAGGGCGCCGCTCACGTGCCCGTACACCATCGACAGGGCGAGGACGGTGAGCAGCACCAGGTCGGGCACGGCGCCGGGCAGGTGGAGGCGGGCGAGGACGGAGACCTGGACGACGAGGGCGACGACGACCAGGGTGCCGGCGAGCAGGATCCGGTTGAGGCGCATGGGGCTACTCCTGCTCCTGCTCGTCGGTGCGGGGGGTCAGGCCCGGCACCGGCTGGGCGTTCATCTGCTCGTCGCGCTCGCCCTGCGGCTGCTCGCCGGGGGGCTGCTCGCCGTCCGGGGAGGCGGACGAGGAGGGGGTGACCGTGACGGTGACCGTCGGGGCGGGCTTCGGCCTGGGCGGCAGGACCGTGTCGCGCGGGTCGGTGCGGGGCGGCTGGACGACGACGCCGACGATGTCCAGGCGGCTGAACCCGGCGTACGGGCGGACGAACAGCCTGCGGGTCAGCTCGCCGCTGGACGGGTCGACCCGGATCACCTCGCCGACGGGGACACCCGGCACGAAGGGGCGGTCCGCCTGGGAGCCGAAGGTGACGAGCCGGTCGCCGGGCTTCACCTTCGCCTTGCCGTTGAGGAGCTGCACGGAGAGCGGGCGGTCGCCCTGGCCGGTGGCGAAGCCCAGCTCGTTGGTGCGCTCTATCCGCGTGCCGACCGTGAAGTCGGGGTCGCTGGCGAGGAGCACGGTGGAGGTGGAGGGGCCGACCGTGGTGACCCGGCCGACGAGGCCGGAACCGTTGATGACGGTCATGTCGCGGCGGATGCCGTCCTGCGCGCCGGCGTCGATGGTGACCGTCCAGGAGAAGCCCTGGGCCGCCCCTATGGCGATGACCTCGGCCGCCTTGATCCCGTACTGCCCCGCGCCCGCGGTCCGCAGCAGCGCGTCCAGCTCGCGCAGGCGGTTGCGGTTGCGGTCGTCGCTGCCGAGCCTGGCCTTCAGCTCGGCGTTCTCCTTCTCCAGCTGCGCGATGCGGCTGTGGCGCTCGCTCGAGTCCCGTACGGCCCCGACGGCGTTGCCGATCGGGTTCACCGCGGACGCGACGCCGCTCTCGACCGGGCCGAAGACGGCGGCGGCGGCGCGCCGCGCTCCGTCGACCGGCGACCCCTCGCCGCCGCGGATGTCCACCGTGATCAGCGCGAACGCCACGGCGACCAGAAGCGCCAGTAGCAGCCGGCTCTCTTTCGTGTCCCTCACGTGGGGCGGCCGTGCCTTCCTCGTAGGAATGTGTGTGCCGTTATACCAACGATCAGCCGCACGGGTCCGGCAGCACCCGTACGGCTGACCGCGTACGCGCTACCTGCGCGGCTGGGCGTCCAGCACCTGCTGGAGCGCCTCGAACTCCTCGACGCACTTGCCGGAGCCCAGCGCGACCGAGTCCAGCGGGTCCTCGGCGATGTGGATGGGCATCCCCGTCTCCTGGCGCAGCCGCTCGTCCAGGCCGCGCAGCAGGGCGCCGCCGCCGGTGAGGACGATGCCGCGGTCCATGATGTCGCCGGACAGCTCGGGGGGGCACTTGTCGAGGGTCGTCTTGACGGCGTCCACGACGGCGTTGACGGGCTCCTCGATGGCCCGGCGGACCTCGGAGGCGGAGATGACGACGGTCTTCGGCAGCCCGGAGACTAGGTCCCGCCCGCGGATCTCGGTGTGCTCGTCGTCGCCGATCTCGTACGCCGAGCCGATGGTGATCTTGATCTGCTCGGCGGTGCGCTCGCCGAGGAGGAGGCTGTACTCCTTCTTGACGTGCTGGATGATGGCGTTGTCCAGCTCGTCGCCGGCCACCCGGATGGACTGGGCGGTGACGATTCCGCCGAGGGAGATGACGGCGACCTCCGTGGTGCCGCCGCCGATGTCCACGACCATGTTGCCCGTGGCCTCGTGGACCGGCAGGCCCGAGCCGATGGCGGCGGCCATGGGCTCCTCGATGATGTGCACCTGCCGGGCGCCGGCCTGCGTGGACGCCTCGATGACCGCGCGGCGCTCGACGCCCGTGATGCCGGAGGGCACGCACACGACGACGCGGGGGCGGGCCAGGTAGCGCCGCTTGTGGATCTTGAGGATGAAGTAGCGGAGCATCCGCTCGGTGATCTCGAAGTCCGCGATCACACCGTCCTTGAGCGGCCGCACCGCGACGATGTTGCCAGGCGTCCGGCCGATCATCTTCTTCGCTTCCGCGCCGACCGCCAGGATGCCACCCGTATTGGTGTTGATGGCGACGACCGACGGCTCGTTGAGGACGATGCCGCGACCCCTGACGTACACCAGCGTGTTGGCGGTCCCGAGGTCGACAGCCATGTCACGGCCGATGAACGACATAGAGTTCCCCTTGTTTCCCATGAGGAGCGCCGGGCCTTCCCGCAGAGCGTTGACGGCTTCTCAGGACGGCGCGCTGGATCGTGTGGAGCGGAGGATTCCATCGTAGTGCCGCATGCGCGGACACGGCGCGGTGGTCCGCCTCTATACAGGTGACGAGGTGTCGGTGCGATGCGTTCCCGATCTGCCCCGTCATATGCCGCGGGGCGACCGGAATTCCACTCGGTCGCCCCAGGTCAACGGCTCATTCGGCTGACCGCAGGTCAGGAAAGGCCGGGGAAGAAAATCTTGAGTTCCCGAATGGCGGACTCCTCCGAGTCCGACGCGTGGATCAGGTTCTCCCGGACGATGGTGCCGTAGTCGCCCCGGATGGAGCCGGGCGCCGCGGCGATCGGGTCCGTCGGCCCAGCGAGCTGCCGGACGCCCTCGATGACCCGCTCGCCCTCGACGACCATGGCGACGACCGGGCCGGAGGCCATGAAGGCGACGAGGGGCTCGTAGAAGGGCTTGCCCTTGTGCTCGCCGTAGTGCTGCTCCAGCGTGTCCTGGTCGAGCGTGCGCAGTTCCAGCGCGCTGATGGTCCAGCCGGCCTTGCGCTCGATGCGGCCGATGATCTCACCGATCAGGTGCCTGCGGACGGCGTCCGGCTTGAGGAGGACGAGGGTGCGCTGGGTCATCGTGGAAGGGCTCCTTGCAGGCATGTACGTGCGGTGCACAGAGGCTACAGGGGTCCCCCGGGAACCGGGCACCCCGGGCGGCCCGGCCCACGGGCGGCGCGGGGGAGGCGCGGGAGGCCGTCGCACGGCGCACCCGGCCGGGGCGCGGCGGGCGGCGCCGCGGTACGGGCGGCGGTACGGCGGCACCGCCGGACGACCGACGCCGCGGTACCGCCGTGCGCGGCTACGCCGAGGAGGCACCCGCCTCGCTCTGCGCCGCCCAGCGGGCCTTCGCATCGTCGATCTTGCGGCCGAAGTGGAGGGACGCCCACCACAGGCCCCCGAAGACCGCGCCGAGGAAGAACATGATCGGGACGACGAGACCGCTCAGGACGAGCGCGACCTGCAGCGCCCAGCCCAGCGCGATCCCGCCCGGACGGGTGATCATGCCGCACAGCAGCACGCTCACCGCCATCAGGACACCGCACACCGCCCAGACGGCGCCCGGGTCCAGGGCCGGGTCCTTCATCGCCACCAGACCCGCGAAGCCGACCACGAAGAACTCGCCGATCAGCGTCGAGGCGCAGAGCGTACGCATGTGTGTCAGCCCTTCCGCAGGAGCAGCCGGGCTTCCCCGACCGTGATCACCGAACCCGTCACCAGCACGCCGGCGCCGGCGAACTCGCCCTCCTCCTCGGCGAGCGTGATGGCCGCCTCCAGCGCGTCGTCGAGGCGCGGCTCGACGACCACCCGCTCCTCGCCGAAGACCTCCACGGCGACGGCCGCGAGCGCGTCGGGGTCCATCGCACGGGGCGTGGAGTTCGCCGTGACGACGACCTCCGCGAAGATCGGCTCGAACGCCTCCAGCAGGCCCCGCACGTCCTTGTCGTCGCTGGCGCCGACCACCCCGATCAGCCGGGAGAACCCGAACGCCTCGCGCACGCCGTCGGCCGCCGCCCGCGCGCCGGCCGGGTTGTGCGCGGCGTCGAGCACGACGGTCGGGCTGCGCCGCACGACCTCCAGGCGGCCGGGCGAGGCGACGGAGCCGAAGGCCCGGCGGACCGTGTCGAGGTCCAGGGGGCGGGCGTGCTGGGCGCCGATCCCGAAGAACGCCTCGACCGCGGCGAGCGCCACGGCGGCGTTGTGCGCCTGGTGCGCCCCGTACAGGGGGAGGAAGACGCCCTCGTACTCGCCGCCGAGGCCGCGCAGGGTCAGCAGCTGGCCGCCGACCGCGACCTCCCGCGAGACGACGCCGAACTCCAGGCCCTCGCGCGCGACGGTGGCGGCGGCCTCCACGGCCTTCTTGAGCAGCACCTGCGCCGCGTCGACCGGCTGCTGGGCGAGGATGACGGTGGCGTCCGGCTTGATGATCCCCGCCTTCTCGGCGGCGATCTCGGCGGGCGTCGAGCCGAGCCGGTCGGTGTGGTCCAGGGAGATCGGGGTGACGACGGCGACGGAGCCGTCGATCACGTTCGTCGCGTCCCAGCTGCCGCCCATGCCGACCTCGACCACGGCCACGTCCACCGGGGCGTCCGCGAACGCGGCGTAGGCCATGCCGGTGAGGACCTCGAAGAAGGACAGCCGGTACTCCTGGGCGGCGTCGACCATCTCGACGTACGGCTGGATGTCGCGGTACGTCTCCACGAACCGCTCGGCGTCCACGGGCGCGCCGTCGAGGCTGATCCGCTCGGTGATCGTCTGGACGTGCGGCGAGGTGTACCGGCCGGTGCGCAGGTCGAAGGCGCCGAGCAGCGCCTCGATCATGCGGGCCGTGGACGTCTTGCCGTTGGTGCCCGTGATGTGGATCGAGGGGTACGCGCGCTGGGGCTCGCCCAGGACGTCCATCAGGGCGCTGATCCGCTGGACGGACGGCTCCAGCTTGGTCTCGCCCCAGCGGGTGGACAGCTCCTGCTCGACCTCGCGCAGGGCCCGGTCGACCTCGGGGTCGGTGGGGCGCGACGGCACGGGGTCGCCCTGCGGCGGGCCGGCCTGCGCGCGCAGGGTGCGGCTGCCGGCCTCGATCACCGCCAGGTCGGGGCCGGAGGTCTCCTCGGGCCCGTCGGGGTCGGGGGATCCGGGGAGGCTGGTCTCCGCCTGGACGATGTCGTCGAAGCCGGCGAAGTCGTCGCTGTCCGGGTGGTCGCTGGACGAGGGCTGCTCACTCACGCGTCCAGTCTACGGAGGCCCGCCGACACTCCCCGTCGCCGCCCCGCGGGCGGCCGGCGCGGGGCCGTGGGGTACGGAGCGGGGCGCGGGCCCCGCCCCGGTCGGCGGCCGGGCGCGCGGGCCGCGGGGGGACCGGCCGGCGGGCGGACCGGCCGGACGGGCCCCGCCCCGGCGGACGGCCGGGGGCACGGGCCGGCGGGCGGGTGACCCCGGCGGGCCGGCCCGGAGGAGCCGGACCGGACGGGTGGCGGGCCCGGACGGGTGGCGGGCCGGGTGCGGGCCGAGCCCAGTGCGAGCGCAAGCCCGAACCGGGCGCGGGCCCGAACCGGGCGCAAGCCCGAACCGGGCGCGGGCCCGAACCGGGCGCGGGCCCGAACCGGGCGCGGGCCCGAACCGGGCGCGGGCCCGAACCGCAGGCGGTCCGGGCCCGTCGGCGGGTCAGCCCTGGGGAAGGGCGGCCAGCTGGGCCTGGATGCGGGCGATGTCCTCGTCCGCCTTGGCGAGCCGCGTGCGGATCTTCTCCACGACCTGGTCGGGCGCCTTGGCGAGGAACGCCTCGTTGCCGAGCTTGCCCTCGGCCTGGGCCTTCTCCTTCTCGGCGGCGGCCAGGTCCTTGGCGAGGCGCTTGCGCTCGGCGGCGACGTCGATCGTGCCCGACAGGTCGAGCGCGACCGTGGCGCCCGCGACCGGCAGGGACGCCGTGGCCGCGAAGCCCTCGCCCTCCGGCTGGAGGCGCAGCAGCTGGCGGATCGCCGCCTCGTGCGGCACCAGCGCCGTACCGGCCAGGTCCAGGCGGGCCGGGACCTTCTGGCCGGGCTGGAGGCCCTGGTCGGAGCGGAACCGGCGGACCTCGGTGACGACCCGCTGGACCAGCTCGATCTCCCGCTCGGCCGCCTCGTCGCGGAACCCGGAGTCCTTCGGCCACTCGGCGACGACCAGGGACTCGCCGCCGGTCAGCGTGGTCCACAGCGTGTCGGTGACGAACGGCACGACGGGGTGCAGCAGGCGCAGCATCACGTCCAGCACCTCGCCGAGGACGCGCGCGGACACCTTCGCCTGCTCGCCGCCCGCGAAGAACGTGGTCTTCGACAGCTCGACGTACCAGTCGAAGACCTCGTCCCACGCGAAGTGGTACAGGGCCTCGCTGAGCTTGGCGAACTGGAAGTCGTCGTAGTACGCGTCGACCTCGGCGACGGTCTTGCCCAGGCGGGACAGGATCCAGCGGTCCGCGGCCGTCATCGCGGAGGCGTCGGGCAGCGGGCCCTCGACCGTGGCGCCGTTCATCAGCGCGAAGCGGGTGGCGTTCCAGATCTTGTTGGCGAAGTTGCGGGACGCCTGGACCCAGTCCTCACCGATCGGGACGTCGACGCCCGGGTTGGCGCCCTTCGCCAGGGTGAAGCGCAGGGCGTCGGAGCCGTACTTGTCCATCCAGTCCAGCGGGTTGACCGTGTTCCCGAACGACTTCGACATCTTCTTGCCGAACTCGTCGCGGACCATGCCGTGGAACGCGATCGTGCGGAACGGCGGCTGCCCGTCCATGGCGTACAGGCCGAACATCATCATCCGGGCGACCCAGAAGAACATCAGGTCGTAGCCGGTGACCAGGACGGAGTTCGGATAGAACTTCTCCAGGTCGGGCGTCCGCTCCGGCCAGCCGAGCGTGGAGAACGGCCACAGGCCGGACGAGAACCACGTGTCGAGGACGTCGGTGTCCTGGGTCCAGCCCTCGCCCGCGGGCGGCTCCTCGTCCGGTCCGACGCAGACCAGCTCGCCGTCCGGGCCGTGCCAGACGGGGATGCGGTGGCCCCACCACAGCTGGCGCGAGATGCACCAGTCGTTGAGGTTGTCGACCCAGTCGAAGTAGCGCTGCGCCATGTCGGCCGGGTGGATGTCGACCCGGCCGTCGCGGACGGCGTCCCCGGCGGCCTTGGCGAGGCTCTCGACCTTCACCCACCACTGCATCGAGAGGCGGGGCTCCAGCGTCGTCTTGCAGCGGGAGCAGTGGCCGACGGAGTGGACGTACGGGCGCTTCTCGGCGACGATCCGGCCCTCGGCGCGCAGGGCGGCGACGATCGCGGAGCGGGCCTCGAACCGGTCCAGGCCCTGGAAGGGGCCGTGGACGGTGATCACGCCGCGCTCGTCGAGGACCTCGATGGACTCCAGGTCGTGGCGCTGGCCGATGGCGAAGTCGTTCGGGTCGTGCGCCGGGGTCACCTTGACGGCGCCGGTGCCGAAGGCGGGGTCGACGTGGGTGTCGTCGACGACCGGGATGCTGCGGTCGGTCAGCGGCAGCTTGATCTGCTTGCCGATCAGGTGGGCGTAGCGCTCGTCGTCGGGGTGGACGGCGACGGCCGTGTCGCCGAGCATCGTCTCCGCGCGCGTGGTGGCGACGACGATGGCGTCCTCGCCCTCGCCGTACTTCATGGAGACGAGCTCGCCGTCGTCGTCCTGGTAGTCGACCTCGATGTCGGAGATGGCGGTGAGGCAGCGGGGGCACCAGTTGATGATGCGCTCGGCGCGGTAGATCAGGCCGTCGTCGAACATCTTCTTGAAGACGGTCTGGACGGCTCGCGACAGGCCCTCGTCCATGGTGAACCGGTCCCGGCTCCAGGCGAGGCCCTCGCCGAGGCGCCGCATCTGGCCGGCGATCTGGCCGCCGGACTCGGCCTTCCACTCCCAGACCCGCTCGACGAAGGCCTCGCGGCCCAGGTCGTGGCGGGACTTGCCCTCCTTGGCGAGCTCGCGCTCGACGACGTTCTGGGTGGCGATGCCGGCGTGGTCCATGCCGGGCTGCCACAGCGTCTCGTACCCCTGCATGCGCTTGCGGCGGGTGAGGGCGTCGATCAGCGTGTGCTCGAAGGCGTGGCCCAGGTGGAGGGAGCCGGTGACGTTCGGCGGCGGGATGACGATGGTGTACGCGGGCTTCTCGCTCTTCGCGTCCGCCTCGAAGTAACCGCGCTCCACCCAGCTCTCGTACAGCTTCCCCTCTACCTCGGCCGGCGCGTACTGGGTCGGCAGTTCGGGGACGGATGCTGGCTGATGCTGAGTGTTCTCGGTCACGGGCCCAGTTTAGGGGTGTCACAGCCCCGTACTGAAACGGGAATGTTCCGTGACAGTCCGCACCCCGCGGCCCCCGGTGGACGCTCCTTCGGCCAAGATGTGGGCAACGCACACACGTCTGATGGGGGACCCCACTCATGAGCTACAACCAGCCGGGCCCGTACGGCGGACCGCCCCAGCAGCCCGGCCCCTACGGCCAGCCGGGCCAGCCCGCGCAGCCGGGGCCGTACGGCCAGCCGGGTCCCTACGGCCAGCCGCAGGCGCCGCAGCCCGGCTACGGCTACCCGCAGCAGGCCCCGCCGGCGCAGCCGGGGTACGGCTACCCGCAGCAGCCGCCCGCGCCGTACGGCCAGCCGCCGCAGCCGGGCGCCTACGGGCAGCCGCCGCAGCAGCCCCCGTACGGCGCCGGGCCGGGCTACCCCGGGGGGCCGGTGCCGCCGCAGGCCCCCAAGAAGAAGACGGGCCTGATCATCGGCGTGGCGGCCGGTGTGGTGGCGCTGGGCGTGGGCGCGTGGTTCCTGTTCTCGGGGATGGGCGGCGGCAACGCGGCCGTGGCGGACGACACCAAGGGGTACAAGATCACCCCGGCGGAGACGATCGGCGACTTCAAGAAGACCGGCGGCGACCGGACGATCAAGCTGGACGCCAAGATGACGGCGAACGCGACCGCGATGGGCATCAAGAACCCGCAGATGGTCGTGGCCAACTACAAGGCGGGGGCCGTCTCGGGCACGACGCCGGGCCGCAGCATGAGCCTCAACGGCACGTGGGGCGAGATCGCCGACCCGGAGAAGGCCGTCGACGCGGGCTTCGCCAACTACACCAAGAAGGAGAACTCCCAGCTCGGCGAGTCGCTGAAGCTGGAGCCCGTGGGGTCTCCGGAGGAGAAGACCCCGGACGGCTTCGAGGGCGCCCTGATGAAGTGCCAGTACCTGAAGTTCAGCAACCCCGACGGCGACGGCAGCATGGAGAAGGGCCCGAAGGAGGCGCGGATCCCGACCTGCATCTGGGCGGACTACAGCACGTACGGCGTGGTCAACACGATCGACCTGCTGGCCGCCACGACCGGTCAGGCGCCGAGCCTGGACCAGGCCGCCGACCTGGCCGCGCAGCACTACAAGAACTCCCGCTCCAAGGCCTGACGGCCGGCCCCGGCAGCACAAGGGCGCCCGCCCGGTTCCACCGAACCGGGCGGGCGCCCTTCCCGCGTACGCCGGTGGGCCTACGCGCTCTTCTCGTGGCGGCCCTGGTCCTTGACGACACGGGGCACCAGGGTCGGGTTGACGTTGTTGTGGACGACGTCCTCGGTGATGACGACGCGGGCGACGTCCTTGCGGGACGGGACCTCGTACATCACCGACATGAGGACCTCCTCCATGATGGCGCGCAGCCCGCGCGCGCCGGTGCCGCGCAGGATGGCCTGGTCGGCGATGGCCTCCAGGGCGGGGCGGTCGAAGTCCAGCTCCACACCGTCGAGTTCGAAGAGGCGCTGGTACTGCTTCACCAGGGCGTTGCGCGGCTCGACCAGGATCTTGAGCAGGGCCTCGCGGTCCAGGTTGTGCACGGAGGTGATGACGGGGAGGCGGCCGATGAACTCCGGGATCATCCCGAACTTCACCAGGTCCTCCGGCATGACCTCCTGGAACTGGTCGCTCGCCTCGATCTCCCGCTTGGAGCGGATCGTGGCACCGAAGCCGATGCCCTTGGCGCCGGCCCGCGACTCGATGATCTTCTCCAGACCGGCGAAGGCGCCGCCCACGATGAACAGCACGTTCGTCGTGTCGATCTGGATGAACTCCTGGTGCGGGTGCTTGCGTCCGCCCTGCGGCGGCACGGAGGCGGTGGTGCCCTCCAGGATCTTCAGCAGGGCCTGCTGGACGCCCTCGCCCGACACGTCGCGGGTGATGGAGGGGTTCTCGCTCTTGCGGGCCACCTTGTCGATCTCGTCGATGTAGATGATGCCCGTCTCGGCCTTCTTGACGTCGTAGTCGGCCGCCTGGATGAGCTTGAGCAGGATGTTCTCGACGTCCTCGCCGACGTATCCGGCCTCCGTCAGCGCCGTGGCGTCGGCGATGGCGAAGGGGACGTTCAGCATGCGCGCCAGCGTCTGGGCGAGCAGGGTCTTGCCGGAGCCCGTGGGACCCAGCAGCAGGATGTTGGACTTGGCGAGCTCGATCGCGTCGTCCCTGCCCTGCGCGCCGCCGTTCTCACCGGCCTGGACGCGCTTGTAGTGGTTGTACACGGCGACGGAGAGGGCCTTCTTCGCCGGCTCCTGGCCGACGACGTAGCCCTCCAGGAACTCGTAGATCTCGCGGGGCTTGGGGAGTTCCTCCCAGCGCACCTCGCTCGTCTCGGCGAGCTCCTCCTCGATGATCTCGTTGCAGAGGTCGATGCACTCGTCGCAGATGTACACACCGGGGCCTGCGATGAGCTTCTTCACCTGCTTCTGGCTCTTTCCGCAGAACGAGCACTTGAGCAGGTCGCCGCCATCACCGATGCGTGCCACGAGGTGCTTCCCCTTCGCCTGGGAGCGGCTTGTTCGCAGCCGGCTCCTGGTGCCTCATATCCGACGGTACCTTGCCGGGCCCTTTGTTCGGGCCCCCCTTGGCACGGTTCGCGCCGACGGGGGTCCGCCGGGGCGCCGTGCCAAGGGAAGGTCGGGCGTCAGGCCGCCGCGGCCGCCGTGCTCTTGCGGGTCGAGACGATCTGGTCGATCAGGCCGTACGCCAGGGCGTCCTCGGCCGTGAGGATCTTGTCGCGCTCGATGTCGTCGCGGATCTTCTCGATCGGCTGCGTGGAGTGCTTGGCGAGCATCTCCTCGAGCTGCGTGCGCATCCGCAGGATCTCGTTGGCCGCGATCTCCAGGTCGGAGAGCTGCTCGCGGCCCGTGCCGCCGGACGGCTGGTGGATGAGCACGCGGGCGTTGGGCAGGGCCATGCGCTTGCCGGGGGTGCCGGCGGCGAGGAGGACGGCGGCGGCGGACGCGGCCTGGCCCATGCAGACGGTCTGGATGTCCGGCTTCACGAACTGCATCGTGTCGTAGATGGCCGTCAGCGCGGTGAAGGAGCCGCCGGGGCTGTTGATGTAGACCGAGATGTCCCGGTCCGGGTCCATCGACTCCAGGCACAGGAGCTGGGCCATGACGTCGTTGGCGGAGGCGTCGTCGATCTGGACGCCGAGGAAGATCACGCGCTCTTCGAAGAGCTTTGCGTAAGGGTCGTACTCGCGCACGCCCTGGGAGGTGCGCTCGACGAAGCGGGGGACGACGTAACGGCTGTCCACCTGCGGGCCGGTGTAGAGGCCGCTCGCGGAGAAGTTGCTCATGGGGTGTTTCACCATCCTGGTGGCGTTCGGCGGGCTGCTGAGGGCGGGGCTGTCGGTGCGGCGGGCGCTCAGGCGCCGGTGCCGCCACCGCCCGGAACGCCCGAGGCGGCGGAGATGATCTCGTCGATCAGGCCGTACTCCTTGGCCTCCTCGGCGGTGAACCAGCGGTCGCGGTCGCCGTCGCGGATGATCGTCTCCACGGTCTGGCCCGAGTGGCGCGCCGTGATCTCGGCCATGCGCCGCTTCGTCCGGAGGAGGTACTCGGCCTGGATCTTGATGTCCGAGGCGGTGCCGCCGATGCCGGCGGAGCCCTGGTGCATCAGGATGTCGGTGTTGGGCAGGGCGAAGCGCTTGCCCGCCGTGCCGCCGGTCAGCAGGAACTGGCCCATGGAGGCGGCCATGCCCATGCCGATCGTGACGACGTCGTTCGGGATGTACTGCATGGTGTCGTAGATCGCCATGCCGGCCGTCACCGAGCCGCCGGGGCTGTTGATGTACAGGTAGATGTCCTTGTCCGGGTCGGCGGCAAGGAGCAGCATCTGGGCGGTGATCTTGTTGGCGATGTCGTCGTCGACCTGCTGGCCGAGGAAGACGATGCGCTCGCCGAGCAGCCGGTTGTACACATGGTCGCCGAGGCCACCACCGATGGACGGCTCACCCGCGGCGTAAGGCATCAGATTCGTCACGTATCCACCTGCTCGTCTCTGACGGCTGCGGCCGTCTCAGCGTCTGTCGTACTGGGGGCGGGTACTCCCCTGCCCTCGTATTCATGGACCCTAACGCGCAGGTGGGCGGGCGCCATCCCGCTTCCCGAACTGTTCGCTGGGAGCGCAAGGTTCCGTGGATACGGCGGCGGGCCCCGGCCGCGCAGTGCGTCCGGAGCCCGCCGCGGAGCTCAGGGCGAGGCCCGATCAGGCCTCGGACTTCTCCTCGGACTTCTCGTCGGCCTTCGCCTCGGCGTCGTCGCCGGCCTCGGCGGACGCCTCGGCCGTCTCGGCCGTCTCGTCCTCGTCGTCGTCCAGGACGACCGGCTCGCCGTCGGTGTCGACGACCTTGGCGGCCTCGACCACGAGGGCCAGGGCCTTGCCGCGGGCGACCTCGCCGACGAGCATCGGGACCTGGTTGCCCTCGACGACGGCCTGGGCGAACTGGTCGGGGCTCATGCCGGAGGACGCGGCGCGGCGCATCAGGTGCTCGGTCAGCTCGTCCTGGTTGACGTTCAGCTTCTCCTTGGAGACGAGCTCGTCCAGGATGAACTGGGTCTTGATGCCCTTGACCGCCTGCTCCTGGGTCTCGGCGTCGAACTCCTCGACCGTCTTGCCCTGGAGCTCCAGGTACTTCTCCAGCGTGAGGCCCATCTGGCCGAGCTGGTGGTGCTCCAGGTTGTGCTTGCGGGTGTTGACCTCGTCCTCGAGGAGCTTCTCGGGGATCGGGACCTCGACCAGCTTGAGCAGCTCGTCCAGGACGCGCTCCTGGGCCTGGGTGGCCTGGTCGTACTGCTTCATGTTCTCGAGGCGCTTGCGGCTGTCGGCCTTCAGCTCGTCGAGGGTGTCGAACTCGCTCGCCATCTGGGCGAACTCGTCGTCCAGCTCGGGGAGCTCGCGGGCGGCGACCTGGGTGACCTTGACGGTGACCTCGGCCTCCTTGCCCTCGGCCGAGCCGCCCTTCAGCGTGGAGGTGAAGGTGGCCTCGCCACCGGCCTCCAGGCCGGTCACGGCGTCGTCGATGCCCTCGAGCAGCTCGCCGGAGCCGATCGTGTACTGCACGCCGGTGGCGACGCCGTCGGGGAGGACCTCGCCGTCGACCTTGGCCTCCAGGTCGATCGTCACGACGTCGCCCTCGGCGGCGGCGCGCTCGACCGGGGAGGTGGAGGCGAAGCGCTCGCGCAGCTGCTCCACGGACTTCTCGACGTCCTCGTCGGTGACCTCGACGGCGTCGACGGTGACCTCGATGCCGGAGTAGTCCGGGATCTCGATGGCCGGGCGGATGTCGACCTCGGCGGTGAAGGCCAGCAGCTCGCCGTCCTTCAGCTCCGTGATGTCCACCTCGGGCTGGCCCAGCGGGTTGACGTCGGCCTCGTTGACCGCCTCGGTGTAGAGCTTCGGAAGGGCGTCGTTGACGGCCTCCTCCAGCACCGCACCGCGGCCGAACCGCTGGTCGATGACCCGGGCCGGGATCTTGCCCTTGCGGAAGCCCTTGACCGTGACCTGCTGGTTGATCTTCTTATACGCCGCGTCGAGGCTGGCCTTGAGCTCCTCGAAGGGCACCTCGACAGTGAGCCGAACCCGGGTCGGGTTCAGGGTCTCCACGGCGCTCTTCACGGTTCGGTCTCCTTGGTGGCTGATTCTTGGGTTTCCGCCGGGGCGCTGACTGCGGCGGCCCGGCCGATCGGCCCGGTCAGGAAGACACACGGGCACGTAGCTTGCATAGTAACCGCAAGGAGTACGGGCCCCACAACGTGATCATGGTCGCGCGGACACGCGCGCCGGACACGCGCCGGACACGCGCCGGACGCGCGTGGTGGCCCGGTGGTGGTCGGGGTGGCGGGATTTGAACCCACGGCCTTCCGCTCCCAAAGCGGACGCGCTGCCAAGCTGCGCCACACCCCGTCGGTGCGACACGTAGGGTACATGGCCGCGGGCTCTGCGTCGGCACATTGAAGGGGTGTGCGACCAGGCGCGGGAACCCGCTACGATGCTCTACGTGGCGCGGCCGTCGCTCCCCGGGGTGACGCGCGGTGTGCCGCTCGCGGGCGTAGCTCAATGGTAGAGCCCTAGTCTTCCAAACTAGCTACGCGGGTTCGATTCCCGTCGCCCGCTCCGTATCGAAACCGGCCCGGCCGGGTGATCGCTCACCCGGCCGGGCCGGTTTCGTTCCCGGGCCCTCTCGCGCGCGGGCGGCCCGGCCACCGCGGCCCGGCGTGGGCGCCGTGGACGGATCCGGAGCCTCGGGAGCCGGGGGACCCGGAGGCCCTGGGCCCGGACGCCCGAGGTGCGGACGCCGGCGGACTCCCGGGGCCGGCGGGGGTGGCTAGAAGCTGATGCGGCTGATGGCCGCGGCTATGTCGTTGAGCACCTTGGTGATCGTCGGCCCCAGTCCGGAGGACGCGAGGAAGAAGCCGAAGAGCGCGGCGACGACGGCGGGCCCCGCCTTGATGGAACCGCCGCGGATCATCACCACCAGGACGATCAACAGCAACAGCACCACGGACAAGGAAATGGCCACGACTGATCCCCTCGGTCGGTCCGTCCGGACGGCCGGGGGCACACGGCCCGGCACACCCCCGTACGGCTCCATGGTGCCACCAACAGCCCCTCCGGCGCTGCCCCGTGACGGATCGTGGACGGACGGTGGGGATCCCCGCGGGAGCCCCGCCCGTCCGGCGCACCGGGCGGCGGGAATTCCGCAACGGAATTCGGGGTGATCTCCGCGCCCCGCCCACATGTCCGCCACAGGAAGTCCGCAGGCGATTCCCCGCCTGCGCGCGGAACGGGACGGGGAGGGGGCCTGGGGGGTGATACGGCGGGCACTATGCGGCTTATGTGGGGGATTTGTCGTGTCATTACGGGCATCGCGCCGGATGCCGTGAGGTCAATTCGCCGGTTCTCGGAGCGCTGCGGGACGGGGCTAGGGTGCCTCGAATGTTCCAGCCACTCCGGGAAAAGCAGAGTCAACGGGACCCCTTCTTCGACAACGCGAAATACCTGGCGATCGTGCTCGTCGCGGTGGGTCACGCGTGGGAGCCGGTCATGGAGGGCAGCCGGGCGACGCGCGCGCTGTACATGGTGGTGTACGCCTTCCACATGCCGGCCTTCGTGATGGTCTCCGGGTACTTCTCCCGGACCTTCGCGGCCCGGCCCGACCAGCTCAGACGGCTCGTGGGCGGGGTCCTCGTGCCGTACCTGGTGTTCGAGACGGCGTACACGCTCTACCGGCGGTGGGCGCAGGACGCCCCGCAGCAGGCGTTCTCGCTGACCGATCCCTTCTACCTGACCTGGTTCCTGCTGGCGCTGTTCGTGTGGCGGCTGTCCGCCCCGCTGTGGCGGGCCCTGCGGCACCCCGTGCCGATCGCCGCGGCCGTCGCCGCGCTGGCGTCGCTCACCCCGCGGATCGCGGCCGACCTGGACCTCCAGCGGGTCCTGCAGTTCCTGCCCTTCTTCGTGCTGGGCCTGTCGCTGCGCGAGGAGCACTTCCGGCTGCTGCGGCGGCGGGCCGCGCGGGTGGCGGCCGTGCCGGTCGCGGTGGCGGCGGTGGCCGGGGCGTACGCCGTGGCGCCGCACCTGCGGATGGGCTGGTTCTACCGGAACACCAGCGCCCAGGAGCTGGGGTACGCCTGGTGGGCGGGGCCGCTGGCGACGGTCGCGCTGGGCTCGGTGGCGCTGGCCCTGACGGCGGCGTTCCTCGCGTGGGTGCCGTCGCGGCGGACCTGGTTCACCGTGCTGGGCGCCGGGAGCCTGTGCGGGTACCTGCTGCACGGCTTCCCGGTGAAGGCGCTCCAGTACGGGGAGCTGGTGGACGCCCACCCGGTGCTGGCCACGCCGGTGGGGCGCGCGGGGCTGACGGTCGCGGCGGCCGTCGCGGTCACGCTGATGTGCGCCCCGCCGGTGCGGCGCGCGCTGCGGTGGGTGACGGAGCCGCGCCTGGAGTGGGCGTTCCGCCGCGGGGCGGAGGGCCCGGGGGCGGGCGGCGCGGGCGGCTCGGGCGCGGGGCCCGGGGTGGTGGCGGCAGGCGGTGCGCGGCAGGCCGGTGGCGGGGCGGCCGGGCGTGGGGCGGTCGACGGTGGGGCGGTCGGTGGGGTGGGGGCCGGTGGGGCGGTCAGTCGGAGGTGATGCCGAGGAGCCGCCGTACGTGCGCGTACTTGGCGGTCAGCCGGGCCCTGACCGCCTCGTCGAGGACGGCGAGCCGGCCGGGGTCGGCGTTGTGCGCGAGGTCGGCCTCCTTGACCAGGCGGGCGCCGGGCACGGCCAGGATGCGGTCCGCGTACCGCTGGAGGTCCTCGCCGGGGCGCTTGGTGAGGGCCAGCACGATCTCCTTCACCCGCCGGGGCAGCTCCGCCTCCGCGAGCCAGCTCTCCGGCAGGGCGCCGTCCTCGATCGCGTCGTGCAGCCAGGCCGCGGCGATCTGCTCGTCGTCGCCGCCCCGTGCCCGTACGCCCTCGGCGACGGCCTGGAGGTGCTCGGCGTAGGGGCGTCCGGCCTTGTCCGTCTGCCCGGCGTGGGCGCGGCGGGCGACGGCCTCGACCTGGGCGAGGGAGAGGTACGGCATGCGGCGACTGTACGCGGGCGGGACCGAGGGTGGCCGCCGGGGCGCGAGGGGCGTACGCGGGAGGGGGCGGGGGCGGCCGGGGCGGGGCCGGGCGGGGCGTCCGGGGCGGGACCGGGGCAGAGTCGGGCGGTGGGAGCCTGTCAGGCGTCGCGGGAGATGAGCAGCAGCGCGCGGTCGTCGTTGACGTCCTTGGCACACGCCTCGATGAGGTGCCAGGCCGCGCCGCGGAAGCCCGCCGTGACGTACCGGTCGGCCTCCCCGCTGAGCCGGTCCATGCCCTCGGAGAGGTCCCGGTCGGCGGCCTCGACCAGCCCGTCGGTGAACAGCATCAGCACGTCGCCGGGGCGCAGGGTGCCCTTCACGGGGTGGAACTCGGCGCCGTCGTAGACCCCCAGCAGCGGCCCGTCGCCGGCCTTCTCCTCCCACCGCCCGCTCCCCGCGTGGAGCTGGAGGGCCGGCAGGTGGCCGGCGGACAGCAGCTCGTAGTCGCCGGACTCCAGGTCGAGGACGAGGTGGATGGAGGTGGCGAAGCCCTCGTCCCAGTCCTGCCGCAGCAGGTAGCCGTTGGCGGCGGGGAGGAAGCCGTGCGGCGGCAGGGAGCCGAGCAGCCCGCCGAAGGCGCCGGAGAGCAGCAGGGCGCGCGAGCCCGCGTCCATGCCCTTGCCGGACACGTCGGTGAGGACGGCTTCGAGGGTGCGTCCGCCGTTGGTGCGGGCGGCGACGACGAAGTCGCCGGAGAAGGACTGGCCCCCGGCGGGGCGCAGCGCCATCTCGCGGTGCCAGCCCCTGGGCAGCGGCGGCAGGGCGCTCTGGGCGCGGATGCGCTCGCGCAGGTCGAACAGCATGGTGCCGCCGCGCCGCCAGGGCACGCCGACACGGGCCCGGAACTGGGCGATGAGCAGTCCGAACAGACCGCCCGCGGCGACGACGAGGACGGTGCCGGGGGTGACCCCCGCGCGGCGCCCTCGGTGTACGGGCCGAGCGCGGCGGACTCGACGATCAGCGCGGCGGCCGCAGCGGCGTACAGGCCGAGGAGGCTGGCGGGGCGCAGCACCAGGCCGCCGGCGACGATGGGCAGGACGAGCGCCTCGGGGGCGCACCACACGGGGGTGGCGATCGTGGCGAGCATGATCGCCGGGATGGTGAGGAAGAGGCCGGCGAGGGCGATCCAGTCGGACCCGTCGCCGCGGAAGTAGTCGACGGCGGACTTGCGCAGCCCGACGCGGGCCCGGTGCACCGCCTTGCGGTACCGGGCCGCGTACGTGTCCGTTCGTGGTGCGCTGCGGGCCATCGTCCCGGACCCTATCCATCCGGGCGGTCGGCGTGCAGGGGGACCCCCCGTGACATTGCGTTCGAAATCGGGTCGCACGTCGTCGCGGTGGGCTGATACGGATGGCATATGACGACAGAACCGAGGGTCCTGGCCCCCTCCGAATGGAACACCTGGTACGAGCAGTTGGAGCGCGCGTTCGGGGGTGTGGCCGAGGCGCCGGAGGAGCGCGCCCTGTGGGAGGCGCTGACCGAGCACGACCGCTCGCTGGGCGTGTGGGAGGGGGACGCGTGCGTCGGGACGGCGGGCACGTTCTCCTTCCGGCTGTCGGTGCCGGGCGGGGCCGTGGTGCCGGCGGCCGGGGTGACGATGGTGAGCGTCGCGCCGACGCACCGCAGGCGGGGGATCCTCACCTCGATGATGCGGCGGCAGCTGGACGATGTGCGTGGCCGGGGCGAGGCGCTGGCGGTGCTGATGGCGTCGGAGCCGGACATCTACGGCCGGTTCGGCTATGGCCTGGCGACGCAGCTCATGCGGGCCGCGATCGACACGGCGCGGGTGCGGCTGTCCGTGCCGGAGGGGACGGACGGCGTACGGCTGCGGCTGGCCCGGCCCGAGGACGCGGCGGAGGCGTGCGAGGCGGTGTACGCGCGGTCGGTGCCGCTGCGGCCGGGGATGACCGAGCGCCGGCCGGGGTGGGAGCGGCTGCCGCTGCTGGACCCGCCGTCGGGGCGCGGGAGCGCGTCGCCGCTGGCGTGTGTGCTGGCGGAGCGGGACGGCCGGGTCACGGGGTACGCGCTCTACCGGGTCCGGCCCGAGTGGGAGCCCGCCGGACCGGCGGGCGTGGTGGTGTTGGAGCACCTGGGGGCGCTCGACCCCGAGTCGTACGCCGCCCTGTGGCGGTTCCTGTTCGAGATGGACCTGACCTCGACCATCGAGGTCCGGAACCGACCGGTGGACGATGCGTGGCAGCACCTCGTGTCGGACGTGCGGCGGTGCGGGCTCGCGCTGCGCGACGGGCTGTTCGTCCGGCTCGTGGACGTGGGCGCCGCGCTGGAGGCGCGGACGTACCGGGCCCCGGTGGACGTGGTGCTGGAGGTCGCGGACGACTTCTGCCCCTGGAACGCGGGGCGTTGGCGGCTGACCGGGGACGCCGAGGGCGCCCGGTGCGTACGGACCGGCGAGGCGCCCGATCTGGCGCTGTCGGTGCGGGAGCTGGGCACGGCCTACCTGGGCGGCTTCTCGCTCGCGTCGCTGGCGGCGGCCGGGCGGGTGCGGGAGGCGCGGGAGGGCGCGCTGGCGGCGGCCTCGCTCGCCTTCGGCTCGGCCGCCGCGCCCTGGGTGCCGCACAGCTTCTGAGCGCTGCCGCCGGGTCCCGGCGCCCCGCGGGCCGGTGACCGCGGGGGCTGGGCGCGGGGTGCCGGACTCGGGGGCTGCGCGCGGGAGGCGGGGGCCAGGGGGACTGGGCGGGCCTGGGCCCGGGGGGCCGGCCCGGGGCGGGCCGGGACGGCCGGGTGTCAGCGGCGCTGGCAGCCGGGGCACCAGAAGAGGTTGCGGGCGGCGAGACCGGCGGTGCGGATCTCGCCGCCACACAGATGGCAGGGCTGGTTCGCCCTGCGGTACACGTACACCTCTCCGCCGTGGTCGTCGACGCGCGGCGGGCGCCCCATCGCCTCCGGGGTGTGCTCGGGGCGCACGGTGTCGATGCGGTTGGTGCGGACGCCCTCGCGCATCAGTGTGGCGAGATCCTGCCAGATCGAGGCCCACTCGCGCTCGGTGATGTCCTTTCCCGCACGGTACGGGTCGATGCCGTGCCGGAACAGGACCTCGGCGCGGTAGACGTTGCCGACGCCGGCGATGACCTTCTGGTCCATCAGCAGGGCCGCGATCGTCGTGCGCGACCGGGAGACGCGGCGCCAGGCGCGGTCCGGGTCGTCGCCGTCCCGCAGCGGGTCGGGGCCGAGCCGGTCGTGGACGGCCCGCTTCTCGGGCTCGGTGATCAGCGCGCAGACGGTCGGGCCGCGCAGGTCGACGTACGCCCCGGTGTGGGCCAGGCGCAGGCGGACCGTGTCGGTGGGCGGCGGGGCGGGGGCGCCGCCGAAGGCGACCTTGCCGAACAGGCCGAGGTGGATGTGGACCCACTCCACGGCGCCGGGGGCGGGCCCGGTGGGCCCGCCGGCGGGAAGCGCGGCGCCCGTGCCGAAGCCGAGGAACAGGTGCTTGCCGTGCGCCTCGGTGGCCTCCAGCACGGTCCCGTCGAGCAGCGCGGCGGCGTCGGAGAACTTGCCCTGCGGGCTGGTCACGCGAACGGCGCGGCCGCCGAACCGTTCCCGGTAGTCGGCGGCCAGCCGGTGGATCGTATGCCCCTCGGGCACGGGTCAGTCCTGCTGCGGGTGGTGGGCCGGGATCGGGGGGAGGTCGCCGGTCGTCTCGTACGCGGCGAGCATCTCGATGCGGCGGGTGTGGCGCTCGTCGCCGGAGTACGGGGTCGCGAGGAAGATCTCGACGAACTTCGTGGCCTCCTCCAGCGTGTGCATGCGGGCGCCGACGGCGACGACGTTGGCGTTGTTGTGCTCGCGGCCGAGGGCGGCGGTCTGCTCGCTCCAGGCGAGGGCGGCACGGACGCCCTTCACCTTGTTCGCCGCGATCTGCTCGCCGTTGCCCGAGCCGCCGATGACGACACCCAGGGAGCCGGGGTCGGCGGCGGTCCGCTCGGCGGCGCGCAGGCAGAACGGCGGGTAGTCGTCCTGGGCGTCGTAGATGTGGGGTCCGCAGTCGACGGGCTCATGGCCGTGGGCCTTCAGCCACTCGACGAGGTGGTTCTTGAGTTCGTAGCCGGCATGGTCCGAGCCGAGGTACACGCGCATGGCTCCGAGTGTGACACGGCGGGCGCGCGGGCCGCCGCCGGGGTGCGCCGGGAGGGCGGCGCACCGGGGCCGAGGGGGCGGGCGCGTGCGGGCCCGCCCGGGTGGGGACGGCGCGCGCGGCGGTCCGGGCCGGGAAGGCTTCCGGGGGCCGCGGGGATACGTGTTGAATACACGGGCTCGCGATCCGAGCACCCGAGAAAGCTGAGGAACTGCCCATGAACACCCAGACGGACCTCGCGGAGGAAGGCGGAAGGGCCGGCGAACCCGGTACTCCGCAGTCCGCCGACGGTCTCAAGGCGGGGCTCAAGAACCGCCACCTGTCCATGATCGCCATCGGCGGCGTGATCGGCGCCGGCCTCTTCGTCGGCTCGTCCGGCGGCATCGCCGCGGCCGGCCCCGCCATCCTCGTGTCGTACGCCCTCGTGGGCGCGATGGTCGTCTTCGTGATGCGGATGCTGGGCGAGATGGCCGCCGCCAGCCCGGACTCCGGCTCCTTCTCCGCCTACGCGGAGCGGGCGCTCGGCCGCTGGGCCGGCTTCTCCATCGGCTGGCTGTACTGGTTCTTCTGGGTGGTCGTGCTGGCCGTCGAGGCGACGGCGGGCGCCGTGATCCTGGAGGGGTGGGTCCCGGCCGTGCCGCAGTGGGCGTGGGCGCTGGCCGTGATGGTGGTGCTCACCGCGACGAACCTGGCGTCGGTCTCGTCGTACGGCGAGTTCGAGTTCTGGTTCGCCGGGGTGAAGGTGGTCGCGATCGGCGCGTTCGTCGTCATCGGGCTGCTGGCGGCCTTCGGGCTGCTGCCCGGCTCGGACAACCCGGGGGCCGGCCTGGCCCATCTGACGGACGCGGGCGGCTTCTTCCCCCAGGGCGCCGGGGCCGTGCTGACCGGTGTGCTGATGGTCGTCTTCTCGTTCATGGGCAGTGAGATCGTCACCCTCGCGGCGGGCGAGTCGGAGGACCCGCGCCGCGCGGTCACCAAGGCCACGAACAGCGTGATCTGGCGGATCGCCGTCTTCTACCTGGGCTCGGTCCTCGTCGTGCTGACGCTGCTGCCCTGGAACGACCCGTCGATCGTGGAGAAGGGCTCGTACGTGGCGGCGCTGGACTCGATCGGTATCCCGCACGCCGGGCAGATCATGAACGTCATCGTGCTGACGGCCGTGCTGTCCTGCCTGAACTCCGCCCTCTACACGGCCTCCCGCATGGCGTTCTCGCTGGGCGAGCGCGGTGACGCGCCGCAGCGGTTCGCACGGGTCAGCGCCAAGGGCGTGCCGGTGACGGCGATCTGGGCGTCCGTGGCCTTCGGCTTCCTGGCGGTCTACCTCAACTACGCGTTCAAGGACACGGTCTTCACGTTCCTGCTGAACTCGTCGGGCGCCGTGGCCCTGTTCGTGTGGCTGGTGATCTGCCTCACCCAGCTGCGGATGCGCGGCATCCTCATGCGGGAGGCGCCGGAGAGGGTCACCGTGCGGATGTGGCTGTTCCCGTACCTGACGTGGGCGACGGCCGGGATGATCCTCTTCGTGCTGGTCTCCATGCTGTTCGACGAGGCCAACCGGCAGGTGGTGCTGCTGTCGGTGCTGGTCGCGGCGGTCGTCGTGACCGTCGGCCTGGTGCTGGACCGCGGGCGGCGGACGGCCGCGCGGCCCTGAGCGGCGCGCCGCCGTACGGGGCGCCCCGTACGGCGGACGGCCGCGCCCCGTACGGCGGACGGCCCCTTCCGTTCCGGTGCCGGGACGGAAGGGGCCCTCCCCGTCGGGTCCGCCGCGCGGGGCGGGCGCGGGGGCCGCGGCTCAGGAACGGCCGCCGAGCAGCTTCCACGCGGTGGGCACCAGGCCCATGGCGAGCGCCGCCTTCACCGCGTCGCCGATGAGGAACGGCACCAGTCCGGCGGCGACCGCCTGGGAGAGGGACATCCCGGTGGCGAGGGCGAGGTACGGGACCCCGACCGCGTAGATGATCAGCGAGCCGACCGCCATCGTGCCCGCCATGCGCGCGACCGAGCGGTCGGCTCCGCGCCGGGCGAGGGCGCCCACGACGGTGGCCGCGAGGAGCATGCCCAGGATGTAGCCGAAGGACGGCATGGCGTACCCGGACGTGCCCTGCGCGAACCACGGCACGCCCGCCATGCCGACGAGCGCGTACAGCGCGAGCGACAGGAAGCCGCGGCGGGCGCCGAGCGAGGTGCCGACGAGCAGCGCGGCGAAGGTCTGGCCGGAGACCGGGACCGGGGAGCCCGGCACGGGGACGGCGATCTGGGCGGCGAGGCCGGTCAGGGCGGCGCCGCCCGCGACGAGCGCGAGGTCGCGGACGTGGGCGCGGCTGGAGGGGAGCAGGTCGGCGAGGACCGCTCCGGTACGGGCGGGGGCGGCGGCAGTGCTCATCGGGACTCCGGTACTCCGCGGTGCTCCGCGGTCGGGTGGCCAGGGACAAGGGCGACCGTAACCCGGCGGTGAACGCGCCATCACCGTCAGCCGACGACAAAGCCCCGCTCCACGCCTTGGTGGACTTCGGACAAAGACCGTCCGCGAACCCTCCGCGGACGTGATACGCGTCACTGGGGGCGATCGGCGGAACCGCCCGTTTTGCGCGGCGAGGCGATCTTCGGGGAGACTGTGGAGTCCCACCAAACACCGGACAGACCCCGCACCGCGTGCGCCGCCGCCGACCGCCCGGCGGCCGTCCCGGCCGGTCGCCCCGCGCCCGCGCGGCGGCCTCCGGCGGGAGGCGGGGCGGCCGGCGGAGGGGCCGCGGCGCACCTCCCCGTCTCCCGTGGCCGGAATTCCGCTTCCGCCCGCTCGGCTCCGCCGGGGCGCCGCGCACCCCCGCGGGGGCGCCGACCAGCCGGTGCGCCGGACCTCGTGACGTCGGCGGCCCCGGCGGGGACCGGGTGCGGGGCACGCCGGACGAGCGTTTCCGGACAACCGGTGATCATGTTCCGCTTGTGAGGGAGCCGTGGCTAAACCTTCACATTGTGTGAGCGCTGTGTCCGTATAGCGGAAACATGTTCCCTGTGGCCGGTGCACGCATCGACACTGTGGCGACCCTTCCACTCCCCCGATACGGAACAGGGCCCTCCCATGTCTCGGACCTCCGCGCCCGCGTCCGCCGAACCAACGGCCGCCGCCGACGCACCCCCGGCGCCGTCGAACGACGCGCCGCTCTCGCACGGGCTCAAGCAGCGCCACCTGTCGATGATCGCCCTCGGCGGCGTGATCGGCGCCGGCCTCTTCGTCGGGTCGGGCGCCGCCATCGCGGCCGCCGGCCCGTCGATCATCGTCGCCTACGCGATCTCCGGTCTGCTCGTCATGCTGATCATGCGCATGCTGGGCGAGATGTCGGCGGCCAACCCGGCCTCCGGCTCCTTCTCCGTCCACGCCGAGCGGGCCATCGGGCCCTGGGCCGGCTTCACGGCGGGCTGGGCCTTCTGGTTCCTCCTCTGCGTGGCCGTGGGCCTGGAGGCGATCGGCGCCGCCAAGATCGTGGTGGGCTGGCTGCCGGGCGTGCCCGAGTGGTCGATGGTCGCCCTGTTCATGCTGGTCTTCTGCGTGACGAACCTGGCCGCCGTGAAGAACTTCGGCGAGTTCGAGTTCTGGTTCGCCGCCCTGAAGATCGCCGCCATCGCGCTCTTCCTCGTCATCGGCCTGCTCGCCATCCTCGGCGTGCTGCCCGGCACCGACTCCCCCGGCATGACCAACCTGACCGGCAAGGGCGGCTTCCTCCCCAACGGCGTCGACGGCCTGATCGTCGGCCTCCTCGCCTCCGTCTTCGCGTACGGCGGTCTGGAGACCGTCACCATCGCCGCGGCCGAGTCGGAGCGCCCCGTCGAGGGCGTCGCCAAGGCGGTCCGCACCGCGATGTGGCGCATCGCCGTCTTCTACATCGGCTCGATGGCGGTCATCGTCACGCTGCTGCCGTGGAACAGCGAGTCGCTCGCCAAGGGTTCGTACGTCGCCACGCTGGAGCACCTGGGCCTGCCGGCCGCCAGCGAGATCATGAACGTCGTCGTCCTCATCGCCCTGCTGTCCGCGATGAACGCCAACATCTACGGCGCCTCCCGCATGGCCTGCTCGCTGGTCGCGCGCGGCCAGGGACCGAAGGGGCTCGGCAAGATCTCCGGCGGGGTGCCGCGCGTCGCCGTGCTGACCTCCTCCGTCTTCGGCTTCGCGTGCGTGCTGCTGAGCTACTGGCGCCCGGACGACCTCTTCATGTGGCTGCTCAACATGATCGGCGCCATCATCCTGGTGGTCTGGTTCTTCATCGCCGTCTCGCAGCTCATCCTGCGCCGCCGCCTGGAGAAGGACGCCCCGGAGAAGCTCGTCGTGCGGATGTGGGCCTTCCCGTACCTCACCTGGGCGGCGCTCGCCGGCATCGCGGCCGTCTTCGTCCTGATGGCCCGCGACCCCGGTACGCGTGAGCAGCTCTACTACACGGGCGGCCTCGTCCTGGTCCTCGCCGGTCTCGGCTTCGCGCACCAGCGGGCGACCGCCGACAAGCGCCCCGCCGCCGTCCCGGCCGCCGGGCCGGCCCCCGCCGCCGCGAAGGCGGAGGGCGGTCCCGCCGCGGACGCGCCCGAGGGCGCGGCCTCCGGCAAGAAGGCCGCCACCGCCGCGAAGGACGACTGACCCGGCCCGTCCTCGTCGCGAAGGCCCCGGCGCACTCGGCGCGCCGGGGCCTTCGCGTGTCCGCGGGCGGCTCCGGCGGGCCCGCGGCCGCCTGGGGACCTAGGGCAGAAGGCTGATCAACTCCGGACCCCGCTGCTGCTAGCCTGCACTTGCACATAGGTTGCAATAAGCAGTCGGAGGCTCGGCATGGCGCTCTACACCCTTCCGGAACTTCCCTACGACTACGCGGCGCTGGCGCCCGTGATCAGCCCGGAGATCATCGAGCTGCACCACGACAAGCACCACGCGGCGTACGTCAAGGGCGCGAACGACACCCTGGAGCAGCTGGAGGAGGCCCGCGACAAGGACCAGTGGGGCTCGATCAACGGCCTCCAGAAGAACCTGGCGTTCCACCTCTCCGGCCACATCCTGCACTCCATCTACTGGCACAACATGACCGGTGACGGCGGCGGCGAGCCGCTGGAGAAGGACGGCACGGGCGAGCTGGCCGACGCGATCGCCGAGTCGTTCGGCTCCTTCGCCCGCTTCAAGGCGCAGCTCTCGAAGGCCGCCGCCACCACGCAGGGCTCCGGCTGGGGCGTCCTCGCGTACGAGCCGGTCAGCGGGCGCCTCATCGTGGAGCAGGTCTACGACCACCAGGGCAACGTCGGCCAGGGCTCGGTGCCGATCCTGGTGTTCGACGCCTGGGAGCACGCCTTCTACCTGCAGTACAAGAACCAGAAGGTCGACTTCATCGAGGCCATGTGGCAGGTGGTCAACTGGCAGGACGTGGCCAAGCGCTACGCCGAGGCCAAGGACCGCGTGCCGCTGATCGCCCCCTGACCCCACGCCCCCCGACGGCGGCGGCACGCCGCCCCCAGGCGCCCCCTCGTGATCGTCTTCTCACCCTTCACGCGGCGGGCGGAACAGAGGAACGGCCCCTGCGATGACGGGAATCGCGGGGGCCGTTCCGGTGGTACGGGCCCGGTACGCACCCGGGCCCGGTCGCGCGGGCCTCAGTCGAAGACCGGGCCCTCGGTGCGGGTGCGCTTGAGCTCGTAGAAGCCGGGCGTCGAGGCGACCAGCAGCGTGCCGTCCCACAGCCGCCCCGCGGCCTCGCCCTTGGGCGCCGGGGTGACGACCGGGCCGAAGAAGGCGACCTCCGCGCCCTCCGGTCCGGGCACCGCGATCACCGGCGTGCCCACGTCCTGGCCGACCTTGTTGATGCCCTCCTTGTGGGAGGCGCGCAGCTCCGCGTCGTACGTGTCCCGCTCGGCGTACTCCAGCAGCTCCGCCGGCAGCCCGGCCTCGGCCAGCGCCTCGGCGATCGCCTCGCGGACCGGGCCCCGGCCCTCGTTGTGGAAGCGGGTGCCCATCGCGGTGTAGAGGCGGCCGAGGACCTCCGGGCCGTGCACCTGCTCGGCGGCGACGGCGACCCGGACCGGGTGCCACGCGGTGGTGCGCAGCGACTCCCGGTACTCCTCCGGCACCTCGTCCAGCTTGTCCTCGTTGAGCACGGCGAGGCTCATCACGTGCCAGCGCACGTCCACCGGGCGCACCCGCTGCACCTCCAGCATCCAGCGGGACGTCATCCACGCCCACGGGCACAGGGGGTCGAACCAGAAGTCGGCGGTGGTCCTCGTCTCGGACATGGGTCTCCTCGGATGCGGGGCCGGAAGCGGGGCCGGATGCGGGGTAGGACGCGGCAGGGGGCGGCGGGCGGCCGTCCCGAGGGCACAACGCCAGGGTCGGGCGAGGGCATTCCCGCTTATGGGGGCCGCACGGCGCGTGGGAGGATCGCGGGCGTACCAACGAGTCACGAAGGAGTGCCCGTGCCCGGTGAGAACCTGTCCCGCGACGAGGCCCGCGAGCGGGCGGCGCTGCTGTCCGTCGAGGGCTACGACGTCGCGCTCGACCTGCGGTCTGCCGTCGCGCAGAGCGAGGCGGAGCAGCGGACCTTCCGCTCGGTGACGACGATCAGGTTCCGCTGCGCCACCCCCGGCGCGAGCAGCTTCGCCGACCTCGTCGCGCCGTCCGTCACCGCCCTCACCCTGAACGGGCGCGCGCTGGACCCGGCGACCGCCTTCGACGGGACGCGGATCGCGCTGGACGGCCTCGCCGAGGAGAACGTGCTGGTCGTGGACGCGCAGTGCGCCTACAGCCGCACCGGTGAGGGCATGCACCGCTTCGTCGACCCGGAGGACGGCGAGGTCTACCTCTACACGCAGTACGAGCCGGCCGACGCGCGCCGGGTGTTCGCCAACTTCGAGCAGCCCGACCTGAAGGCCCCGTACCGCTTCGAGGTGACGGCGCCCGAGGGGTGGACCGTGTGGAGCAACGGCGCGGAGGAGTCCCGCGAGGGCGGGGTGTGGCGGTTCGCCGAGACGCGGCCGATCTCCACGTACATCACCTGCGTCGTCGCCGGCCCGTACCACCACGTCACCGACACCTACCGGCGCGGCGACCTGGAGATCCCGCTCGGCGCGATGTGCCGCAAGGGCCTGGCCCGGCACTTCGACGCGGACGACGTCTTCCTCGTCACCAAGCAGGGCCTCGACTTCTTCCACGAGGTCTTCGACTACCCGTACCCCTTCGGCAAGTACGACCAGGTCTTCGTGCCCGAGTACAACCTCGGCGCCATGGAGAACCCGGGCCTCGTCACCTTCCGCGAGGAGTTCGTCTACCGGGGCAAGGTGACCCGCGCCGCCTACGAGCGCCGCGCCAACGTCATCCTGCACGAGATGGCCCACATGTGGTTCGGCGACCTCGTCACCATGAAGTGGTGGGACGACCTGTGGCTCAAGGAGTCCTTCGCGGACTTCATGGGCACCTTCTCGATGGTCGAGGCGACCCGCTTCACCAACGGCTGGACGACCTTCGCCAACAACCGCAAGGCGTGGGCGTACCGCGCCGACCAGCTGCCCTCCACGCACCCCGTCACGGCCGACATCCGCGACCTGGAGGACGCCAAGCTCAACTTCGACGGCATCACGTACGCCAAGGGCGCCTCCGTCCTGAAGCAGCTCGTGGCGTACGCGGGCCGGGAGGCGTTCCTGGAGGGCGCGCGCCGCTACTTCAAGCGCCACGCGTACGGCAACACCACCCTCGGCGACCTGCTGGCCGTGCTGGAGGAGACCTCCGGCCGCGATCTGAAGGCGTGGTCCCGGTCCTGGCTGGAGACCTCCGGCGTCAACGCGCTCACCCCGGTCGTCACGTACGACGCGGCGGGCGACCGCGTCGCCGAGCTGGCCGTCGAGCAGGAGGGCGCCGAGGCCCGTCCGCACCGGGCCGTCGTCGGCCTGTACCGGCTCGAGGGCGGCGCCCTCGTCCGCTACGCCCGCGCCGAGACCGACATCACCGGCGCGCGGACGGTCGTGGCGGAGCTGGCGGGCGCCGAGCGGCCCGCGCTGGTGCTCGTCAACGACGAGGACCTGACGTACTGCAAGGTCCGCTTCGACGCGGACTCGCTCGCCACGCTCCGCGCCCACCTCGGGGACGTCACCGACCCGCTGGCGCGCGCCCTGTGCTGGTCGGCGCTGTGGAACATGACGCGCGACGCGCTGCTGCCGGCGCGGGACTTCGTCCGGATCGTGCTGGACTTCGCGGGCCGCGAGTCGGACATCGGCGTCCTGCAGATGCTGCACTCCTGGGTGCTGACCTCGCTCGTCCACTACGCGGCGCCCGAGTGGCGCGCCACCGGCGGGCCGCTGGTGGCGCGGACCGCCCTGGCGGAGCTGCGCGCCGCCGAGCCGGGCAGCGAGCACCAGCTCACCTGGGCGCGGTTCTTCGCGGCGGTCGCCGAGTCCGGCGAGGACCTCGCCCTCCTGGAGGGCCTGCTGGCCGGTACGGAGAGCGTGCCGGGACTCGACGTCGACCAGGAGCTGCGCTGGGCGCTGCTGGCGCCGCTCGCCGCGCACGGGCGGGCCGACGAGTCGGTGCTCGACGCCGAGCTGGCGCGGGACGACACCGCGTCGGGCAAGCGGCACCAGGTCCGGTGCCTGGCGGCGCGCCCGTCGGAGGCGGTCAAGGCGCAGGCGTGGGCGGACGTGGTCGAGTCCGACCGGCTGTCGAACGCGCTGGTCGAGGCGACGATCGCGGGCTTCGCGCAGCCGTCTCGGCGGGATCTGACCGCCCCGTACGCGGACAGGTACTTCGCGGCGATCGAGCGGGTGTGGGCCGAGCGGTCCATCCAGATCGGCATGGACGTGGTGCGGGGGCTGTTCCCGGCGCTCCAGGACCGCGCCGAGACGCTGGAGGCGACCGACGCGTGGCTGGCCGCGCACGAGGACGCCGCGCCCGCGCTGCGCCGGCTCGTGCTGGAGGCGCGGGACGACCTGGCGCGCGCCCTGCGGGCCCAGGAGTGCGACGCGTCGGCCTGACCCGGCGGGTGAGCGCGTGAGCGGGAGCGGTGGTCCGGTGGCCGGGCCGCCGCTCCCCTTCGTGCGGGCGCCGGTGTGGCCGGGGGCGTGAACCGCCCGTCATCGGCCGTCGAACGCCCCGGCTTGAGGACGGGCTTGTCCCCGTGTGTCGACGACCGTGTAACAGCGGTTAGCGGGCCCGCCTCCGACGGGCACCTCCCGGGCATGAACGACACCCCGCTCTCCCCCCTCACCCCGTCCGCCGCCGCCGACGCCTCCGGGCGCGTCCTGACCGCCGCCCAGCTGCGGGCGCGCGGTGTGTCCGCCGCCGTGACCGGTGCGCGGTCCCGGCCCGGTGGCCCTTGGCAGCAGCTCCTGCCGGGCGTGTACCTGCTGCACGGCGGACGGCCGACCCCCGGCGACCGGCTGCGCGCCGCGCTGCTCTACACGGGGCGGCGGTCCGCCGACGCGGACGCGGCCGGGTTCGGCGAGGCGATGATCACGGGGGCGGCGGCGCTGGCCCTGCACGGGCTCGCCGCCGCGGCCCCGCTGTCGGCGCTGGACCGGGTCGACGTGCTGGTGCCGCGCACCCGGCGGCTGCGGTCCACCGGGTTCGTCCGCGTCGTCCGGGCGGCGCAGGACTTCCCCGAGGCGCGCCGGGTCACGGAGCTGCCGGTGGCGCCCGTGGCGCGGGCGCTGGCGGACGCGCTGGCCGAGCCGGCCGACCCGCGGGCCGTGCGCCTGCTGCTTCGGGAGGCGGTGCGGGGCGGGCACTGCGAGCCCACCGCGGTCGTACGGGAGCTGAGCCGGGCGCGGCTGCTGGGGCGGCCGTACGTGATGGACGCGGTGGACGCGCTGCTCGCGGAGGGGCGGGCGGTGGCGGAGGAGCGGTTGTACGCGATGGTGCGGGAGCACGGCCTGCCCGAGCCGCTGTGGAACGTGGACCTGCGGCTGCCGGGCGGCCCGCACCTGGGGGGTGTGGACGCGTACTGGCCCGAGCAGGCCGTGGTGGTGGAGCTCGACACGAGGACGCCGCGCCAGGACGACGACGAGGTGTGGTCGCGCTGCACCCGCAAGCGCGAACACCTGGAGCGACTGGGGATCACGGTCGTCCACCTCACCCCGCGCAAGCTGCGCGAGGCGTGCGACCAGCAGGCGGTGGTGGTGCGGACGGCCCTGATGGCGGCCGGCGACAGGGAGCCGGCCGCCTATGTGGTCGTCCTGCCGAGGTGACGGCGGGCGGCCCGTGCGGACCGCCCGCCGCCGGGCGCGCCCGCGGTCCTGCGGGCTGCGCGCCCGCGCACCTGCGATCTACGGGCTACGGGCTACGGGCTACGGGCTACGGGGCCATGGGCGCCGCCGGGGCGGCGGAGGGGCCGGCCGGGGGCGTGCCGCAGAACTCGGCCTCGACGATCCGGTCCACACCGCCCGCCCAGTCGCCGTTGACGTTGGCGGCCAGGGTGTGGTCGCCGGAGCGGGTCGAGACGACGACGGAGCCCGAGCCGTGGATCCCGCCGGTGTGGCCCCACACCTCGGTGCCGCAGGAGAGCTTGCGGTTCACGAGCCCCAGGCCGTACCCCCCGCCCTGCGCCTCCGGGCCGCCGGGCACCGCCGTCATCATCTCCTTGAGCTGCTGCTGCGGCAGGAGCCGGCCGGTGAGCAGGGCGCGCACGAACCGCTGGAGGTCCGCGGTGTCGGAGATCATCTCGCCCGCGGAGCCCGCGATCGAGGGGTTCAGCTCGGTGACGTCGTGCACGCGGGTGGCCGGGTCGGCCGGGTCGGCGCCGAGCGTGGAGTAGGCGCGCCCGGAGGGGCGGGGCATCCGGTGGTCGGTGCCGGGGACGCTGGTGGCGCGCAGCCCGAGGGGCCTGATGATCCGGCGCTCGACGGCCTCCCCGTACGGGCGGCCGGTGGCCTTCTCGACGATCATGCCGGCGAGGACGTAGTTGGTGTTGGAGTAGCGCCAGGAGGTGCCGGGGGCGAAGTCCGGCTCGTGCTCCATCGCGAGCGCCACGAGCTGCTCGGGGGTCCACGTGTCGTAGCGGTGCCGCAGGAAGTCCGGGCCGAAGACCTTGGCCTGGAATCCGGGGTCCGCGGTGACGTTGTAGATGCCGCTGGTGTGGTTGAGGAGCTGGCGGACGGTGATCTCGCGGCCGTCGTGGCCGTTGCCCCGCACCACGCCGGGCAGCCACTCCTCCACGGTGTCGTCGAGGTCGAGGCGGCCCTCGGCGTCGAGCTGGAGGACGACGGTGGCGACGAACGTCTTGGTGATGGAGGCGATGCGGAAGCGGTCGTTCGGGAGGCGCTTGCGGCCGGTGGTGCGGTCCGCGACGCCCGCGCCGCCGTTCCACACGCCGTGCCGGTCGCGGGCCTGGGCGAGGGCGCCCGGCAGCCCGTCCCGTACGAGCTGCCGCAGGGCCTCGCGGGTCTCGGCGTGCCGGCCGCCGCCGGAGCGGTCCTCGGCGGCTGCGGGGGCGGCGGCCGGGGTGGTGGCCGGGGCCGGGGTGGCGGTGGCCGGGGCGGTGAGCGCGGTGGCGGTCACCGCTGCCGCGACGAGGGCGGCGGCGAGTGCGCCGCGCGCGGTCCGTACTGACATGGGGTCCCCTCCTGGTGGCCTGACTGGCTGCCTTCGCCGGAGGGGACCGCGCGGGGGCGCGGGGGGTTGAGCGGGATGTCCGCCCGGTCACGGGGGTTGAGCCGGTTTCAGCCGTGTGTGGCGGGTGGGGCGGACGGGGGGCGGGGCGTTACCGGGGCCGGGCGGCCGGGGGCCGGGCGGCCGGGCGGCCGGGCGGCCGGCGTTGGCGGGTCACGGGTTGGCCGGGGAGTACTCGGGGGCCGACCACCGCAGGGGGCCGGTGTGCCGGGCCTCGACGGTGCCGGTGACGGTGAAGCGGACGGTACGGGCACCGGGGGTGAACTCGGTGCGGGCCGTGCCGGTGAGCTGGAGGGTGGAGCCGGTGGACCAGTCGACGAAGAGGAGCCCGGCGCGGGCGTCGGCGGCCAGGTTGCCGAGGGTGAGGAACATGGCGTTGCCCGGGTAGTCGGGCCACGACACCTCGGTGGGCGAGTCGACGCGGACGAAGCCGGGGTTGCCGCCGCGGTGGCTCGCGTCGGCGGCGCCGTCGGGGCCGACGGTGGCGACGAAGAAGGTGTCGGCCGCCCGGACGGCCTCCCGCTGGGCGGGGGTGAGGCGGTCGCCGCGGTGGACGGCGGCGGGGGCGGTGGGCTCCCCGGCCCCGTACAGCTCGCGCTTCTGGAGGTACTTGGGGCAGTTGGAGAACACCTCCTCGGCCTGGACCGACAGACCGGCCGGGGTCGGGGCGGCGGTGCCGTTGAGGCGCATGCGGCGGCGGGTGCGCGGGTCGAGCGCGATGGTGCCCAGGGGGGTGCGGCGGTCCGCGGGGAAGGCGGCGGCGAGCGGGTCGTGGGCGGGCACCCCGCCGCGCACGGCGACCGTCGTGGGGCCGGTGGCCCGGACGAAGCCGGGCGGGCCGGTCAGCAGGGAGCTCCAGAGGCGCCCGCCGCCGTCCGCCGCGCCGATCACCAGCATTGGCTGGAGTTCCAGGAAGGCGGCGGCGACGGGGCGGATGCCCCGGCCGATGGAGCGTCCCACGTGCTCCGCGGCGGCGCGGACGCCGACGCGGGTCTGCACGGCGAGCGATCCGGGGTGGTAGGGGGCGTGCGGGGTGTCCATGCCGGGGCGCTCCTCGCGGTCGTCCGGTCGGGGGTCGTCTGCCCGGGGCCGGCCGGCCCGGCCCGGGTGGGGGCCGGCCGACCCGCAGGGGCGTGCGGGCGTGCGGCTTCGGAGCCGTCGGATCAGAAGAAGCCGCAGGTCGGCGCCGCGGTGTGGGGCGCCGGGGCGGTGTCGGCGCCGGCGGCGGCGTAGACCTCCAGGCGGGTGCCGTCCGGGTCGTGGAAGAAGATGCCGCCGGACGCCGCACCCTCCCCGTGGGCGACGACCCCGTCGTACGCGAACGCGACGCCCCGCGCGGCCAGTTCGGCCTCCAGGGCCCGGACCTCGTCCATCGTGTCCACCTGGAAGGCCAGGTGGTGGAGGCCGGCGCGGGCCGGGGCGTAGCCCTCCTCGGCCTGCTGCCAGAGGGTGACGGCGAGGCGGCCCTCCCGGCCGAGGAAGGCGTGGCGGTGGCCGCCCTCCCCGCCCTCCCCGCCCTCGGCGAGCACCTCGAAGCCCAGGAGGTCGCGGTAGAAGGCCAGGGAGCGGTCGATGCCGGTCACGTTGAGGCCGATGTGCCCGGTGCGGAGCGTGCTGTTCGCCGTCATGGCGGTCCCTCTCGTCGACAGGTTCGTCTAACCAGTGATCGTGACTTTAAGGGTTAGAGATCGTCGACGTCAACCGGTGACGTAACCTTGAGGGGTTAGCACCGGCAGGACCGTCCCGAGGAGGCCGGCGGATGACCGCGCCCGACCCGCGCCCGCTCGTCGGCGAGCCCCTCTCGCTCGACCTGCTGAACACCCGCTGGGTGCAGGACGGCGCCCTCCGGGACCTGCTGACCGACACCGCCGGGCTGGCCGTCTGGCTGGCCGCCACCGGCCTCGACGCGCGGTTCCGCGCCGACGCGGCCACCCTCGACCACGTACGCGAGGCGCGCGAGGCACTGGCGGCCGCGGTGGACGCCCCCGGCGACCCGCGGGGCGCCGCACGCGTGGACGCCGTCCTCGGCCACGGCCGCATCCGGGCGACCCTCACCGCGGAGGGGCCCGACGAGGAGGCGGAGTTCGCCGATCCCGCGTGGGGCCCGGCCTGGACCGCCGCGCGCGACTACCTCGACCTGCTGCGCCGCGCCCCCGACCGGATCCGCGCCTGCGCCCACGAGGCGTGCGTCCTGCACTTCTTCGACACCTCGCGCAACGGCACCCGCCGCTGGTGCTCCATGGCGGCGTGCGGCAACCGCGCCAAGGCGTCCCGCCACTACGCCCGCTCGCGCGACACCTGACGCACCCTCAACCCCCGGGCCCCCGAGGCGATCCCGTATCGGGCGGTTTGCTCCCGATGGCGGGCGCCGCACCATGGCGGATGTCCGCCAGCAGGGGACTTTCGCCTCCGGCAGCCCTCCACAAGACCCCGTCGCGTACGCAAGGCTCAGCGGTCATCCGGTACCGAATTCCGGACTTCCGGACCGTCCTTTCACTCGACAGGGATGCTGAATGACGCTCGAACCCTCCCGCTCCATACCCGGAGCGAGACGCGCGGCCCGCATCGCGGCCGCCGCGGGCCTGGTCGCCGCGCTCGCCGCGACCGGCGCCGCCCCCGCCTTCGCCACCCCCGCCGAACCGCCGGCCGCCAACCCGGAGCCGGCCAAGTCCGCTGCGGAGAAGCTCGGTTCCGAGGACGCCGCGCGACTCGCCGAGGCCGAGTCCCGCGGCGAGAAGAACATCACGCTCATGGTCGCCACCGCCCCCGGCGCCACCGAGCAGGTCGCCCGCCAGCTCGACGCGGTCAAGGGCGGCACGGTCGGCCAGACGTACGACAAGCTCGGCTACGTCCGCGCCACCCTCCCGACCGCCGAGGCCGGATCCGCCATCGCCGCGGCGGCCAAGCTGTCCAGCGTCCAGGGCATCGACCTCAAGCACGAGATCGTGCTGGACGACCCGACGCCGGCCGCCGACCGCGCGAAGGGCGCCGCCACCGGCCCCGCCGGCACCTCCCCGGCGCCCGGCCCGAACACCCCGGCGGTCAACCCGTACAACCCGTCCCACGAGACGGGCGCCGTCGACTTCGTGCGCAAGTGGCCCAAGGCGGACGGCCGCGGCGTCACCATCGGCGTCCTCGACTCCGGCATCGACGTCAGCCACCCGGCGCTGCAGAAGACCACCACCGGCGAGCGCAAGATCGTCGACTGGGTCACCGCCACCGACCCGGTGAGCGACGGCGACCAGACCTGGCGCCGCATGGACGTCGCCGTCTCCGGCCCCGCGTTCACCGCCGAGGGCCGCGACTGGAAGGCGCCCGGGGGCTCCTACCGGTTCCGCACCTTCGCCGAGGCCGCCACCAAGGGCGGCGACATGAACGGCGACCTCAACCGCGACGGCGACACCACCGACGTCTGGGGCGTGCTGTACGACCAGGCCGCCGGCACCGTCCGCGTCGACCTGAACGGCAACGGCGACTTCTCCGACGACGAGGCGATGAAGCCGTACAAGGACGGCTTCCAGATCGGCTGGTTCGGCACGGACGACCCGGCGACCGAGGTCGCCGAGCGCATCCCGTTCGTCGTCGAGATCCGCAAGGACGTCGTCTACAACGCCGCCGGCGCCAAGGCCGACTACGTCAACATCGGCGTCATCGAGGGCTCCCACGGCACCCACGTCGCCGGCATCACCGCCGCGCACAAGCTCTTCGGCGGCCGGATGGACGGCGCGGCGCCCGGCGCCAAGCTGGTCTCCTCGCGCGCGTGCACCTGGAGCGGCGGCTGCACCAACATCGCGCTCACCGAGGGCATGATCGACCTCGTCGTCAACCGCGGCGTGGACATCGTCAGCATGTCCATCGGCGGCCTCCCGGCGCTCAACGACGGCAACAACGCCCGCGCCCGCCTCTACACCCGCCTGATCGACGAGTACGGCGTCCAGCTCGTCGTCTCGGCCGGCAACAGCGGCCCCGGCGTCAACACCATCGGCGACCCGTCCCTCGCGGACAAGGTCATCAGCGTCGGCGCGTCCGTCTCCCGCGCGACCTGGGCGTCCAACTACGGCTCGGCCGTCCGCACGCCGTACGCGATGATGCCGTTCTCGTCCCGCGGCCCGCGCGAGGACGGCGGCTTCACGCCGACCCTCAGCGCGCCCGGCGCGGCCGTCAACACCACCCAGACCTGGTCGCCCGGCGGCCCGGTCGCCGAGGCGGGCTACCCGCTCCCGGCCGGCTACTCGATGATGCAGGGCACCTCCATGGCCGCCCCGCAGGCCACCGGCGCCATGGCGCTGATGCTGTCCGCCGCCAAGCAGCGCGGCATCGAGCTGACCCCGGCGAAGCTCCGCACCGCCGTCACCAGCCAGGCCCACCGCATCCCCGGGGTGCAGGCGCACGAGCAGGGCGCCGGCCTCCTGGACGTCGTCGACGCCTGGAAGGAGGTGCTCCGCGGCGCCCACGCCCACGAGTACACCGTCAAGGCGCCGGTCGACACCGCGATCGACCAGTTCCTCGCCGAGCCCGGCTTCGGCACCGGCCTGTACGACCGCGAGGGCGGCGCCAAGGTCGGCCAGGAGAAGGTCTACGACGTCACCGTCACCCGCACCACCGGCCCCGACCGCCCGGTGCTGCACACGCTGCGCCTCCAGAACAACCACGAGCGCACCTTCCGCGTCGTCGGCCGCTCCGTGGTGACCCTGCCGCTGAACAAGCCCGTCACGGTCAAGGTGGCCGCCAAGCCGCGCAGCGCCGGCGTGCACAGCGCCGTCCTGGAGATCGGCGACCCGCTCACCCGCGGCACCGACAAGCAGGTCATGACCACGGTCGTGGCCGCCCACCAGCTCGCCAAGCCCGCCTTCGGCCTCTCGGCCAAGGGCACCGTGCAGCGCAACAGCCACCGGTCGTACTTCGTGAACGTCCCGGCCGGCGCGAAGTCCCTGGAGATCGCCCTCGGCGGCCTCGCCCAGGGCAGCCAGACCCGCTTCGTCTCGATCCACCCGTACGGCGTGCCGTCCGACCCCACGTCGACGATCAACTGCTACCCGAACTACCCCAACCCGGCGAACACCTGCCGCCCCGACCTGCGCTCGTACGCGAACCCGCAGCCGGGCGTGTGGGAGATCGAGGTCGAGGCGCGCCGCACGTCGCCGCTCCTGGACAACCCGTACCAGCTGGACGTCTCGGTGCTCGGCGCCTCCTTCGACCCGGCCGTCCAGACCCTGCCGGAGGTCACCCCCGGCCAGGCCGCGCCGGTCGAGTGGACCGTCTCCAACGGCTTCGCCGCGCTCGACGGCACGCTGAAGGGCGGCGCCCTCGGCTCCGCCAAGGTGGCCCGCCCGACGCTCGCCCACCACGCGGTGCAGCGCACCACCGTGGAGATCGGCGAGGGCGTGGACCGCTTCGACGTGGCCATCGGCAACGTCTCCGACAAGGCCGCCGACCTGGACCTGTCGGTCCTGCGCGACGGCGTGCAGGTGGGCTCGTCGGCCGACGGCGACTCCGAGGAGTCGGTGTCCCTGGTGAAGCCCGCCCCGGGCACCTACACGATCGTGGTCGACGCCTACTCGGTCCCGGCCGGGGAGACGGCCTTCGACTACAAGGACGTGTACTTCTCCTCCGCGCTCGGTGAGGTCAAGGTCGACGGGGCCGCCGCGGTTCCGCTGCCGAACGGCGCCTCGGCCCGCTTCGCCGCGCAGGTGCTGGTGAACGGCGCCGCCCCCGAGGGCCGCCAGTTCTTCGGCGAGGTCAGCCTGGTGAACGCGCGCGGCACCACCGCGGGCACCGGCAGCGTCGTGATCGGGAAGGTCACTCCGTAATCTGGAGGGATACGGAGTGAGGGGGCGGGCGTCCGACCGGGCGCCCGCCCCCGCCCCTTTCCCGGCCCGGCCCCCCGCCCGCGGGGCGCCCCGGCACGGCCCGGCCTCCCGCCCGCGGGGGCGCCCACGGCGCGGCGCGGACGTGCCCCGGCACGGCGCGGGCGTGGCGCTTCTCACCCCCTGGACAATGGATTGGACAAGGCGCCCGGGGAGAGACACATCATGGTTCAGCGCCCCCAGCTCGTACGTACGGAGGAGTACCCGTGAAGGTAGGAATCGTCGGAGCCACCGGTCAGGTCGGCACGGTCATGCGCTGCATCCTCGCCGAGCGGAACTTCCCGGTCGACGAGCTGCGGCTGTTCGCCTCCGCCCGCTCCGCCGGCTCCACCCTGGAGTGGCAGGGCCGCGAGATCACCGTCGAGGACGCCGCGACGGCCGACTACACCGGCCTCGACATCGTGCTCTTCTCCGCCGGCGGCGCCACGTCGAAGGCGCTCGCCGAGAAGGTCGCCGGCCAGGGCCCCGTGGTGATCGACAACTCCTCCGCCTGGCGCCGCCACCCCGAGGTGCCGCTGGTCGTCTCCGAGGTGAACCCGCACGCGGTCAAGGACCGCCCGAAGGGCATCATCGCCAACCCGAACTGCACCACCATGGCCGCCATGCCGGTCCTCAAGCCGCTCCACCAGGAGGCCGGGCTGGTCGCGCTGGTCGCCACCACCTACCAGGCGGTCTCCGGCTCCGGCCTCGCGGGCGTCGCCGAGCTGGACGGCCAGGTCAAGGCCGTCGCCGGGCAGGCCACCGACCTGACGCACGACGGCGAGGCCGTCGAGTTCCCCGAGCCGGGCGTCTACAAGCGGCCCATCGCGTTCAACGTGCTGCCGCTCGCCGGCTCGATCGTCGACGACGGGTCCTTCGAGACGGACGAGGAGCAGAAGCTCCGCCACGAGTCCCGCAAGATCCTGGAGATCCCCGAGCTGAAGGTGTCCGGCACCTGCGTGCGCGTCCCCGTCTTCTCCGGCCACTCCCTCCAGGTGAACGCCCGCTTCGAGCGCCCGATCGGCGTGGAGCGCGCGTACGAGCTGCTGAAGGACGCCGAGGGCGTCGAGCTGTCCGAGATCCCGACGCCGCTCCAGGCCGCCGGCAAGGACGCCTCCTACGTGGGCCGCATCCGCGTGGACGAGACCGTGGAGCACGGCCTGGCCCTGTTCCTCTCCAACGACAACCTCCGCAAGGGCGCCGCGCTGAACGCGGTCCAGATCGCCGAGCTGGTCGCGCGCGAGCTGCGCGGCTGACCCGCGCCCGCGCCGCCGTACGCCGCCGCAGGGGCGGTCCCGCCGTCGGGCGGGGCCGCCCCTGCGGCGTGCTGCGGTTATGCGCTCGGCACCGCGGACGGCCCGTGGAAGGATGGCCCCCAAAGTCGTACATGGAGGAGATGACCGGGTGCCTGGCACAAACCTGACCCGTGAAGAGGCGCGGCGGCGCGCGGCGCTGCTGACCGTGGACGCGTACGAGATCGACCTCGATCTCAGCGGCGCGCAGGAGGGCGGGACCTACCGGTCCGAGACCTCCGTCCGCTTCGAGTGCGCCGAGGAGGGCGCGCAGACGTTCGTCGACCTGGTGGCCCCGGCGGTGCACGAGGTGGTGCTGAACGGCAAGCACCTGGACGTGGCCTCGGTCTTCCGGGAGTCCCGGATCACGCTGAAGCACCTGAGGCAGGGCGTCAACGAGCTGAGGGTCGTCGCGGACTGCGCGTACACCAACACCGGCGAGGGCCTGCACCGGTTCGTCGACCCGGTGGACGGCCAGGCGTACCTGTACACGCAGTTCGAGGTGCCGGACGCGCGGCGGGTGTTCGCCAGCTTCGAGCAGCCCGACCTGAAGGCCACGTTCCGGTTCACCGTGAAGGCCCCGGCGGGCTGGTCGGTCATCTCGAACTCGCCGACCCCGGAGCCGCAGGACGGCGTGTGGGCCTTCGAGCCGACCCCGCGCATCTCGACGTACGTCACGGCCCTGATCGTCGGCCCGTACCACGCGGTGCACTCGACGTACGAGGGCCCGGGCGGGCAGGTCGTGCCGCTCGGCGTGTACTGCCGTCCGTCGCTGGCGGAGTTCCTGGACGCGGACGCGATCTTCGAGGTGACGCGGCAGGGCTTCGACTGGTTCCAGGAGAAGTTCGACTACGCCTACCCGTTCGCCAAGTACGACCAGCTGTTCGTCCCGGAGTTCAACGCGGGCGCGATGGAGAACGCGGGCGCGGTCACCATCCGCGACCAGTACGTCTTCCGCTCGAAGGTGACGGACGCGGCGTACGAGGTGCGGGCCGCGACGATCCTGCACGAGCTGGCCCACATGTGGTTCGGCGACCTGGTCACCATGGAGTGGTGGGACGACCTGTGGCTGAACGAGTCGTTCGCCACCTACGCGGAGGCCGCCTGCCAGGCGTACGCGCCCGGCTCGAAGTGGCCCCACTCGTGGACGACCTTCGCGAACCAGATGAAGACCTGGGCGTACCGGCAGGACCAGCTGCCGTCCACGCACCCGATCATGGCCGAGATCCGCGACCTGGACGACGTACTCGTCAACTTCGACGGCATCACGTACGCCAAGGGCGCCTCGGTGCTGAAGCAGCTCGTCGCGTACGTCGGCACGGACGCCTTCTTCCAGGGCGTGCAGGCGTACTTCAAGCGCCACGCGTTCGGCAACACCCGCCTGTCCGACCTGCTGGGCGCGCTGGAGGAGACCTCCGGGCGCGACCTGAAGACCTGGTCGAAGAAGTGGCTGGAGACGGCCGGCATCAACATCCTGCGGCCGGTGATCGACACCGACGCGTCCGGCGTCATCACGTCGTTCGCGGTGAAGCAGGAGGCCCCCGCGCTGCCCGCGGGCGCCAAGGGCGAGGCGATCCTGCGGCCGCACCGCATCGCGATCGGCTTCTACGACCTGGACGACGCCGGCAAGCTGGTGCGCACCGAGCGCGTCGAGCTGGACGTGGACGGCGAGCTGACCGGGGTCGAGGCGCTGACCGGCAAGCGCCGCCCGGCGGTCGTCCTGCTGAACGACGACGACCTGTCGTACGCGAAGGTCCGCCTCGACGAGGAGTCCCTGCGCAACGTCGTCGCGCACCTGGGCGACTTCACCGAGTCGCTGCCGCGCGCCCTGTGCTGGGCGTCGGCGTGGGACATGACCCGCGACGGCGAGCTGGCCACCCGCGCGTACCTCGACCTGGTGCTGTCGGGCGTCGCCAAGGAGTCCGACATCGGCGTGGTGCAGAGCCTGCACCGGCAGGTGAAGCTCGCGCTCGACCTGTACGCGGCGCCGGACTGGCGCGAGACCGGCCTGGCCCGCTGGACCGAGGCCGCGCTGGAGCACCTGCGGTCGGCCGAGCCGGGCAGCGACCACCAGCTGGCGTGGGCGCGGGCGTTCGCGGCGACGGCCCGCACGGACGAGCAGCTGGACCTGCTCGGGGCGCTGCTGGACGGCTCGGAGACGGTGGAGGGCCTGGTCGTCGACACGGAGCTGCGCTGGGCGTTCGTGGAGCGTCTCGCGGCGACGGGGCGGTTCGGCGCCGACGAGATCGCCGCCGAGCACGAGCGGGACAGGACGGCCGCCGGTGAGCGGCACGCCGCCACCGCGATGGCGGCGCGCCCGACGGCGGAGGCCAAGGCGGAGGCGTGGGCGTCGGTCGTCGAGTCCGACACGCTGCCGAACGCCGTGCAGGAGGCGGTGATCGCGGGCTTCGTCCAGACCGACCAGCGGGAGCTGCTGGCGCCGTACACGGCGGCCTACTTCGCGGCGGTCAAGGGCGTGTGGGAGTCCCGCTCCCACGAGATGGCCCAGCAGATCGCGGTGGGCCTCTACCCGTCGGTCCAGGTGTCGGCCGCGACACTGGACGCGACGGACGCGTGGCTGGAGAGCGCCCAGCCGAACGCGGCGCTGCGCCGCCTGGTCTCGGAGTCCCGCGCGGGCGTCGAGCGCGCCCTGAAGGCGCAGGCCGCCGACAGGTGAGCCGGGGGTCGCCCGCGGGCGGGCCGGGGGCGGTGCGTCGCCGGCCGCCCGCGGGTGGGCCGGCGGCCCGGTCGCCGGTGGGCCTTCGGCGGGCCGCCGGTGGGCCACTGGCGGGTCGCCGTCGGTGGGACGGGGCAGGTCGCCGTCGGTGGGACGGGGGCGGGGTGCCTTGACGGGTGCTCCGCCCCCGCCCGTTTCCGGGCGCCCGCGCTCCCGCCGGTGCGGCGGCCTACGGGCGGGCCTGCGCCCGCGGGACGGCCCCGGCCGGGGGGACGGTCGGCGGCGGGACGGCCCCGGTCGGCGGGAGGTCCTCCACGGCGAGCGGCGGGCGCCGCCGGGGCGCCACCTGGCCGAGGACCGTCGCGGTGACCGCCACGGCCATGCCGACCACCTGGACCGGCCCGAGGGCCTGGCCGAGTGCCGCCCAGCCGACGACCGCCGCCGTGATGGGCGACAGCGGGCCGAGCAGCATCACGGAGGTGGCGGTCAGCCGCTCGATGCCCCGGAACCACAGCCAGTAGCCGACGGCGGTGTTGACCAGCGCCAGGTACGCGTACCCCAGCAGCGCCTCGCCGTCCAGCGCGGGCGGCGCGCCCTCCACCAGGAAGGCGACCGGCGCGATGAGCAGGCCGCCCGCCGTGAGCTGCCAGGCGGTCATCACGAGCGGCCCGACGCCCTCCGGGCGCCCCCACCGCTTGGTGAGGACCGTGCCCGCGGCCATCGAGGCGGACGACAGGAGCCCGGCCACCACTCCGACCAGGTCGAAGGCCGCGCCCGCGTTCAAGACGACGAGGCTCACCCCGAACACCGCCGCGACGGCCGCGAGCAGCGCCCGTGCGGTGGGCCGCTCCCCCAGCAGCAGGGTCGCCAGGCCGATGACGAACAGCGGCCCCACCGAGCCGACGACGGCGGCGACGCCGCCCGGCAGCCGGTACGCGGCGAGGAAGAGGAGCGGGAAGAAGGCGCCGATGTTGAGCGCGCCCAGGACCGCCGAGCGCCACCACCAGGCTCCGGTGGGCAGCGTCCGGGTGAGCGCCAGCAGGGCCAGACCGGCCGGCAGCGCCCGCATCAGGCCGGTGAACAGCGGCCGGTCGGCCGGGAGGAACTCGGTGGTGACCGCGTAGGTCGTGCCCCAGGAGATCGGGGCGAGCGCGGTGACGGCGATGACGGCGGCGCGGGACGGCACAACCATGCGGATCGCCCCTCCTCTGGATCGGCGGTGCACGGGCAGGCCGGGGCCGATCGGCTCGGCGGGGGAGAGGAATCGACGCCGATCGGCCCGGTGACAAATAGCTTAGCGCTAAGCTACTTATCCGCAAGTGGCTTAATGCCGAGCTTCTTTCTTGCGGGTCAGCGGGGGGAGGGCGAGACTGCCCCCATGACCGCGACCCCCCACCGCGCCACCGCCGCGCACGACGCCCCGGCCGGGTCACCCTCCGGCACCCCGCACGACACCACCGCCCCCGGCGCCCGGCGCGGCGGGCCCGCCTCCGGTGCCCCGGCCGGGGTCCCCGACCCCGTCGACGCCATCACCGGCCAGTGGGCGGTCGTCCGCCCCGACCTGGACACGGTGCCCATGGCCGTCTTCGGGCGCATCACCCGGCTCACCCTCACGATGGCCGAGCGGATGGACCGCGCCTACGCGCCGTTCGGCATCTCGCGCGGGGAGTTCGACGTGCTGGCGACCCTGCGCCGCGCCGGGGAGCCGTACACCCTGTCGCCGCGCCAGCTCTCGGCGACGCTGATGCTCACCACGGGCGGCATGACGGGGCGGCTGGACAAGCTGGAGCGCGCCGGGCTGCTCAGCCGCAACCCGGACCCGCACGACCGGCGGGCCCTGCGCGTGACGCTGAGCGACCGGGGGCTGGAGTTGGTGGACGAGGCGGTGGCCGCCGGGCTCGCCGTGCAGCGGGAGGCCCTGTGGGCGGCGCTCGACGAGGACGAGGCGGAGCAGCTCGCCGGACTGCTGCGGCGGCTGCTCAACGCGACGGGGGCATGAGGCGGGGCGACGGCTCGGGGCCTGGGGCGGGGCCTGGAGCTGGGCCCGGAGCGGCGCACCGGCCTCGGGCGCGCGGCGGGCCGGCGACCGGGGCGCCCGGCGGGGCGACGTGCGGCGGGCCGCCGAGCGGGGCGGCGGGCCGGCCGGCGGGGCGCCGGCCGGGGCCCGAGCGAGAACGCCGGAAGGGCCCGGGAGCGCGCGAGGGCGCCGCGCGGCGGGTCCGGGACCCGGCGCGCGGCGCCCTGGCGGAAGCGGGGTGGGCCGGGCCCTCGGGGAGGGTCAGGCCTTCTTGGACCGGTCGAGCACCATGACGAGGCCGGCGATGACCGCGAACAGCACGATCGGGGCCACCACGAAGAGGCCGAGGGTCTCCACGACGCTCAGACCGGGACCCGGGTCGTCGCCGTCGTCGCGGGTCAGCGCGAGCGCGGGGGACGACATGAGCAGCATCATCAGCGTCGTACCGGTCGCGACGGCGCCGGCGCGCAGGGCGTTCTTCTTGTCCACGGAGCAAACGTAGCGAACGCCTAACCGCGCCGCGCGCCCGGGGGTGCCGTACGGGCCCCCGGCTCCTCCCACCCGGCCATCAGGGCGCGCAGCCGGGGCGACGCGGCGAGGTCCTCCAGCGTCACCGGCCGGCCGTCCGCCCCGGCGACCGGCAGACGCCAGTTCGGGTACTGGTCGGAGGTGCCCGGCAGGTTCTGCGGGCGCCGGTCCCCCACCGCGTCGGGCAGCCACACCCCGGTCATCCGGGCGGGCGTGCGCCGCAGGAACCGGTACACGGCCCGGATCTCCGCCTCCTCGTCCCGCGCGGCGCCCTCCTCCAGGAGGCCGAGGCCCCGCAGGTACGCCAGCCACTCGGCGACGTCCCCGGCGTCCTCGGCGCGCTCCTCCTCCAGCGGCCGGGCCAGCAGCCCCAGCCGGTGGCGCAGCTCCACGTGCTCGCCGGTCAGCCGGGACGCCGTGGGCGGCAGGTCGTGGGTGGTGGCCGTGGCCACGCAGTCGGCGCGCCACGCCTCGGGCGGCAGCGGCCGGCGGGTGCCCTCCCAGTCGCGCTCGAACCACAGCACCGACGTGCCGAGCACGCCCCGGCGCCGCAGCACGTCCCGTACGCCGGGCTCGACCGTGCCGAGGTCCTCGCCGATCACGGCGGCACCCGCCCGGTGGGCCTCCAGCGCGAGGACGGCGAGCATCGCGTCGGCGTCGTACCGGACGTACGTGCCGTGCGTCGGCGGCAGCCCGGCCGGCACCCACCAGAGCCGGAACAGCCCCATCACGTGGTCGATGCGCAGGGCGCCCGCGTGCCGGAACAGGGAGCGCAGCAGGTCCCGGTAGGGCGCGTAGCCGGACGCGGCGAGCGCGTCGGGGCGCCACGGCGGCAGCCCCCAGTCCTGGCCGTGCGCGTTGAAGGCGTCCGGCGGGGCGCCCACCGACATCCCGTGCCCGTACGCCCCGGCCTGCGCCCAGGCGTCGGCGCCGTCCGGGTGCACGCCGACCGCCAGGTCGTGGACGACGCCGACGGCCATGCCGGCCTCGCGGGCGGCGCGGGCGGCGGCGGCGAGCTGCTCGTCCGTCAGCCAGGCGGCCAGGCGGTGGAAGGCGATCCGGTCGGCCAGCTCGGCGCGGGCCCGCGCGGTCGCCGCCGACCGGGGGTCGCGCAGGCCCTCGGGCCACTGGGCGCGGTCGGCGCCGTACCGCTCGGCGAGCGCGCACCAGGTGGCGTGGTCCTCCAGCGCCGTCCCCCGCTCCGCGCGGAACGCGTCGAACGCGGCGCGGCGGCCGGGGCCGGGCGGGACGGCGGCCAGGATCTCCAGGGCGCGGCGCTTGAGGACCCAGACGGCGTCCCGGTCGATCAGCTCGCCCTTGCGCAGCACGCCGTCGCGCAGCTCCCCGGCGCGCGCGGCGAGGGCGTCGAGCTCGGCGCGGGCGGCCCCGGAGGCGTACGCGAACTCGGGGACGTCCTCGATCCGCAGGTGGACCGGATCGGGGAAGCGGCGCGAGGAGGGGCGGTATGGCGACGGGTCGGTGGGCGTGCCGGGTACGGCCGCGTGCAGCGGGTTGACCTGCACGAAGCCGCAGCCGAGCACCCGGCCCGCCCAGCCGGCCAGCTCCCGCAGGTCGCCGAGGTCGCCCATGCCCCAGGACCGGGCGGACAGCAGCGAGTACAGCTGGACCAGCACGCCCTGGCAGGGCGCGGGCGCCGGCACCCGCGCCGGGGCGACGACGAGGGTGGCGCGGCCGGCCCGCCCGTCCGGGGCGTGGGCCTCCAGGGCGTGCACCCCGGGCGGGAGATCCGCCCAGGGCACGGGCGAACCGGCCGTGCCGCCGTCCTCCAGGGTGATCCGCAGGACCGATCCGTCGGGGAGCGCGGCGACCGGCCGGGGCCGCCCGGCGGGCTCGTCGCCCTGCCACACGACGACGGTGGGCGGCAGCAGCCGGGCGGCCCGCGCCTCCTCGGCGGTGGCGAGGGACGCCTCGGTGGCGGCGGGCGTGGCCGCGTCGACGTCCAGGGCGCCGAGGACGGCGACGACGGTCGCGTCGGGCACCGGGACCGTGACGCCCGGGGACGGGGAGTACGCGGTGGCGACTCCGTGCAGCGCTGCGAGCCGGGCGAGGGTCATACGGCCTCCTGGACGCTTCGGACCCCGAGGGGGTCCGCCGGGCCCCGCGGTGGCCGGTCGGCCCTCGGCGGGCAGGCCCTGGAGCAGGCCCTGGAGAGGCCCGGGGGCAGGCCCCCGCGGGGCGGGCCCCCGGGGGGCGGACCCTCGTGGGGTCTAGGGGTGGATGAGGGGGGACTCCGCTCCGCCGGCGGTGCCGCGCGCGGTCGGTTCGCTGGTCAGGGGCGTGGCGTCGGTGAGCGGCGGTTCGCTGGTGAGGGGAGCGGCGTGGGCGAGAGGGGGTTCGCTGGTGAGGGGGGCGGCGTCGGCGAGAGGGGGTTCGCTGGTGAGGGGAGCGGCGTCGATGAGCGGGGGCTCGCTGATGAGCGGCGCCGAGGCGTACCGCGCGGTGCGGCCGGCCGGCGCGGGGCCGTCGAGCCGGGTGGATTCGCCGGCCGGCGGCGCGGGAACGCGGGCCGGGGGACGTTTGGAGAGCGCGGTGAGCAGGAGCTGGGGGGACGCGGCCATGGTGGCCTCCCTGTACGAAACGACAGTGGGACCCCCGAAGCCCTACCCAGCCCGCCCGCGCCCATCCGCGGAACGTGGCGCTGCTCACACCTCGGGGGAGCGCCGGACGCGGGGCGGGTGCGCCCCGCCCCGGCGGCTCGGTGTGCAAATACGACACATCGGCCACGCACATTGACACCTTCGTCAGGGGGTGGTGGGCTCGGAAACCCATCAGTAGGACCGGCCTGCCCGACGACCCGTCCGACGGCCCCGCCCGACGACCCGTCCGACGCCCTGACGGCGACCAGCCCGACGACGGAGCCGAGGACGGAGCCGAGGACAGGACGGACCCGACGACCGGTCAGACGACAGGTCCCGACGACGAGTTCCGGCCACCGGCCGGAGTGCGGTACGGCAGTACGGCCACCGGCAAAGCTACCCACAGAACCACGCAGGACGAGGGGAGACGCGCGTGCAGTTCGGTCAGCTCGCGCAGTTCGGTCGCACCGGTCGCGGCAAGGGCACCGCGACCGCCGTCGCGGTGGCGGTGATCGGCGGTCTGCTCGGCGCGGCGCCGGGCGCCCTGGCCGCACCGGGCGGCCCCGCCACCCCCACCGCCACGGCGCCCGACCGGGACACCGCGTCGCCCGACGGGGACGCGCGGGCGCCGGGCACGAAGGCGCCCGCCGCCCAGGCCCCCGGCCGGGGCTCCGTGGCCGGTGCGCCGCCCGCCGTGTGGCCGCGCCCGCAGTCGCTGCGGACCGTGCGGGGCGCCGCCGTGCGGCTGGGAGACGAGGTGACCCTCGTGACCGCCCCGTACGCCGACCCGTACGCCGTGGACGCCCTGGAGGACGTGCTGCGGGCGGCGGGCGTGCGCGAGGTGCGCCGCACCGGTCCGGGCGGCGCGGACGGGGCGCGCGGGACGGTCGTGTGGATGGGCGGCACCGGCGCGCACGACGCGCTGCGCGCCCTGCGCGCCCCCGAGCGCGGCGACCTCCCCTCCGGCGGCTACCGCCTGGCCACCGGCCGCCACCTGGACCGGGACACCGTCGCCCTGGACGGCGTCGGCACGGACGGCCTGTTTCACGCCGTGCAGACGCTGCGCCAGCTCGTCGCGGCGGACCGCACCGTGCCGGGCGTCGTCGTCCGCGACTGGCCGGGCACGGCCGTGCGGGGCCTGTCCGAGGGCTTCTACGGCCGCCCCTGGAGCCACCGGCAGCGCCTCGCGCAGCTCGACTTCATGGGCCGCACCAAGCAGAACCGGTACCTGTACGCGCCGGGCGACGACCCGTACCGGCAGGCCCGGTGGCACGAGCCGTACCCGGCCGGGCAGCGCGCCGAGTTCCGGGAGCTGGCCGAGCGGGCCCGGCGCAACCACGTGACGCTCGCCTGGGCCGTGGCGCCCGCGCAGTCGATGTGCCTCTCCTCCGCCGACGACATGAAGGCGCTGAAGCGCAAGGCCGACGCCATGTACGCGCTCGGCGTGCGGGCCTTCCAGCTCCAGTTCCAGGACTCCGCGTACGACGAGTGGCACTGCTCGCGGGACGCGGAGGTGTTCGGCAAGGGCCCCGGCGCCGCCGCCCGCGCCCACGCCCGCGTCGCGAGCGAGCTGTCCCGGCACCTCGCCGACCGCCACCCGGACGTCGAGCCGCTGTCGCTGATGCCGACCGAGTTCTACCAGGAGGGCGCCACGGAGTACCGGACCGCGCTCGCCGGCGCGCTCGACGCGGGCGTGCAGGTCGCCTGGACCGGTGTCGGCGTCGTGCCCCGCACGATCAGCGGCGCCGAACTGGCCGAGGCCCGCCAGGTGTTCCGGCGCCCGCTGGTCACCATGGACAACTACCCGGTGAACGACTACGCGCAGGACCGGGTCTTCCTGGGCCCGTACACCGGCCGGGAGCCGGCGGTCGCGGCCGGTTCGGCGGCGCTGCTCGCCAACGCCATGGAGCAGGCGTCCGCGTCCCGCATCGCGGTCTTCACCGCCGCCGACTTCGCCTGGAACCCGCGCGGCTACCGCCCGCAGGAGTCCTGGCTGGCCGCCCTCGACGACCTGGCCGGGGACGACCCGGAGGCCCGCCGGGCGCTCGGCGCGCTCGCCGGGAACGACGCCTCGTCGCTGCTGAACCCGCAGGGCGAGTCGGCGTACCTGCGCCCCCTGCTCGCCGAGTTCTGGCGGACGCGGAGCGCGGCGGGCGTACCGCCGGCCGTCCGCGACCGGGCGGCGCGGGACCTGCGGGCGGCGTTCACCGTGATGCGGGGCGCGCCCAAGGCGCTGGCCGGCACGGACGGGGGGCGCCTGGACGACGAGCTGCGGCCCTGGCTGGACCAGCTCGCCCGGTACGGGCGCGCCGGGGAGACGGCCGTGGACATGCTCCAGGCGCAGTCGCGCGGGGACGGCGCGGCGGCCTGGCGGGCCCAGCTGGCGCTGGAGCCGCTGCGCGGCGCCCTGGCGGCGAGCCCCGCGAAGGTCGGCACGGGGGTGCTGGACCCGTTCCTGAAGCGCGCCGCGGACGAGGCGGCGGCGTGGACGGGCGCCGCCCGGCGGACCGGCGAGCCGTACCGCACGGAGACCTCGTACACGGTGGACCTCGGCCGGGCCCGCCCGGTGGAGGCGGTCACCGCGATGGCGGAGCCCGGCGCGGACGGCCCGGCTCCGGGGGGCTCGCCTTCGGGGGGCTCGCCTTCGGGCGGGGGCTCCGCTCCGGCGGGCGCCGTGGAGGTGCACGTGCCGGGCGAGGGGTGGCGGCGGCTGGGCCCGCTGTCGCCGACCGGCTGGACGCAGGCGCGGGTCGGCGGCGGGCTGCGGGTGGACGCCGTGCGGGTGACCTGGCCGGCGGGCGCGGAGGTGCCCGTACGGAGCCTGGTGCCGTGGTTCGCCGACGAGCCGCGCGTGACGCTGGACCTGCCGGACGACGAGACCGACGCGGTGATCGGCGGCGGCCCGCAGCGGCTGGAGGCGGTGCTGTCGGCGCGGCGGCCGGAGGCCGTGCGCGGCGCCCTCGCGGTGCGGGCGCCCAAGGAGCTGGTGGTGGGCGTCCCCAAGGAGACGACGGTGCCGCGCGGAGTGGCCGCGCGGGTGCCCGTGACGATCACGGTGCCGGAGGGCACCCCGGCCGGCTCGTACCCGGTGACGCTCTCCTTCGCGGGCGAGGAGCGGACGCTGACCGTCCGGGCGTACCCGGCGACGGGCGGGCCCGACCTGACCCGCTCCCCCGGCGCGGCGGCCTCCTCGTCGGGCGACGAGACGCCCGACTTCCCGGCGTCGGCGGCGGTCGACGGGGACGCGGAGACCCGCTGGTCCTCACCGGCCGAGGACGGCGCGTGGTGGCAGGTCGAGCTGCCCGGACCGGCGCGGGTGGGCCAGGTGGTCCTGCACTGGCAGGACGCGTACGCGAAGCGGTACCGCGTCGAGGTGTCGGCGGACGGCCGGACCTGGCGCACGGCGGCGACGGTCACCGACGGCGAGGGCGGCCGGGAGACGGTCCGCATGGACGCCCCGGACACCCGCTTCCTGCGCGTCCAGGGCGAGGAGCGGGCGACGCGCTTCGGCTACTCGCTGTTCGACGTGCAGGCGTACGCGGTGGCGGAGAAGGCCCCGGAGGCGGGCCGGCGGTAGGGGCGGCCCGGACCGGGCGGGGCCGCCGGAAGGAACGGGCGGCCCGGACGAGGGGCGGCCCGGACGAGGGGCGGCCCGTACGACCGGGAGGCCCCCGGCACGGCCGAGGCACCGCACGAACGCCCCTCCCCCGCTCGTCCGACCGGGGAGGGCCCCCGGCACGACCGAGGCACCTGCCGTAAGCCCCTCTCCGCCCCCCCTCAGGCGGATACGCCCTCCAGGCGGATACGCCCTCCAGGCGGATACGCCCTCCAGGCGGATACGCCCTCCAGGCGGATACGCCCTTCAGGCGGATATGCCGTCGATCCTGGCCAGGGCGTCGTCCGCGCCGTAGGGCTGGAGGTAGGGCAGCCAGCGGGGGTCGCGGTGGCCGGTGCCGATGATGCGCCAGGCGAGTCCGGTGGGCGGGGCGGGGGGCTGGTGCAGCCGCCAGCCCAGCTCGCGCAGGTGCCGGTCGGCCTTGACGTGGTTGCAGCGGCGGCAGGCCGCGACCACGTTGTCCCAGGCGTGCCGGCCGCCGCGGCTGCGCGGTACGACGTGGTCGACGCTGGTTGCGACGCCACCGCAGTACATGCAGCGCCCGCCGTCACGGGCGAACAGCGCTTTGCGGGTCAGTGGAACGGGCCCCCTGTAGGGGACCCGTACGAACCGTTTGAGACGTACGACGCTGGGGGCGGCCATCGCCCGGGTGGCGCTGTGCAGGAAGGCGCCGGACTCCTCAAGGCACACGGCCTTGTTCTCGAGGACGAGTACGAGCGCGCGGCGGAGCGGTACGACGCCGAGGGGCTCGTACGACGCGTTGAGGACCAGGACATGCGGCACGGGTGCCTCCTTGTACGCCGGCGGCGCGTGGCTCGCGCCGGGACGATCTGCTCACAGTCTCCCCTCCCGCCTGGTCGGAGCGCCACCACATGGGCGTAACGGGCCGGAGGTGTTTTCGACCACAGGGTGGTCATCCCCACATGAGACGAGGCTCTCCCTCGAACACGGCGACGAACCGCCCCACCCGCGCCGTTTAATGGAGTGACCCGCCCGTGATGCCAGGAGGTTCCCCGCCGTGCTGTGGTCGGCCCCGCCCGCTGTCCCCCCTTCCGCTTCCGACCCGTCCCCGTCGGCCGGGACCCCCGTGACCCTGGACGAGGCCGCCCGCCAGGCCGGGGAGGCCGCGGGCTGGGTGGAGCAGAACTGGGCCACGTGGGTCAACACCGGCCTGCGGATCGTGCTGATCCTCGCCATAGCGGTGACGCTCCGCTTCCTGATCCGGCGGGCGCTGACGAAGCTGATCGACCGCATGAACCGCAGCGCCCAGGCGGTGCAGGGCACGGCGCTGGGCGGGCTGCTGGTCAACGCGGAGCGGCGCCGGCAGCGGTCGGAGGCGATCGGCTCGGTACTGCGCTCGGTGGCGTCGTTCCTGATCATGGGTACGGCGGCGCTGATGGTCCTGGGCGCGTTCCAGATCAACCTGGCGCCGCTGCTGGCATCGGCCGGTGTGGCCGGCGTGGCGATCGGCTTCGGCGCGCGGAACCTGGTGACGGACTTCCTGTCGGGCGTCTTCATGATCCTGGAGGACCAGTACGGGGTGGGTGACTCGATCGACGCGGGCGTGGCGTCCGGCGAGGTCATCGAGGTGGGCCTGCGGGTGACGAAGCTGCGCGGCGCGGACGGCGAGATCTGGTACGTCCGCAACGGCGAGATCAAGCGGATCGGCAACCTGAGCCAGGGCTGGGCGACGGCGGGCGTGGACGTCACGGTCCGCCCGACGGAGGACCTGGACGCGCTGAAGAAGCTGATCGAGGGCGTGGCGGAGGAGCTGGCCGCCGAGGAGCCCTGGAACGAGCGGCTGTGGGGCCCCATCGAGGTGCTGGGCCTGACCGAGGTCATGATCGACTCCATGACGCTGCGGGTCTCGGCGAAGACGATGCCGGGCAAGGCGCTGGGCGTGGAGCGGGAGATCCGCTGGCGGATCAAGCGCGCCTTCGACGCGGCGGGCATCCGCATCGTCGGCGGCGTCCCCCTGGCGACGGACGACACCCCGCCGGCCGACCCCACGGCGGCCATGGCCGCCCCCTCCGCCTTCGCCTCCCCCACCACCCCCCAGTCCCTGGCCACCACCCCGATACCCCAGCCCTCGACAGGCCCCAACCTCGCCAAGCACTGACCCCACGCAGACACACAGGCGCCCCGCACCGGACGGTGCGGGGCGCCCACTGTTTGGTCCGGGCTGGCGCGGTCTACCGTTTTCCGCTATCTGTCACGGGCCGGTACCCGATGGACTTACCACCGCCCCGGCCTACCCTGAGTCACCCACATACCGCGCAGCATTCCGTCAGCACCTCTGCCGAACAGGAGATCCTTATCCGGCAAATCACTAACGGAGCCAGAAGCGGATCGCTGCGGCGATGACGGTGCGTGGAAGATGTAGACCCACTCACCTTGACAAGTAGCGACCACGCGGGCCCTCTTGAGCCGACAGACGGTCCGCTTCGACCTCGTTGCGGAGCCGGTCGCGGTCGCAGTGGAAGCCAGCAAGCCCGCCACCTTCTCTGCCTCTGCGTCGGCGGACCCAGCAGTTCCCACTCACGATTCGTCAGCCCCCGAACCGTGACCACACAAACGAGCGACTGGCCGGTAGGCACATGATCCGCTGGACGCTGCCCATTCACACGCGAGGCCGTTCACGCCTCTCCACGGCAGGCGGAGAGAACGTCGGGTGCCAGAGGGGCCCGAAGCCAAGACCGTAGCCAAAAGCCTCGAAATCTTCGACCGCTACCCAAAGACACCCCCACCCTAACCACTAAGCAGGTTGACGACAGTCGAAAGGAATGACCAGCCGGAGATGACACTTCAATCCGCCATCCGCTCCAGGACCAGATCAACCTCCCCCTCAATCTCTTGATCAGCAGTAAGATGAACATGCATCCCGTCACACACACCTCCTTGCGCAAGCGTGAGAAGATGCCGCGCCAATGAAGTCAGCCCCGCACGGTTGCCCTTAATAAGCACCTCAGAGCCAGCCACAGAGACCATGATTTCAAAGCCGTCATCCCACGAGAAATGCAGACCTTCACCAGGACGGTAATCGGGGGTAGTAATCACTTGCTCCATAGAGTCCTCCTAATTAGCCTCTTACACCCTCGCTCCCCAGCGCGAGACATAAACCCTGGGGGGCAAGCACCGCAAGCACCAAAGCTATTCCAGATATATGTGCCGATTCTCGACGATCATCATTTTGCCAGGCTTCTTCGGATTCGGAACAAGGCGCTCAAAGTTCATGTGAGGACCACCCGCGTGCTGCCCAGTGATGTCCTTTTCGCCCATTCTTGCAACGCGTGTACCGTCCTTCGACACATACCGACCGCTGCCCGGAATGATCTCCCTATACCCGGAGCCAACCCATCTCGCTGCTGACTCGAGCGCGTCGTTCGTCGGTATGCGAGTCCTGTCCACGGGGTGCCCATCGCCATCGTACTTGCGCACCGAGATCCAAGGATGACTCGACTTAGACGGTCCCGACTTAGACGGTCCCGACTTAGGAGAACCACCTCGACCGAATACGGCCGCAGCAAGCCCAGGAATCAGATAGCCGTCAGCGCCAGTATCGTAACCCTGCCCGGCGACCCAGCTATCGTACTGCGCCCCGTAGTCACAACCCTGCGCACCAGCCCCACCATGCCAGCAGTCACCGTCCACCAGCCAGCCGGCAAGTTCTGCGCTATAGGCCACATTCCGGAACAAGCCCAACCACACGGGTGCTACCGGGTCGTCTTGTGGAGCGAGTTGCTTGTGCACCTCGTCGCCCCCGCAGTGCGCCAGGAGCCCCGCACCCACGCACTGCAGGCCGGAGCCGCTGGACGCCGTGCCCGATGTTCCGCCCGTCGTGGCGCCGCCACCGCCACCGCCACCGCCACCGCCGCCGCCGCCGCTGCCACCGCGCACCCTGTCGGGCTGACCCTGGGTACCACCACTCGGGTTCTTTGGACAGTCCTCCCAGCCAGCGCGGCCGCAAGCGGCGCCCAAGCCAGAGGGGTCGGCGTTGGTTACCGGGTTCTGAGCGCCGTACGTGTATCCGTTCAGCGTCTGGTGGATGTCGAGCTGGAGCAGTGGGTCGACGCTGATGAACAGGCCGGTTGACGGGTCGTACTCGCGGGCGCCTATGTGGGTCAGGCCGGTGTTCTTGTCCTCCGGCTTGCCCAGGAAGGACTTGTCGTCCGGCCAGGCCGGGACCGACGGGCCGCGCTGCGCGCCGAAGGGCGTCGTGTAGCGCTTGGTGACCGCCATCGTCGTGGCATCGAGGGCCACGGTGCCCGTGCCGTGGTGGTCGGCAGCCAGGTAGCTCAGCTTGCTGCCCGTGACTCCCGCCGTAGCGGTGCGCACGGCAATCGTCTTGCCGGCCGCCGTGTAGTAGCGGGTGCCCGACAGGGTCTTCGCGGTGCCCTTCGTGGTGAGGCGGACCTCCGTGGAGCCGAGGTAGAGGACCGTGTCGCCGTCACCCGTGGCGCGGCGGATGAGCAGCTCGCCCGACGCGTCGTACAGGTAGCTCGTGCCGAGGGCGGGCTTGGTGCCGGCCGCCGGCTCCGTCGTGCCGACGAGCTTGCCCTCGCTGTTCCAGGTCAGCGTCTGCTGGGCCTGGCCACCGGGGCGGCTCGTGGTGTTGCCGGCCGCGTCGTAGGCGTACGTGGCGCTCTTGGCACCCGTCGTCTTGGCCAGCGGGTGGGGCTGACCCGCGGCGGTGCCGTAGGTGTACGTGCTGGTCTTGTCACCCGCGGTCGTGTGCTCGGTCTCCGTCGCACGCTGGCCGGCGGTGTTGTAGGTGTAGCTGTGCCAGTACGGAGCGGCGCCGTCGATGTTCGCCATGGCGCGGCCGCCGGCGGCGCAGTCGGCGGTCTTCGGCGTCCAGGCTTCGGTGAGACGGCGGTGGCCGTCGTACGTGAAGCACTGGAAGTCGGGCTTCGACGCGCCGCCCTGGGTGGTCTCGTCGAAGATCGAGGTGACATTGCCCGCGTCGTCCTGGCTGTACTTCAGATCTTGCGGCCTGTGATCGTGCACCGTATCGGTGACGTAGGCGCGGGTCAGTCGGCGGGTGCCCTCCTCGTAGTCGTAGTTGAGGTACGCCTTCTTCGCCTCATCGGTAGAGCTGGTGCCCAAGGCGAGCTGGCGCAGGTCGCCCTGAGGCGAATAAGTGGCCGCCAGGAGGTAACCAGTGCCGCTGGCCACCTTCTCCTCCTGGCCGAGGGCGCCGCGCGTGATGTTCACGGTCTCCGCAGCGAGGCCCGCTACAGCAGGTAGCGCCGTCCTGCGGACCGAGCCGTCCTGGTAGTACGTGATCGAGGCCGACAACGTCTTCGGCGTGCCGGCGGCGACGAGCGGATCGCTGTCCGGGAGTATCAGCTGGCTTCCAGTGGGCTGGTAGAGCGGGCTGTACCCCGTGACTTTCTGGATGTAGGACTTACTGGTCGTCTGGCCTACACCGTTCTCATACCTGATCGATGCATCCTGTTGCCCCTTGGCGAGGCCGTCGTAGGTCCATGCTGCGAGCTTCGTGGCGTCTGTCTTGACGTCGTCCCACAGGCCGGTCTTCCGTCCGAGGATGTCGTACTCGGTGATCAGTGTCTTGCCGCGCGTATCCGTCACGCTGATCGCCTGGTTGAGCTCGTTGTAGACGGTGGCGCTAGTGCCCTTGTCCGGGTCGGCCGCGGTGATCTGCCGACCGAACAGGTCATAGGAATAGCTCCACTTGGCCTGGTCGGGCCCGGTGACCATTCCCTGGCGTCCGCCGGGCAGGTACGTGTACGTGGTGGTGGTGTAGTCCGAGCCGGTGGGCTGGGGACCGCCGTACTCCCGGCGCTCCGTCGTCTGCCCGAGAGCATTGGTCACCACTGCCAGGGCCTGGCCGCCGACCGGGGCCGTGGTGGTGACGGTGTCGCCGGTGTAGGTGGTCTCGATGGTCCACCGAGGGGCATTCTGTGCCTTGGTGACCTTCTTGATCTCGCGACCCGCACCGTCGTACGTGACATCGGTCTGTGTCGGAGCCTGCCCGCCGTCCGTGGCGACGAGACCGCCGCCAGGAGGGTTCTTCGCGTCCCAGATGTCGGCGGAGGTGGTGGCCGGAAGTCCGCGCTCGTCGTAGAGCGTCTCACTGATGACACGACCGCCAGTGGGCGACGGGACCTGGGTCTGGCGGGATCGGAGCAGCGAGTCGTAGATCTCGTACGTGGTGTTGTAACCGCCGTCATCGCCCCGAATGGTGCTGGTCGACACCCACGGAAGCTTGTCACCCGAGTTGGTGATGCTGTAGGCGAAGACGTAGTTGGGCGGCATGCCCTCCAGCTTGCTGAGGTTGGGCAGCCACACCTTCGTCACACGACCGAGGGCGTCGTACTCCGAGTACGTGCTCTTGCCGTTCGGGTCGGTCACCTTGGTTGCCGACCCGTTGGCGAAGTCCAGGTGCGTAGTCGTCACGTGGCCCTTCGCGTTGGTGACCTTGGTGGCGGTCAGCGGGCCCGCGCCGGCCGGGGTGTAGGCGGTGGTGGCCGTCACCGTGTCGTTGGTGTCCTTGGCGGTGAGTACGCGGCCGAGACCGTCGTATGTCATCGTCGCCGTCTTCTGCCAGATCGGCTGGTCGTCGATCCCGTACCCCTTGGCACGGCCCGTCCACAGCACCTCGCCCACCGTCGGCGTCTGTGTCGCCGACCAGGTGGTGGAGTCGTAGGCGGTGGCCGTGTCGGAGATGACGGCGCCGGGGCGGCCGGAGTTCGGCGGCAGGTCGAGCTGGTCGTCGGCCACGCAGGTGCCGGCCGTCACCCGGGTGCGGGTGACCAGCTTGTTGATGCCGACGGCGTTGTTGCGGGCGTACCACGTGCGGGTGCACGTGTCGTCGGTCTGGACCGCGTTGTCGCCCTTGTCGTGGACCTGGTAGGCCATGCCGTAGGCGTCGTACAGCGTCTCGACGGTGCGGACGCGGTCACGGGCCGGTTCGCTGGACGTGATGCGGGTCCGGCTGTGCGTGGCCGCCGTGCGGATGAAGTGGGCCTCGGTGTCGGCGTACGACCGGTGCTGGGTCGCCGTGCGCTTGGACCAGGGGTCGTTGACCTGGCCCGACACCTCGTTCTCGGCGTCGTAGGTGACGGTCTCCCGGGTGAAGCCCGCGTACTGCGCCGAGTCCGTGAGCAGCGGGGCCGCGATGCCGGCGACGGTGGCCGTCTTCCGGGCCGTGGCGTGGGGGGTCTTGCCATCGGGGCCGAGGACGCGGTCGCCGTTCATGCCGCGCATGTAGACGGTGACGGTCCGCGACCGGGTCTTGCCGACGACACCGGTGTAGTGGGTGACCCTGCCGAAGCCGCGCCAGGTGGACCAGGTGCGTTCCTTGGCGGGGGTCATGGGGTCGTTGTTGTAGTGCCAGGCGCCGCCGCCCTCGTACACGTAGGTGTGCTCGACGGGCGCGGAGGAGCCGAGCCGGTCGCTGGTGGTGACCGAGCTGACCGGGTACTTGTGGAACCAGTCGAGCGTCGGCTCCTCGGCGCCGTTGGGCGACCAGTAGACCGGGTAGCAGCGCCGGGTGTTGGTGTCGACCTTGGGCTTGGTGTCGGATGCGAGGCAGTCGGCCTGCGCGTAGTTGACGATGGTCTGCGCGCCGGTTTCGGAGGTGATCGTGTAGAGCCGCGGCTTGTTCAGCGGGAGGATGTCGTCGCTGCCGCCGTCGACCCGGTTGGCGCGGAACTGGTGGGTGAACGTCACCGGGGGCAGCGTGATGGCGGTGCCGCGCCGGCCGGTCTGGCGGATCTCGTCGAGCCAGAGGGACTGGTCGGTCGAGTCGCCCGTGTCACCGGGGTCCAGGTACGTCTGCTTCAGGCTCCAGGAGTCCACCGCCTCGTAGGCGGGGGTGGCAGCGGCGGCGTTCCACGCCTCGGTGGTGACGCCGGTCATGCGCTTGCGGGTGTAGAAGGCAGGACCGGTGTTGCCCGTGCACTTCTGGTCCGCCTTGCACTCGGCGTCGAAGGGAACGTCCGGCCAGTTGTCGCGGGTGTCCTCGGTCAGCGAGTCGCAGCCGGTCCCGGAGGCGACGCAGCGCTCGGCGTGGGTGAACAGCACGCGGTTCGAGCCGGCCGGTGAGGCGAACAGGGCGTCCGCGCGCTGTCCGTAGCGGATCTCCTTGAGGATGCCGCCGCGGACGTAGGGCGTGCCCGTGTTGTCGTCGCCGAGCATGTCGTAGTGGTTGTGCTCGGCGGCGTACCAGTACGACATGGCGTTGTCGTGGGTGTCCACGACGTAGTCGAGGTTCCAGCGCCATGCCTGCTTCTCGGCCCGGCCGGAGAAGCTGCCGCTCTGTTCGTAGCCGGGCTCGCCCGCGTCGTCGCCGAAGACGGGGACGGTCCACACGGATTGGGTCGCCTGTGTGGTGGCGCCCGGCAGCTTGTTCAGGCCGAAGTGGTACTTGGTGCCGTCACCGGTGATGACGGTCCAGTACTCGCGGTTGTCGTCGCCGTTGTCCGCGCCGTTCGTACCGGAGTGGTGCAGGACGGTGGACGCGTCGTCGTTCTTGAGGCGCCACTGGCCGCTGGTGTCGTCCTTGACCAGTTCGGTCGCGTGGCCGTTGAGGACGAGGGAGGCGTTCTCGTACTTCCAGCACAGGTCGTTCTTGTCGTCCTGGCCGTCGTCGTCGCACGAGCCGTACTTCCGCTCGATGTAGGACGACGTGATGTCGAAGCCCTCACCGATCGCGGTGCCCTGGTTGTTGGTGGACGCCGTGCGGCCGTCGATGCTGCCGGAGTCGTACGAGATCTTCAGATCGGGCTTCGGGCCGGCCGCCGACGGCGGGACGCGCAGCGGGTACGACCAGGTGAAGGTGCCGGACGAGCCGCCGGCCTCCCAGGTGGAGGACGCCGCGAGCGGCGTGGCCTTGTAGTCGCCGGAGCCCGACTTCGTGCCGGCCGCGACGGCCAGCACCATCGTCTGCGCCGCCGCGGGCGCCGTCGCCGCGCGGGCGGCACGGGTCGGGGCGGCCCGGAACGTCAAGTCGGCCCTCAGCTCCTCGGCGCGGCGGTCGTTGGTGAAGGGCAGCGACGTGCGGGTGCGGCAGGCGGCGCTCGCCGGGCTGCTCAGCGCGCAAGCGGGCAGCTGTACGAGCTGGAGGCGTCCCGCCCAGTCGCCGCCGTAGGCGGAGGCGAAGGCCGAGTAGTCGAGGGCCAGGTTGGAGGTGCCACCCTGGGCCGGGCCGGTCACCGACATGACGAGGCCCTTGACGCCGAGCGCGGCGGCGCGCTTCTGGTCGAGGACGGTGACGGTGACGGACTCGGCGGCCTTCTTCGCCTTGCCGCTTCGGGTGAGGGTGACAGGGAGGCCGCCTGGTGCGGCCTCGGAGGCGCCCTTGCCGGGCAGCTTGAGTGTGGTGGTGCCGGCGCTCGGCCACGTGACGGACCTTGATCGGTCCTTGGCCGCCCGCTCTGCCGCCCGCTTGTCCGCTGCGGCGGCCCGCTGGACGGTCTCGGCCGTCCGCTTGTCCGCCTTGGCCTTGAAGGGGGAGACATCGGCCGACTGCGGTGCCTTCAGCTGCGGCCGGCCGAGCGGGTCGACGTCGTCCGCCCATGCGGGGGCGGCGAGGAGGCCCGGCAGCAAGGTAAGGCCACTGAGCGCGGCGACCTGCCGCACAAGCCATCTCTGCCTACGTCTTCCGTAGGCGACTCGTATGGTGGGTTTCATATTCCTTATCCGATTGGATTCATGACTCGGATGACGGGGGAGCTGAACGCGTGTGGCAGTGCTCGTCCAGCGGATGCCTGGGAAGCGAGCGGCCCGGAGGGGTCTGTCGTCCGGGCCGCATCTCCGTAAGGATCAGAAGTCGCCGGGGTTGCCGAGCACCCTGTTTGAGATCTGTTCCTCGATCATGGCTCCCGTCCATACCCGCAGATCGCTGAGAGCTCCGGGCAGGAAATGGCCGCTGGTGCCCTGCGCGGACCCACGGCCCGCCGTCAGCGCACCCGCCCCCTGGACGGCCGCGCCGAAGAAGGTGGGGGTGTACGACGCCTGCCCTGCGGCCCCTATGTAGAGCCGGACGTTGCCGTACCCCTCCTCCGTCTTCTCTGTGTGGTCGTACACCCCAGTCACCTGGACCCAACTGTCGAGCTCGGCCACGTCCTGAGAAGACGTCCACGTGTCGTGCGTCGCTTTCCCAACGGGATCAGTCGCCGTGCGACCGAACCGCCATCGGTACGTCTCTTCGGAGGTCTTTTCCACCCACAGCGCCCAGGACGACTCCGCACCCGCTGGGGTGGCCTGGCCCAGGACGTAAGAGCGGGAGCCGACCGGCTTGGTCGCCAGTTCGGCGCCGTCCAGCCGTACCCGCGCCGACACCGTGAACGATGCCGTCTCGTCGATCACGGGGCCGGTCGCCGAGGCGTGCCCCTTGGCGCCGTCAAGACGGAGCTCCGTGCCGTCGTCCCCCGCCACTAGCTGGGCGCCTTCGGCGGACAGGGCCAAGGCCGGCTTGCCGTAGCCGCTGCGCTCGCCGATCTGTGTGCCGACGGCACCCTCGGCGGTCCAGTGGGCGACCAGTTCGGCGCCCGGTGTCTCGAGGATCGCCGTCTCCCGGCCCCGCGACTCCTCGCGGACCTCGTCCGCGTTGAGGGCGCGCTGCCAGACGGTCGTCTCGTCGATGTAGCCGCGGAAGTACTGCTGGTAGACCCCACCCGACCTGGTCCGGCCGATCTGCAGGCCGTCGGGGGACATCCACGGCTCGTACGTGGCTGCCGTCGCGGACAGCCTCACCGGCTGCCCCTGGGGGCGGCCGTTGACGAACAGCTGGATGGTGTCGTCGGTCTTGTCGGTGTTCCCCTTCGTGTCGAAGACGCCGGCCAGGTGCGTCCACACGCGGGCCGGGCTGGTCGCGTCGGCGAGGGAGACGATGTCCGGCGTGGTGGCGAGATCCTGGGCGCCCCGGTTGAACGCCCACTTCCGGTTGTTGGCCGAGTAGTACAGCGTGAACGCGCTGTCCTGGTTGCCGGAGGAGGACAGGACGACCCGGTTGGTCGCGGTGTCCGTCAGGTAGGCCCAGGTGGACACCGTGAACGAGTCCCGCGTGTTCACCGCGGGGCCGGTCGTCGCGGCGTACGCCTGCTGCTTGGCGGGGTCGGCGCTGTTCAGGTCGAGCGAGTGGTCACCGGGGCCCCGGTGGGCGCGTGCCGACCAGGTGGCGCCGCCCGTGAGCGTCGCGTCGTGGCGGACGGTGCCCTCGGTGGCGGTGTCCTTGGTCGTGGTGCTCGTCGCCGTGCCCTCCGGACGGTCGGCGTACTGCCAGCGGCCGACGGGTGCCTGGCCCGGCGCGACCTTGAAGATGTACTCCGCCTTCTCCCCGTAGCGCTCCCGCACGTCCTTGGCGTCGACCGTGAGGACGTGCGTCCCCGCCAGCTTCGGGGTCACGGGCTGCGCGGCGGGTGAGCCTCCGTTCACGGTGCTCGCGCCGGTCTGGGTGATCAGCCGGTACCGGTAGCCGGTGATGTCGACGTCTCCCGGTGCGGGCCGGAAGGTGAACAGGCCGGACTGGCCGGGCGCTCCGGCGCCGGGGCAGTCATTGGGCAGGCAGGGGACGTACGGGCCGTTGCTGGTGATCACCGGCGCCTTCGGGGCCGTGGTGTCGGTCTTGAAGTAGCACCACGGGGTGTATCCCGAGGACAGGGAGGACGTCTTGCCCTCGTGCGTCCAGTAGGAGCGCGTCTGCATGCGCACCCGGTACATGATCTGGTCGGCCCGGTAGGACATCTCGACGGTCTCCAGATAGCCGTCGGGCCGGTAGCTGGGCGAGAGCGCGTCCCAGGTGTGGATCCACTTGCCGGTGCTGGGGTCGTAGCGCTCGGCGTCGAAGTAGGCGTGCAGGGAGCCCTTGAAGCCGTTGGACGCCGGCTGTACGAGGGTCTGGGTCCCGGCCTGGACGCGGGGCGTGGAGTCGGTGACGATCAGCGGGTCGCCGATGTGGGGGTTGCAGTACCGCATGGTGCCGTTGCCGGGGACCACGCCGTACGGGCTGGGCAGGCCGGGCTTGGGCACGTAGTTGATCTGCAGCTGCGCGTTGTCGTCGAACCGCTTCCAGGCGTCCGGGTTGCCTTCGTCGGTGGCGCGCAGCATCAGGGTGAGCCGGGAGAACTTGCCGTTCGCGAAGGAGCGCACGGTGGAGGTGAGGTTCTCGTCGGGCTCCGCCGGGTTGTCCTGGAACTCGATCCAGGAGTCCGGCTGCTCGGGGCTGCACGCGGTGCCCCGGCCGGCGGACACCTCGCGGTCGCCCATCAGGTCGAGCTGCGCCGGGCCGGGCCAGGTGCTGCCCTCGGAGATGTTGTTGGTGCGCCAGAGGTCGACCCCCTGCGGCGTACAGGAGAACGACCACGTCTCGTAGGCGCGGAACACCGCGTCGATCACGTGTTTGCCCGCCAGGTTGGTGGGCGCGAACTCGAAGTACATGCGGTTGGTGTGGTACTTGTCGCAGTACCAGGGGCCGAGCCGGCTGCAGTTGCCGACGCCGTAGTCTCCGTCGAAGTCGTAGAACCGGTCGCCGTCGGAGGAGAGCACGGTCCGCTCGTCGAGGGCGAGGCCCATGGGCGGGTCGATGTAGACGGGGAAGACCGTGTTCTCGCCCCGCAGCAGTGCCAGGTCCGGCTTGACCGTCACCGTGTGGGGTCCCACCGACACGGGCAGGGTCGCGCTGGCGTCCCCGGGCTTCGGGTGGGCGGCCTCCTTCCGGGACTCCGGGCCCGCTTCCCGTCCGGTCGCGGGGCTGGTCCCGGCGCCGAAAGCGGCTTTCGACGGGGCGGCGGCGAGGGTCTGCGGCCGGGAGCCGGTCCCGTCGTCTCCGGCGGAGTCCCACATCTGACCGGCCGGCCCCGCGTACACGGCGTTGCCGTCCTCGTCGACGGCCCTGATTCCCCCGCCCGCGCCGGCGACGAGGTCCAGCCCGTCCTCTTCGACCGCGAGGGCGATGCTCTGCAGCTCGGGGTTGGCGGCTGCCTCCGGGGTCTTGACGACCAGCACCTCCCGGTAGCCCTCGGCCGTCGCGGTCAGCTGGAGGTCCGTGCCGGGGAACACCTCGGCGTAGGTGGCCGTCGCGCCGTCGAGCACCGGCTGTGGCAGCGGACGCTGCCACCGCAGGGTCACGGAGCCGCCCTGCCGGGCGCCGAGCCTCAGCAGGTTCTCGTCTCCCCCGCCCGAGAACGCCACGTCCGCCACCGCGGCCTTCGGCCCGACGGTGCCGTCGGGACGGCGCTCCAGGGTGACATCGACGCTCCGCCAGGAGCCGTCGTGGCCGCGGACGCGCTGCGGTGTCGTCGACTGCGTCAGGGTGTACGTGCCGTCGGGATTGGCCGTCGTGGTCGTGTACTCGGTGCGTTCCGCGACGACCTCGACCGGTTCGCCGGTCTCGGCCGCCAGGGCCGAGGCGTCGCTCGCGGATGCGGCCGCTCCCGACCGCTGCGGCGGTCCGGAGGCGGCGACGGCGTCGTCCGCCGGGTACACGAACGTGTTCCCGGTCGCCACCACGGCCAGGCCGAGAGCCACGATGAGTCCGCGGCCACGTTGTCTTCGCCTGTGAGCAGGCATGGCTGAGTCACCCCCCGGAGGGGCCTCCCCAGACCCTCGCATTATCGAACTGTTGATCCATTTGGATTACTTTTCGACGCTACGCAGTCACAGAGGGGCAGGTCAACGCGTTATCGGCCACGTCACACGGCATTGCAAGAAGCTGACCCCCTCTCATTTGCCCCACGCTCGCCCATGCCTGTCGGTACATGGGCGAACGGAGTGCTCCCCTCGGGTGGTCTTGACGGGGGTGCGGGGGGTGCCTACGTTCGGGGAGCGGGACAGGAAAGTTTCCTTACAGTGCGCGGAGGAAGGCCTGTGGCGGGCGAGGTGGGTGGGGCGGCTCCGGGGACGCCGCGGGTGCTGCGGGCCATGAACGACCGGGCCGCGCTCGAGCTGATGCTGGAGCACGGGCCGCTCTCGCGGGCGCGGATCGGCACGCTGACCGGGCTGTCGAAGCCGACCGCCTCGCAGCTGCTCGCGCGGCTGGAAGCGGCCGGGCTCGTCGTCGTGACCGGCACCTCCGAGGGGCGGCCGGGACCCGGCGCGCAGCTGTACGGGGTGAACCCGCGCGCCGCGTACGCCGCCGGGCTCGACGTGAACCCGCGGCGGGTGCTGGCCGCCGTCGCGGACCTGACCGGCCGTGTCGTCGGGGAGTTCACGCTGCCCGTCCCCCGGCGGGAGCGGCCCGGTGCCGTGCGGCAGGTCACCGACGCGCTGGACGGCGCCGTGCGGGCGGCCGGGCTGGCGCGGCGGGACGTGCACCGGGTCGTCATCGGCACGCCCGGCGCGTTCGACCCGTCCACCGGGCGCCTCCGGTACGCCTCGCACCTGCCCGGCTGGCACGGCCCCGGACTGCTGGAGGAGCTGGCCGCCGCACTGCCGATGCCCGTCGAGTACGAGAACGACGTCAACCTCGTCGCCGTCGCCGAGCAGCGGCTGGGCGCCGCCGCCGGGTACCGCGACTTCGTGCTGCTGTGGAGCGAGGAGGGCCTGGGCGCCGCCCTCGTCCTGGGCGGCCGGCTGCACCGGGGGTTCACCGGTGGCGCCGGCGAGGTCGGGTTCATGCCCGTACCCGGCGCCCCGCTCGTCCGGAACGTGGCCAAGGCCGGGAGCGGCGGGTTCCAGGAGCTCGCCGGCGCGCGGGTGCTGCCCGCACTCGCGCGGGAGCTGGGCCTGGACGTGCCGGACCGCGGCTCCCCCGAGGCTGCTGTGCGGCTTCTGCGCGCCGCCGCCGCGGAGGAGGGCGGGGCGGTCGCGGGCGGTGAGGACGACGCCGGCGCGTACGGGCGCGGTAAGGGCGGGGGGTCGTACGGGCGCGGTGACGACGCCGGCGCGTACGGGCGGCTGCTCGACAGCTACGCCACGGGGCTCGCGACCGGGCTGGCCGCGCTCGTCGCCGTACTCGACCCGCAGCTGGTGGTGCTCTCCGGCGACGTCGCCCTGGCGGGCGGCGAACCGCTGCGGCGGCGCGTCGCCGCCGAACTGGCCGAGCTGGCCGCCGCCCGGCCCCGGCTCGCCCTCGGGGCCGTCCGGGAGCGGCCGGTGCTGCGGGGCGCCCTGGAGGCGGCGCTGGCCGCCACCCGGGACGACGTGTTCGACACCTTGGCGCGGTGAGGGGGGCCTGGCCGGGGGGAGGGCCTCGCGGCTGGGGCTGATGAGGGGTGTCGGGTGTGGGGTGTGGGGTGTGGGAGCGCTGGGTGACGGGTGCCGGGCCGGGGGTCGGGGGTCGGGGGTCGGTGACGGAGTGTCGGGGACGGCTGACGGGAGACGGGAACGATGGGTGACATGAAGCTGGTCGTCGTGGGGGGCGGGTCCACCTACACGCCGGAGCTGGTCGACGGGTTCGCGCGGCTGCGCGACACGCTGCCGGTCGGGGAGCTGGTCCTCGTCGACCCGGCCGCCGAGCGGCTGCGGCTGGTCGGCGGCCTGGCCCGGCGGATCTTCGCCAAGCAGGGCCACCCCGGAAGGGTGACCACGACGGGCGACCTGGACGCGGCGGTCGACGGGGCCGACGCCGTACTGCTGCAGCTGCGCGTCGGCGGGCAGGCCGCCCGCGAGCAGGACGAGACCTGGCCGCTGGAGTGCGGCTGCGTCGGGCAGGAGACCACCGGGGCGGGCGGCCTCGCCAAGGCGCTGCGTACCGTGCCGGTCGTCCTCGACATCGCCGAGCGGGTACGGAAGGCCAACCCCGGGGCGTGGATCATCGACTTCACCAACCCGGTCGGCATCGTCACCCGCGCCCTCCTCCAGGCCGGGCACCGGGCCGTGGGGCTGTGCAACGTCGCCATCGGCCTGCAGCGGAAGTTCGCCGCGCTGCTCGGCACGGCCCCGGCCGACCTGCACCTGGAGCACGTCGGGCTGAACCACCTGACGTGGGAGCTGGGCGTGCGTCTCGGCGGGCCCGGCGGGCAGGACGTGCTGCCGCGGCTGCTGGCCGAGCACGGTGACGCCGTCGCCGGCGACCTGCGGCTGCCGCGCGGCCTGCTGGACCGGCTCGGGGTCGTCCCCTCGTACTACCTGCGCTACTTCTACGCGCACGACGAGGTGGTGGAGGAGCTGCGCGGCAAGCCGTCGCGGGCCGCGGAGGTCGCCGCGATGGAGCGGCGGCTGCTGGAGATGTACGGCGACCCCGCGCTGGACGAGAAGCCGGCGCTGCTGTCGCAGCGGGGCGGGGCGTACTACTCGGAGGCCGCCGTCGACCTGGCGGCGGCGCTGCTGGGCGGGGGCGGCGGGACGCCTTCGCAGGTGGTGAACGTCCGCAACGCCGGCACCCTGCCGTTCCTGCCGGACGACGCCGTGGTGGAGGTGCAGGCCGAGGTGGACGCGGACGGCGCCCGGCCGCTGCCGGTGCGGGAGGTGGACCCGCTCCAAGCGGGGCTCATCGCGCATGTCGCGGCGTACGAGGACCTGGCGCTGGAGGCGGCGCTGCGGGGCGGCCGGGACCGGGTGTTCCGGGCCCTGCTCGCGCACCCGCTGGTCGGGCAGTACGCGTACGCGGACACGCTCACGGACCGGCTGCTCGCGCACAACCGGGAGCACCTGACGTGGGCGTGACCACGGCGGACGCCGTCCTGGCCGTCGACGCGGGCAACAGCAAGACGGACGTGGCCCTCGTCGGCGTGGACGGCACGGTGCTCGGTACCGGGCGCGGCGGCGGCTTCCGGCCCCAGGCGGTCGGCACGGAGGCGGCCGTCGACGTGCTGGCGGCGGCCGTCGCGCAGGCGATGCGGGGGGCGGGGGCTGTGGCGGACACCGGGGCGGGGGTCCTGCCGGGTGTGGGGGTGGGGGGCGTTTCCGGTGCCGGAGCGGGGGTCGGGGGCGGGCCCGGTGCGGGCACGGCCGGGGGCGGGCCCGGTGCGGGCGGTCACGGTGCGGGGCGTTCGGGGCGGGTGGTGCGCGAGGTGCATGTCTCCGCGTGCCTCGCCAACGCCGATCTCCCGGTGGAGGAGGACGAGCTGGCCCGCGCCCTGGAGGCGCGCGGCTGGGGCGGGTCCGTACGGGTGCGCAACGACACCTTCGCCGTCCTGCGCGCCGGGGTGGACGAGCCGCGGGGCGTGGCCGTCGTGTGCGGCGCGGGCATCAACTGCGTGGGCATGCTGCCGGACGGCCGTACCGCGCGCTTCCCGGCCCTGGGCCGGCTCTCCGGGGACTGGGGCGGCGGAGGGGGGCTGGCGGACGAGGCCCTGTGGCACGCGGCGCGGGCCGAGGACGGGCGGGGCGCGCCGACGGAGCTGGCCCGCGCGCTGCCCGCGCACTTCGGGCTGGACTCCATGTACGCGCTGATCGAGGCGCTGCACCTGGGGCGTGTTCCGGACGCGCGGCGGCATGAGCTGGCGCCCGTCGTGTTCGCGGTCGGCGCGGCCGGTGATCCGGTGGCGCGTGCCCTGGTGGAGCGGCTGGCGGACGAGGTCGTCACCATGGCGGTGGTCGTCCTGGGGCGGCTCGGTCTGCGCGACGCGCCCGAGCCCGTTCCGGTGGTGCTGGGCGGGGGCGTACTGGGCGCGGGGCACGCGGAGTTGAACGGGCGGGTCACCGAGCTGCTGCGGGAGCGGGCGCCCGGCGCCTCGCCGCGGGTGGTGGAGGCGCCGCCGGTGCTCGGCGCGGCGCTCCTCGGCCTCGACGACGTAGGGGCGCGCGGGGCGGCCGGGGAGGCGCTCAGGGCCTGGTTCACGCCGGGTCTGGAACCTTCGGGGAACCGGCGCTGTTCTCCTCGCAGGGGGATCGAATGAGGGTGCGAAGCGGACGCCGGGCACGATAAGAACAAGATCCAGTCAAGATCGTGCCGTAGCCGTCCCCCTACGGCCATACTGCTGGCCGGGCCGCCGCCCTCCCGCACCGGGAGCGCGCGGCCCGGCGCGGCGGGCGCGCGGCGGGCTCGCCGCCGCCGGAGACCGAGGGGGGAGGTCACGTGTCTGACGCGCGGAACGCGCGACCCGCGCCGACGGGTGCCTTGTCGTCTCCGGGCTCGCCGTCCCCTTCGGGCCCCCTTCTTTCCTCGGGCTCCCGCCCTTCCTCGGGCTCCCCCTCGGCGTCGGGCGCCCCTTCGGTGTCGGGCGCCCTCTCGGCCCCGGGCTTTCGGTCCTGCCCCGGGCCCGTGTCCTCCCCGGGCTTCCCGCCCTGCGCGTCGGGCACCGCAAGCACCGGGCTCGGCGGTCAACCGGCCCACCGGGCAGACGTGGTGGAGCGGGACCGGCCCACCGGGAGCAATGCCTCCGGTTCGGCGGCGCCCGCCTGCGCGACGCCCGTCACCGGCTGGCGACACGGCTGCTCCCGGCCACCGAGCGGCCGTACCCGGCCGAGACGGCCGGGCGCGCACGGGACGAGCGGGACCCGCGCGTGGCCGGTGCCCTTCCTCGCGGTGGGGCTGACGGTCCTGGGCGCCCTGGGACGGGCGCGGTGGCAGGACGTCCGGTACCCGAGACCGGGCCGTCGCCCGGGGGCTGCCGGTCGGGGCGTCATGGCTCGCGGGCGCCCGCGCCGCCGCGCGGGCCTCGCCGGAGGGGCACGGTCGAGCGGCCGGGATTCGCTCAAGGTGCTGAACGGGGGCCGGATCGGTGCCCCGCAGGCCCGCACGAACGAGAACCTGGCCCGAGCGGGAGGGGTTCGCCCGCGCCGCCGGGCGGGCACCCGGTGCGCCGGTGGCACCGCCCGCGGGGCCGCCGCGCTCACGGCTCCGGGCGCGGCCGGACCGGTGGCCGGTGCGCACCACGGGCTCGCGGAGCGGCGGAGTACCGGTGGCGTGCCGGGGGGAGGATGACGCGATGGACGGTCGTGAGGCGCGGCGGGAGCCTCTCGCCGCCGGGCGGGCACGGCGACCCGGTCCGCCCCGTCGGCCGCGTACCGGTGGCGTACCGTGCCGGGCCGCCGACACGCGCGTACGAGAAGTGGCCCCACGCGGACCGGCCCGGCGCATCCGGGCCGCCCGCGCCCGAGTACCGGACGAAACCGTCCCCCTGAGAGCGAGAGGTGATCGATGGCCGTCACGGGTCCTCCCGGTCCGGTGATGGACCAGGACGAGGTGGACCGGGCGCTCGCACGCCTCGGCGCCGAGCACAAGGCCGTCGAGGACTCGCTGCTCGCGCTGCAGGACCACGCGGGCCGCAGACTCCTCGAGGGCGCCGAGCTGACGGGGACCACGGCGGAGCGCTGGGCCACGACGGAGCGGACGATCGCGCTGCTGTGGACGTACTTCGACGTGTACACGGACGCCCTGCGAGCCGCCCGCGAGGTGCGCGCCCGGCACCGCTGGCCGGGGCCCGGAGAACTGGCCGAGCTGACGGAGCGTCTGCGCGGCGAGAGCGTCGCCGTACCGGGCCCGGCGGATCCCGGGGCGGTGGATCCCGGGGCGGCGGATCCCGGGGCGGCGGATCCCGGGGCGGCGGATCCCGGGGCGGTGGGGGCCGGTGCCGTGGGGGCCGGTGCCGCGCTGGAGGGCAGCGCGGTGGGGGTGAGTGCCGCGGCCGGGGCCGGTGCCGCGGAGTCCGATGTAGCGGGCTCCGGCGGAGCGGGGTCCGGCGGAGCGGGGTCCGGCGTGCCCGGGAATGGCGGGGCCGGGAATGGTGTCGCGGGGCCCGGGGCCCCGGTGGAGCCGCCTCCGTCCGGTGAGCGGTTCACGCTGGACCGGCTCGTCGCGCGGATCAACGAACTGTACGCGCGCTCCCTGGACGTCGTCGTCTCGGCGGACGCCGTGTGGTCGGCGCTGCCCGCCCGCATAGACCTCCTGGCGGCGGAGCTGCACCGCACCCGGTCGCTGGCCCGCTCGGTGGGGGTGCGGCCCGGTGAGCACCCGGCGGGCGACGACCTGGAGGCCATCACACGGGAGCTGGCGGCGCTGCGGGCGCAGGTCGTCAGCGACCCGCTGGCCTTCTGGCGCCCCGCGCCGCGGAGTTCGGCGCCCGGCGGCGGGCGCCCCGACACCGACCGGTACGACCGGGCGGCGCGGGCGCTGGAGGACGTGCGGCGGGAGATCGAGGCCGTCCTCCAGGTGCGGCAGGACTCCGAGTCGCGGCTGCTGAGGCTGCGGGACCTGCTGTCGCGGGCCGACCGGACCCTCGCCGAGGCGCGTACCGCGCGTACCGAGGTGCTGGCGAAGATCGCCGCGTCGGAGGTCCCCGTGGTGAGCGGCCCGCCCACCGCGCTGCACGAACGGCTGGCGGCCGCGGCCGAGTACCGGCGGCACGCCCAGTGGCACCGGCTCTCCCCGCTGCTGGACGCCCTGGAGCAGGAGGCCGAGGAGGAGCTGCTGCGGGCCCGCGAGTCGCTGACCGCCGTCACGGCGCCGCTCGCCGTACGCGCGGAACTGCGCGGGCGGCTCGACGCGTACCGGGCGCGGATGGCCCGGTACGGGCTGGCCGACGACCCCGTGCTGGCCGAGCGGTACGACGCGGCGCGGCGCCTGCTGTGGAGCGCGCCCTGCGACCTGCGCGCCGCCGAGCAGGCCGTGCTGCGCTACCAGCGGGCGGCGGGCGAGGTCCTGACGGCCGGGGGGCAGGGGTGACGGGTACGGAGGCGGGGCTGGGAGCGGGAGCGGGGCCCGCCTGCCTCCGGCGTGTGCGGGCGAGGGACGCGGGTCGCGTGGGCGCGGTGTTCGGGCCGGCGCGCGCCCTGCCGGCGCTGGGTGGCCGGGGCGGGGCGGTGCGTACGCTGGAGCCCGTGCCGGAGCCGTCGAGCCATCCCGCCCCCGCGTCGCATGGCGCGGCCGGACGGGCGCGGCTCCGCCACCGGGGCCCGCGGAAGGCGCTAAAAGGCCGACCTGCACCCGGCCGCCCGAGAGACCCAGGCGCCCGGCGGGCCGGGCCGGGGCCCGGTGCGCCGCGAACGGCCGTCGGCGGAACTCCCGGGCCAGGCCCCGGACCGGTGGCCCCCGGGGCATGTGGGCGGCCAGGCCCCGGACCACACGCCGCTCGGCGGCGAACCGGGCGGAGGCGGGCCGCGGGTCGGCCCGGAACGCTCGTACCGGGCGCTCGCCCGGCTCGCCCGGAGCGGCGAGGAACGGATCGAACCGGCGGAGCGGGCCGACCGCTTCCGCCCCCGGACGTGGGTGTGATCGATGTCGAAGACCCATCAGCTGTCGGCCTGCCCCGGCTGCTCGGAGCCGCTGGAGCCGGGTGACCGTTTCTGCGGGGCGTGCGGATACGCCCTGTCGGCCGTGCCGGAGCCCCCCGTGGACCGGCCGACCGTGGCCCTGACCGTCCCACCGCCCCCTCCCCCGCCGCCCGCGCCACCGGCGCCGCCTGCGGTGCGGGCACCCCAGGAGCCGTCCGCACCGCAGGCGTCCCAGACGGCACCTGAGTCCCCGGCACCGTCAGCGCACCCGGCACCTCCCGCGCATCCCGCGCCCCACGTACCGCTGGCGCCACCCGTCCCCCAGGAGCCACCCGCCCCCCAGGAGCCGCCCGCCCCGCAGGAGCCGCCCGCCCCGCAGGTGCACGGGACACCGCCCCCGCCCCAGACCCCACCGGCACCCCAAGGGCCGCCCGCCCCGCAGGCCCCTCCCGCGCCGCCCGCTCCCGCCCCGCAGGGGCCGCCCCCGCCTGCCCAGCCGCCTTCACCGGCTCCGGCCCCGGCCCCGGCGCCTGGGCCTTCCCCCACCCAGGCGACCACCCCGGCCGCCACCCCCCGGCCCACCCGACACGGAAACCCGCAGGGCGACTACGAGCTCGCCGCGCCCGACCCGCGGCTCGCCCCGCCCCCGGCCGGAGCCGCCGGGGCGCCGCGGTGCGTGGCCTGCCAGGGCGGGCCGGTCGCGGCTGACGGGCGCTGCCGCGACTGCGGGCACCAGCAGCCGCGGGAACGGGACCACATGGAGAGCGAGGTGGAGGCCGCCGTCGCCGCCGTCAGCGACCGGGGCCTTCGGCACCATCGCAACGAGGACGCGTACGCCGTCTCGACGGCACCGCTCCCCGACGGTTCGGCCGCCGTCGTCGCCGTCGTCTGCGACGGCGTGTCCTCCGCGACCCGTCCGGACGACGCCTCCGCCGCGGCGGCCCGCGCCGCCGACGCCTCCCTGCGGGCCGCGCTCCCCCGCGGCACGGAACCCCGGCAGGCGATGCACGACGCCATCGTGGCCGCCGCCGGCGCCGTCGACGCCCTCGCCGACGAGGCGGCGGGCGGCGTCTCGGGCCCCGACGGACACGTCGGCCACGACGGGCATGGCGGCGGCGATGGGCACGGCGGCGCCGACAGGCACCGCCACCGCAACGCCCCCGCCTGCACCGTCGTCGGCGCGGTCGTCGCGCGGGACCTCCTCGTCGTCGGATGGGTCGGCGACAGCCGCGCGTACTGGGTTCCCGACGACCGTTCCGCCCCGGCCGCCCGGCTCACCGAGGACGACTCGTGGGCCGCGCAGATGGTCGCGGCGGGCCTGATGGACGAGGCGCAGGCGTACGCGGACGAGCGCGCCCACGCCATCACCGGCTGGCTCGGCGCCGACGCGTACGAGGTGGAGCCGCACACGGCCGTGTTCCGGCCGGACCGCCCCGGTGTGGTCGTGGTCTGCACGGACGGCCTGTGGAACTACGCCGAGGCCGCCGGCGACATGGCGCGCGTCCTGCCGGTGGACGCCGCCGAGCGGCCCCTGCACGGTGCGCGCGTCCTCGTCGGGCACGCCCTCGACGGCGGCGGCCACGACAACGTGACGGTCGCGCTGGTCCCGTTCCCCGGGCCGCGCGCCTCCTGACACGCCCGGCGGGCGGGCCGCGACAGGGGGCGCGGGGCTGCTCCGGCGGCCCCCTCCACGAGCCCGGATGAGGCGAACCTCCTTTCGAAGGGGGTCGACGAGGCCGGTGGGGCGGCGGGTACTGTGCGACTGCGGTCCAGGCCGCGGGCGCGGCCGGCAGGGCGCCCCCGGGCCGGGCCGCCAAGGCGGTCCGTCCGGTCAGGGCGGGCCCGGAGCACAGGAAGAAGCCGTGACGACGGTCGCAGGGGCGGCCGGCGAGGAGAGGGGAAGGGCCGAGATGCCGACCTGCCCGAACGGACACCAGTCGGGCACCGCCGACTGGTGCGAGGTCTGCGGCCACCGCATGGCCGCCGGGGCGGGCGCGCCTACGGGTGCCGTGCCGCCGCCTCCGCCCCCGCCGCCCGCCACCGGGTACGGCCACCCGCGGCCCGCGGGTGGCGACCCGAACGCCACGCGGCAGGCCGAGGTGTGCCCGCAGTGCCGTACGCCCCGCGAGCCGGGCGCGGCGTTCTGCGAGGAGTGCCGGTGGGACTTCCTGAGCGGCAAGGCCACGTCGTACACGCCGATCGCCCCGCCGCCGCCCCCGTCGGAAACCGGCGGCGGGCTCAACCTGCCGCCCGGCTTCACCTCGGCGCCACGGCCTGCGGACCCGTACGCGTCCCAGGGCCCCCGCCCGTCCCCGGAGGACCGCCCGGCGGATCCGCCGCGGCCCGCGCCCGGTCCGGAGGGGCCCGGCTTCGCCGCGCGTCCCGGCCAGGACGCCCCGCCGTTCGCCGCGCCGCGCCAGGACGGCCCGGTGGACTCCGGCCAGGGCGCCCCGCCCTTCGCCCGCGACGGCGCCGCCGGGCCGGGCCCGGACACCGGCACGCCCGCCCCCGGCGCCCCGGCCGCGCCCGGCGCCCCCTTCGCTCCGGCCCCCGCCCCCGGGTACGGCCCCGGCTCGGCGCCCAGCGGCCCCTCGCTCGACGGCCCCTCGTTCGGCGGCAACCGGCCCGCCGGGCCGGGCAGCACCCCGCCCGCGGGCACCCCGACGGGCGGCGTCGCGACCGGCCCCGGCATGGACGGCACGGGCCCCGCGTCCGACGGCGCCCCGCGCTTCGACGACACGCCGCGCCCCTCCGGCGCCCCGCCCTTCGGCACCCCGCGTCCCGGTGATGACGGGCCCGTCGGCACACCCGGTCGCGCGCCGTCCGCCGGTCCTTCGGGCCCCGGCGGCCCGGCGGGTCCGGCCTTCGGCCCCGGCCCCGTCCCCGGTACAGCGCCCGGCCCCGTCCCCGGCGCGGACCCCGCCTCTCGGCAGGGCCCGCCGGCCAACCCCACCGGTACCGGCAACCCCTTCGGCGCCGGCGGCACACCCACGCCGGGCGGCCCCGCCGCGCCCGCCGCGCCCAGCGGACCCGGCGGCCCCGGCCCGAACACACCGGCCGGCCCCGACGCGCCCGCGCAGCAGGGGCCGCTCGGTGCGGCGCTGCCGCAGGGGCTCCGGCGGCGGCGCGCTGCCGGGGAGGACGACTGGCTGCTCACGCCGCCGTCCACCGCGCAGCCGCAACAGGGGACGCCCCCGCGGGGCCCCGCGCCGCAGGGCCCCGCGCCGCAGGGCCCGCCTCCGCACATCCAGCAGCCCCCGCTGGGCCGGGCCCCGCAGCCGCCCCAGGGCCAGGCGCCCGCCGATCAGCCGCCGCACGCCGCCCCGCCGCACGCCGCACCCCAGGCCACCCCGCCCCAGGCCGCCCCGCCGCAGGTCCCCACCCCACCGACCCACACCACCCCGCCCCACTCCCCCGCCCCGCCTCCGCAGGGCCTCCCGCACCCCCAGAGCCCACCGCCCCACGACCCGCAACAGCCCCAGGCACCCCACGACTGGCCGCAGCCCCCGCACGGGGCACAGGGGCAGCAGCCCCCGCGGACGGCGGCGCCCACGGGGTGGACGGTCGTCGTGCGCCCCGACCGGGACTACTTCGCGGCGATGATGCGCCGCAGCGGCCCCGAGGCGGCAGCCCTCAGCCTGCCCGCCCACGCCACCGAGCGGCGGATGCCGCTGACCGGGCAGCAGGTGACGGTGGGCCGCCGCCGCCAGTCCACGGGCGAGTCCCCGGACATCGACCTGTCGGTGCCGCCGGAGGACCCGGGCGTGTCGCACCAGCACGCGGTGTTCGTCCGGCAGCCCGACGGATCATGGGCGGTGATGGACCAGAACTCCACCAACGGCACCACCCTGAACGGCGCCGACGAGCCGATCCGTCCCTACGCGCCCGTACCGCTGCAGGACGGCGACCGGGTCCACGTGGGCGCCTGGACGACGCTCACCGTCGTACGGGGCTGACCGCACCGGCCGCCCCGCCACCACCCGGCAGGGCGGCCACCCCCAGCCCCACACCCCCGGCCCCGGCCCCGGCCGCCCCGGCCGGGGAGCAGTCCCCCTACCCGATCCCCAACCGCCCCTCTCCCCCCACCTCCCAGACGTACGGCCCCTCGGGGTCGTCGAGCCAGGCCCACTGCCGGCCGTCGCGCACGGTCACGCCGTACCGCTCGCGGGCGGGGCGCCCCTCGCGCTGCCACAGGGCGTACGCCTCGTACGGGTCGAGCGCGCCCGACGCCAGGGTCAGCAGGAACCGGAACAGTTCGCTCTCCAGCGCGCCCCTCGGCAGCCCGCCCGTGCGCGGCTCCGGCGGCGCGGGCAGGGAGCCGCGCACCGGGATGAAGTAGGCGGACGTGTGCAGGAAGCGGCCCTCCGCGTGCCGGGCGTCCTCGACGCGCAGCCGCAGGACGCCCGTGGACAGCGGCGTGACGACGACGGCGCCCGGCCGGCACTGGGCGAGCCACGCTCCGGGCACGGACGGCACGGCGCAGGTGGCGATGATCCGGTCGAAGGGCGCCCGGTCGGGGCAGCCCCGCGCGCCGTCGCCGGTGACGACGGCCGGGTGGTAGCCGGCCTCGTGGAGGCGGGCGCGGGCCGCGTCGGTGACGTCCGGGTCGATGTCCACGGTCGTGACGCGCGTGTCGCCCAGGCGGTGGGAGAGCAGGGCCGCGTTGTACCCGGTCCCCGCGCCGATCTCCAGCGCGGTGTCGCCGTCCCGTACGTCGAGGGCGTGCAGCATGTCCGCCATGAGGGACGGCTGGCTGGCGGTGGAGACCAGTTCGCCGCCGCGCAGCAGGGTGCCCAGCGGCCGGTCCTCGTAGGCGCCGTCCAGCCAGCGCCGCCGCGCCTCCGGTGCGGGGTCGTCGCGCCCCAGCCGTTCGTACCCGCCGTAGGTGCCGACGTGGTAGTAGGGGACGAACAGGTGCCGGGGCACGTCCGCGAAGGCCGCCCGCCAGGCCGGGTCGGGCAGCGCGCCCTCGGCGTCGAGCCCGGCCACGAGCCGCCGCCGCGCCCTGCCGGCGGCCTCGGCGAACGGGTCGTCCTGCGACGGATTCCGGGGCGGGTCCTGCCGCTCCCGCGAGACACCTTCACCCATATGTCCACTATCACCCCTTCCGTGTCGCCACGAAGGACGCGGCGGACCGGGAAGCCGGCGGAAGACCGGTGGAAGACCGGCGGAAGCCCGGGGAACACCAGGGCGGGCCGGGACGGAGCGGAGGCAGGGCACCGGAGGAAGGCCGGGTCCTAGGTGTATTGCCCTGTGAGGTTGGGGACGCGGCTGGCGGGTGGTTTGCCTGCGAGCGCGGTGTGTCCGCGGTGGTGATTGTAGGTATGCAGCCAGTCGGGGAAGGCATCGCGTCGTTCCTGCTCTGAGCGGTAGGGGCGGGCGTAGGCCCATTCGTCGAGCAGGGTGCGGTTGAAGCGTTCGACCTTGCCGTTGGTCTGGGGCCGGTAGGGCCGGGTTCGCTTGTGGGTGATCCCGGCCGCCGCCAGCGCGTCGCGCCAGGCGTGGGATCTGTAGCACGAGCCGTTGTCGGTCAGGACCCGCTGCACCGTGATCCCGCATGAGGCGAAGTAGGCGTGGGCCCGCTGCCAGAAGGTGGTGGCGGTCTCCCTCTTCTCGTCGGCCAGGATCTCGCTGTAGGCGAGACGGGAGTGGTCGTCGACGGCGGTGTGGATGTAGCTGTAGCCGACGCCGGACTTCGTCTTGCGGCCGGCTTGGCGGCCGAGGGTCTTGTGGCCGCCGCCGTCGGGGATGTTGCCGAGTTTCTTGATGTCGACGTGCACGAGTTCGCCGGGCCGGTCGCGTTCGTAGCGTCGTATGACACGGCCGGTGGCCCGGTCCAGGGAGGTCAGGCGGGCCAGCCCGAAGCGGGTCAGCACGCGGTGGACCGTGGAGGGCACCAGGTCCAGGAGGTGGGCGATGCGGGCCGGCCCCCACCGGCGGATGAGGCGGACCTTGATGATCCGGCGTTCGGTGCGGGTCGGGGTCCGGCGCGGGCTTGCGTGCGGACGGGAGGAACGGTCGCCCATCCCGGCCTCGCCCATGGCCCGGTAGCGGGCAGCCCATCGATGGGCGGTGGTGGGTGAGACCTGGAAACGTTCGGCGGCCCGCCGAAGCGGCCAGCCGTCCTTGACCACGCAGCGGGCCAGGCGCAGCCGTCCGGTCTCGGTCAGGGGTGCATTACGGTGGGGCACGAGGGCCTTTCTGGTCGCCGGTGCAGATGTCGCAATCCACACCAGGCCAGAAGGCCCTCACCCATTTCAAGATCCCTCAGCCGAGACCTGCATCACCCGTCCACAACCTCCCGGGACAGAACACCTAGGGCCCGGGTCCTCCGCCGCCGTGTCTGAGACGATGGACGGGTGAATGAGATTCCGCGCGGCACTCTCCAGGAGCAGACGTTCTACGAGCAGGTGGGCGGCGAGCAGACGTTCCGGCGGCTCGTCCACCGCTTCTACCAGGGCGTCGCCGAGGACCCGCTGCTGCGGCCGATGTACCCGGAGGAGGATCTGGGCCCGGCCGAGGAGCGGCTCGCGCTGTTCCTGATGCAGTACTGGGGCGGCCCCCGTACGTACAGCGACCGCCGCGGCCATCCCCGGCTGCGGATGCGGCACGCCCCGTTCGTGGTGGACCGGGCGGCGCACGACGCGTGGCTGAGGCACATGCGGGTCGCCGTGGAGGAGCTCGGGCTGTCCGAGGAGCACGAGCGGCAGCTGTGGGACTACATGACGTACGCGGCGGCGTCGATGGTCAACACCGCCGGCTGAGACCTCGCGCGGCCTCGGGGCCGGTCCCCGGCCTCAGGACCGGCCTCAGGACCGGCCTCAGGGCCGGTGGCGTACGGGGGTGACGCCCAGCGTCCCGAGGCCCGCCGCCCCGACGCCGGTCGCCGCGCGCACCGCCACGGAGCCGTACGGGGTGCGCAGCCGCAGCCATGGCCCGGCGGCGAGCAGCACCACCGGCACCTCGTGCGGGACCGCCCCGGCCGGCGGCAGGAAGCCCAGCGACTGGGCGGCGTGCGCGGCGCGCAGCGGCAGCCCCGTACCGGCGACGGCGCGGGACCATATCTCCCGGCCGATCCGGTCGCGTTCGGCGCGGGTGCGGTGCTGCGACGGCAGTCGCGCGTCGCGCGCGCGGAACTCGGCGACCGCCTCCGCGACGGCGCCGCGCAGACCGGCCGCGTCCGGCGCTCCGGGCACCTCGCTCCAGCCGCCGCGCGGCGGGAGCAGCCCGCTCCACGGCGGCCCGGTGACGGGTGCGGGCACGATCGCCTTGCCCGCCGCCTCGTCGACGCCGTCGAGCAGTTCGCCGGCGGAGACGGTGGTGTCGAGGGCCGTGCCGTCCTGGAGGGCCGCCGTGCGAACGGCGATCACCTCGAAGGACGGCGGGCGCCCGAAGACGGCCAGGGCGCCGGCGCCCGCCTGGAGGCGGACGGCGGCGGCCCGGTCGTAGTGGACGAGCCGGGCCAGGAAGGCGGCGATGCCCGCCGCCTCCCTCGGCTCGGCGAAGTGCAGGGGCGCCGTCATGCGACGGCACCCTCCGCGCGCATCCCGTCGTCGACGTACTCCTGGAGGAACGCCCGCTCCTCGGCGGTGATGCGGCGCGGGCGCTGCGCCTCCAGGTCGAAGGGGACGACGACGGTGGACGCGCGCACGTACACCTGGCCAGGGTCCTTGATCTCGTACGCGATCGTCAGGGACGCCGCGCCGATCTTGGTGACCCAGGACTCGATGGTCACCGGCTCGTGCCGGTGGACCAGCGGCCTGATGTAGTCGATCTCGTGGCGGGCCACGACGGAGCCGCCGGAGAAGGACGGGGAGCCGTCCCCCGGCGCCAGCCGGAACATGAAGTCGATCCGGGCCTCCTCCAGGTAGCGGAGGAAGACCACGTTGTTGACGTGCCCGAAGGCGTCCATGTCCGACCAGCGCAGGGGGCAGCTGTAGATGTGCCGAGCCACGTCGAGCGCCGCCTCAGCCCCGGGTGAGCTTCTTGTACGTGGCGCGGTGCGGGCGGGCCGCGTCCGGGCCGAGGCGCTCGATCTTGTTCTTCTCGTACGACTCGAAGTTGCCCTCGAACCAGAACCACTTGGAGTCGCCCTCGTACGCCAGGATGTGCGTGGCGACGCGGTCGAGGAACCAGCGGTCGTGGGAGACCACCACGGCGCAGCCGGGGAACTCCAGCAGCGCGTTCTCCAGGGAGGAGAGGGTCTCGACGTCGAGGTCGTTGGTCGGCTCGTCGAGGAGGAGCAGGTTGCCGCCCTGCTTGAGGGTGAGCGCCAGGTTGAGGCGGTTGCGCTCACCGCCGGACAGGACGCCGGCCGGCTTCTGCTGGTCCGGGCCCTTGAAGCCGAAGGCGGAGACGTAGGCGCGGGAGGGCATCTCGACCTGGCCGACGTTGATGTAGTCCAGCTCGTCGGAGACGACGGCCCACAGCGTCTTCTTCGGGTCGATGTTCTCGCGGCTCTGGTCGACGTAGCTGATCTTGACGGTGTCGCCGACGCGGATCTGGCCGGAGTCCGGCTCCTCCAGGCCCTGGATCATCTTGAACAGCGTGGTCTTGCCCGCGCCGTTCGGGCCGATGACGCCGACGATGCCGTTGCGCGGGAGGGTGAAGCTGAGGTCGTCGATGAGGACCTTCTCGCCGAAGGCCTTGGAGAGGTTCTCGACCTCCACGACGACGTTGCCCAGGCGCGGGCCCGGCGGGATCTGGATCTCCTCGAAGTCGAGCTTGCGCGCCTTCTCGGCCTCGGCGGCCATCTCCTCGTAACGGGCGAGACGCGCCTTCGACTTGGCCTGGCGGCCCTTGGCGTTGGAGCGGACCCACTCCAGCTCTTCCTTGAGCCGCTTGGCGCGCTTGGCGTCCTTCTGGCCCTCGACCTTCAGACGGGTCTGCTTCGTCTCCAGGTACGTGGAGTAGTTGCCCTCGTACGGGTAGGCGCGGCCGCGGTCGAGCTCCAGGATCCACTGGGCGACGTTGTCGAGGAAGTACCGGTCGTGGGTGATGGCGACGACGGTGCCCGCGTACTTGGCGAGGTGCTGCTCCAGCCACTGGACGGACTCGGCGTCCAGGTGGTTGGTGGGCTCGTCGAGGAGGAGCAGGTCGGGGGCTTCCAGCAGCAGCTTGCAGAGCGCGACGCGGCGCTTCTCGCCACCGGACAGCTTGGTGACCGGCCAGTCGCCGGGCGGGCAGCCCAGGGCGTCCATGGCCTGCTCGAGCTGCGCGTCGAGGTCCCAGGCGTTGGCGTGGTCGAGCTCCTCCTGGAGCTTGCCCATCTCCTCCATCAGCTCGTCCGTGTAGTTCGTGGCCATCTCCTCGGCGATGGCGTTGAACCGGTCGAGCTTGCCCTTGATCTCGGCGACGCCCTCCTGGACGTTCTCCAGGACGGTCTTCTCCTCGTTGAGCGGGGGCTCCTGGAGGAGGATGCCGACGGTGTAGCCGGGCGACAGGAACGCGTCGCCGTTGGAGGGCTGCTCCAGCCCCGCCATGATCTTGAGAACGGTGGACTTACCGGCGCCGTTCGGGCCGACCACACCGATCTTCGCGCCGGGCAGGAAGCTCAGCGTCACGTCATCGAGGATGACCTTGTCGCCGTGCGCCTTGCGCGCCTTGCGCATCGTGTAGATGTACTCAGCCAAGAGAAACCGTCCGGCAATCAGTAGGGGTCGATTCGCGGCTCCGCCGCATGAGGGCAGACACACCCATCTTGCCTGACCGCCACCCCGCAACAGAAATGCGTGCCCCGACCTCGCGCCGCCCCGCCCCCGCCCGGACCCGCACGCGACCGACATGTCCGCTTCATATCCGCTTCGTCGCGTCCGGCCCGGCCGGCGCGCCCGCCGCGAGCCCGCTCGCCACACCCGGCCCTCGCCCCTCGGCCCTTCGACCGCCTGGCCGCCTGGCCGCCTGGCCGTCTGGCCGTCTGGCCGTCTGGCCGCCTGACCGCTCGGCCGCTCGGCCGCCTGGCCGCCTGACCGCTCGGCCGCTCGGCCGCTCGGCCGTCTGGCCGTCTGGCCGCCTGGCCGCCTGGCCGCCTGGCCCAGAGTCGCCGACCGGGGCGGTGAGGGCGCAGGGCGGATGAGCGCGGCGCCGGGAGCCGCCCCGGGGCGGGGACTCGCCGGACGGGACGCGCCGCTCCAGGCGACGCGCCACGCGGGGGAACGCCGTCCAGGAGGACGCCTCGCGGGGAGGGCCCCGCACAGCAGGACGCCTCCCAGGAGGACGTCTCGCGGCAACAGCCCCGCGGGAAAGCCGGAGCGGCCCCGGACCTGGGGTCCGGGGCCGCTCCGCGGGTCATCGCAGGGGTCACTGACCGGCCGCGGCGCCCTTCTTCTTGCGGAGGATGAAGACCGCGCCGCCGCCCAGCAGGACGAACGCGACGGCGATGCCGGCGATCATCGGAGTGGCGTTGGAGGCGCCGGTCTCGGCGAGGTCGCCGGTGGTGTCGCCGCCGCCGGTGGTGTCACCGCCGGTCGAGCCGGAGGTGGTGCCACCCGACTGCGGGGTCGGGTCGGTGCCCGGCTCCTCGTCACCGTTGCCGCCGGTGGTCGGCGGGGTGGTGGGCTCGGCGCTGGTCTTGCAGTCCAGGACGCCCTTGAACGTCTTGGTCTCGCCGCCGGGCAGCGCGATGCTGAACTCGTACGGCTGGTCCTCGCCGACCGGGACGGTGACGGTCTTCGACTCGCCCGCGCCGACCTCGACCTTCTGGTCGGCCAGCTCGAAGGTGAACGCCTCGTCGCCCTCGTTCTTCGCGGTGACGTCGACGCCGCCCTTGGCGCAGTTCTTCTCGGCGGTCAGAGCCGGGATGGCACCCTGCTTCGCCCAGACGGCGCTGCCGGTCGCGGAGACGGTCGACTCGCTGGAGCCGGCCAGGATCTGCGTCTGGCTCTTGGAGAGGCTGGCGAAGGCGCGGCCCACGGAGACGGACGTGCTCGCCTGGACGTTGAACGTCGCGGTGCCGTCGGCGGTGCCGGCCGGCACGTCGACGTACAGCTCCGTGCCGTCCTTGGCCTCGGTGACCGGCGCGCCGTTCTTGTCGGTGACCTTGACACCGGCGGCGTCCGGGGCGGTGACGGTGGCCCGCTCGGCGTTGGTGCGGACGGTGATCGGGCCGAGCTTGCTTCCGGCCTTGCCGGAGACCGCGTTCGGCTCCAGGCTCAGCGACGCCTTGGGCTCCTGGAGCTTCTCGGCGCTCTTCTCCAGCCAGTCGGCGAGCTTCTCGGCGGCCGGGTCCTTCGCCTCGACGTCCGCACCGTCCGAGAAGCGCCAGATGGCGACCTGCGTACCGGCGGCGGCGGTCTCCTTGGTCAGGGAGCCGGCGTCGGCCTTCTTGGCCAGGTCAGCGAGGTCGTCGACCTGCGGGTAGGAGTTCTTCAGAACCCACAGGATCTTGCCGGCCTGCTCGTTGCTCCCGAGCGAGGTCTGCTCCCAGGGCGTCTCGAGGTACTTGGCCTTGGGCAGCGTCGGGTTGTGGATGTCGATGCAGTACGTCTTCAGCGTGCCGCCGCCGTCGACGGCCATCTCGAAGAGGCCGGCGGGCAGCTTCTTCGTCTTGCCGCCGTTCAGCTTGAGGACGGCGTCGTCATAGGTGGTCAGCCCGTTGAGGGTGGCGGAGGCACCACCCTGGTGCTGGGGGTTCTCGTCGGCGACGGCCACGGCCGTCCCGGCTATGGATCCTCCCGCGACCAGACCGGAGGTCAGGACCGCGGCGGCGAGCCGGCGGCCGAGCCGCTCCCGCCGCTGGACAGAAAGCGCAGCAAACACAGATTTCCCCTCTGGGCGAGTCCTCCGGTCGCAGGGCCCCGCGGCGCGGTGCACGTCGCGGGGGCACGTGGGAGGTGGAACTCGCCTGATGACTCAAGTGCCCCGTGAGTACCGGAATCCTAGAGAGGCGGACTCGGCGAGTCCCCTGTGATGCCCCCACTCAACCGTTTCGACTCGCAATCGTTATCGAAATCCAGGCATGAAAGCCGTGACTTTCGGCCAGGGGCCACCCAAGTCGCATGCCACATAGCCCGGTTCGCGGAGGTTTGGGCGGCCGGCTGAGGCCAGCTCAGGACGTGACCAACTCCGCCCGCCGCTGCGGCACTTCGGTGTGCCGCTCCGTCATCTCCTGTTCGGCGGAGCGTCTCCCCGCGCTCCTGCGGAACGCCGACGTGCCGCGTGTCAGGTCGTGGCCGACGGCCAGCGCGTCGATGTCGACGAACGTCCGGCGCGGCCCGTCCGCCGGTCCTCCGGCGGACGGCTCCTCGCGGACCCGCAGCCTGCCGTGCACCACGAGCGGTTCGCCGACCGCCACCGACGCCGCGAGGTTCGCGCCGAGCTGGCGCCAGGCGTTGACCGTGTAGAAGCTCGTGTGCCCGTCGGTCCACGCCGCCCGCTCGCGGTCCCAGCGGCGGGCGGTGGCGGCGAAGCGGAACCTCGCGACCCCGCCCGTAGGCGTCTCCCGGTACTCCACGTTGGTCGCCACGTTCCCCACGACCGTGACCAGGGTGTCGTTCATGACGGATGCTCCTCCCCGTTCGCGACGCTCCCCCGCGCCGCCCGTTGTGCTCCATCGTGGCCCCGTCCGCCGATTCCCGCTCGGCCCTGTGGACGGCGGGGCGGCCTGGGGACATCGCCGCCACCCGATCGGGCGATCGACCGCTGGGGCCGCCGGCCGGCCGCGCGGGAGGAGTCGGGTGCGTGACGGGCTGCGGCGGAGGACCCGGTCAGTACCGGGCGACGGGCCGCAGGGGCCCGGGCCCCGGTGAGCGCCGGCCCTCGGGACCGGCGGGCACCCGTCGCCGGTCCGGTTCCCGGGCCCGCCCCGTACCCACCTCCGCCCTCATGCCCGCCCCCGCCCCACCCCCGTACCCGCGCTGACCGCCGCCTCCGTACCCCCACCCGGGCCCGTGCCCACGCCCGTCAGCGGGTCGTGAGCCGTCCGCCCGACACCGTCGCGTACTGCTCCCGCACCTCGCGGTAGCGCATGAGCTCCGTGGCGATCGGGTCGAGGACCATCGCCCGGCCGCACCCGGCCGCCGCCTCGCGCAGTCGCCGCTCGGTCTCCTGCCCGTACCTGCGCGCGGGCCCCCGCGCCGCCGCCACGCACGCCCACTCCACGAGCGGCCCGCCGACGATCCCGGCGAGCATCACCAGGACGGGCGGCAGCAGGCGCGGCTCCAGTACGCCCGCGATCTGGCCCGCCAGCCACAGCGCGCCGAACACCTGAAGCAGCGTCATGGACGCCTGGGACAGCACGGCCACCGGCCACCAGGCCGGCCGCGGCGGCAGGCCGCCCGGCCTCCCACCCGCCTTCCCCCCGGCCCTCTTGCCCGCAGCGCCCGCAGCGCCCGCAGCCCCGCCCCCGGGCTTCCCGCCCACCGTGCCGCCCGCCGTACCGCCCGGCTTCCCGCCCGCCGTGCCGTCCCCCTTGCCGCCCGGCCTCGGGGCGCGGGCGTCGGCGGCCAGCTCGTCCAGCGCCTCCGGCAGCCCCCGCGCGCCGCGCGCCGCCGCCTCGCGCACGGCCTGCGCCCACGGGGCCGGCAATCCGTGCGCGGCCTCCTCCGCGACGACGCGCACCGCGTGCTCGACGCGCTGCCGGGCCGTGGGCTCCTCCTCCAACGGCGCCGAACCGGCCGGCTCGCCGCCGCCCGCGCCCGGTGTGCGCAGCCGCTCGTACCAGCGCCACAGCCGCAGCCACGGGGTGCCGCAGGCGCGTCCGGCGTTGCGGCGCCACGCGCGTTCGGCGGCCTCGCCCGCGGCGGCGGCGCCGACGGCGACGGCCAGCCGGGCGGTGAAGTCCTCCCGGGAGCGCTCCCCGAGGCCGGGCCGCCCCTCCCCCACGTAGACCGGGCGCAGGCGGGTCGCGGCCGCGTCGACGTCGGCGGAGAGACGGCGGGTCGCGGCCTGGTGGCCCCGCACGAACGTGCCGAGCGCCTCGCGCAGTTCGGGCAGGCCCTCGCCGGTGAGGGCGGAGAGGGCCAGGACGGTGGCGCCTGGCTCGCCGTGCTCGCCGAGGGCGACACCGTCCTCGTCGAGGAGGCGGCGCAGGTCGTCCAGCACCTGGTCGGTGGTGTCGCCGAGGAGGCGGTCGATCTGGTTGAGGACGACGAAGGTGACCTCCGCGTGCCCGGCGAGGGGCCGCAGGTACCGCTCGTGGAGGGCGGCGTCGGCGTACTTCTCCGGGTCGACGACCCAGATGACCCCGTCGACGAGGCCGAGGACGCGGTCGACCTGGTCGCGGTGGGCGGTGAGCGCCGAGTCGTGGTCGGGCAGGTCCACGAGGACGAGTCCGCGCAGCGCCTCGTCGCCGTCGCCGCCCGCGAGGGGCCTGCGGCACAGCCGGCCCGGGATGCCGAGCCGGTCCAGAAGCCCGGCGGCGCCCTCGGACCAGGCGCAGGCGATGGGCGCGGCGGTGGTGGGGCGGCGCAGTCCGGTCTCGGAGACGGGTACTCCGGCGAGCGCGTTGATCAGCGTCGACTTGCCGCTGCCGGTGGCGCCCGCGATGGCGATGACGGTGTGACGGGAGGAGAGCCGCTGCCGGGCGGCCGCTTCGGCGAGCACCCGGCCGGCCTCGGCGACGACCGGCGGGTCGAGGCGGGTGGCGGAGAGCCCGAGGAGGTCGCGGAGGGCGTCGAGGCGCACCTTGAGGGCGGCTCCCTCGCCTCCGCCGTCCCGCGGGTCGCGCCCGGGGCCTTTGGACCCGCCTCCGGACCCGTCCTCCCCTCCCCCGGGTTCGCCTCCGGCCCCGCCCTCCGCTGCGGCGCGGCGGGCGATCAGCCCGTCGTCCCACTTCCTCTGGCCCACGGCGTTCACCGCCGTCACCTCTCCTTCTGCAGTACGGACAGCGCGGCGATGAGTTCAGCCTGCGGTTCCGGGGTGACGCCGAGGGCGTCGACCGGGGCCAGGCGCAGGTCCCGTTCCTCCCGGAGGACCCGTTCGACGTACGCGTCGACGAGTTCGGCGCCCTTGTCGCGCAGGCGCAGCGCGCCCTGGGCGCCGACCAGCTCCGCGAGCCGCTCGCCCGCCCCCCGCGCGCGGTCCCCGCCGAGCAGGGTGGCCGCGAGCAGCGCGGAGACGGTGTCGGCGTCGGGGAGGGGGGTGCGTTCGGCGCGCCGTACCTCGTCCTCGGCCAGCTCCTCCAGGACGCGGCGCCAGCGGCGTACCGCCATGCCCACGCGCTCGCACGCCTCCCGGTCGCGGCCGGCGGGCGTGCCGTCGAGGGCGCGGGCGGCGGGTTCGCGCCGCCAGGCCTCCCTCAGCCGCTCGTCGGCGGCGGCGACGGCGCAGTGGAGGAGGGCGGCCAGGGAGTCGGCGAGGGCGTCGAGGAGTTCGGCGGGCGTGCAGTCGTCGGGGTGGGCGCGCCAGCGGGCGCGGGCGTCGCCGGAGAGGACGGCGCCGCGGCGCAGTTCGCGGCGTACGCGGTCGGCCTCGGCGGCGTACACGGTCTCGACGGCGCCGGTCAGGCGGAGCGCGGCGGCGCACTGGGCGGCGACGGCGCCGGCGAGTTCCGGCATGCGCACGCGCAGGGAGTCGATGACGCCGTTGGCGGTGCGGCCGGCGGTCTGGTGGCGGGCGGCGGGGTCCTGGGCGCGGTGGGCGAGCCAGGCCCGGAGGGGTGCGACCGCCGTGTCGGGCAGCAGGCCGCTGCCGCCCCCGGCGGACTCGGGCAGCTCGGGGACGGTGAAGCGGGGTACGGCGCCCAGGCCGGCGCGTACGAGCAGCGCCTCGTACTGGCGGGACACCTCGCCGATCACCTGGTGGGGGACGCGGTCGAGGACGGTCACGAGGGTGGCGTCGTACTCCTTGGCGGTACGGAGCAGGTGCCACGGGACCGCGTCGGCGTACCGGGACGCGGTGGTGACCATCACCCAGATGTCGGCGGCGCAGATCAGTTCGGCGGCCAGCTCGCGGCTGCCGGAGACGAGGGAGTCGATGTCGGGGGCGTCGAGCAGGGCGAGCCCGCGGGGCAGGGTGTCGGCGGTCTCCAGGCGCAGGGCGCGCCCCTCGGGCTCCTCGTCGGCGTCCTCGCCGGGGGTGCCCCACAGGCGGGTGAAGCGCGGCAGGACGCGGGTGCCGGAGAACCAGTGCTCCTCGTCGGGGTGGCAGACGAGCACGGGGACGCGGGTGGTGGGGCGCAGGACGCCGGCCTCGCTGACGGGGCGGCCGACAAGGGAGTTGACGAGGGTGGACTTGCCGGCGCCGGTCGATCCGCCGACCACGGCGAGGAGGGGGGCCCCGGGGTCGCGGAGCCGTGGGACCAGGTAGTCGTCCAGTTGGGCCAGCAGCTCCGCCCGCGTCTGCCGGGCCCTCGGCGCCCCCGGGATGGGCAGGGGGAGGCGCACGGCGGCGACACGGTCGCGCAGGGCGGAGAGTGCGTCGAGAAGCTGAGGCCGTACGTCCAAGGTCACCACATGTGAAGAATGCCCAATTTCAGCATCTTTTTGAAGCGTATGGCCCTCTCTGCGCGCCGGTCACACACAGGGACAGAGGGGATGAGTGGGGCTCAGGCATAACGAGTGCACAACACCCGGCCCGCGAGGCGCGAAAAGCGCTGCGTGAATCGCACCTGCCTGCGATTATCGGGTTCGCTTCACCGAACCTCCACATCGTGCCACGCAGGTGAAGCGGCCGGGCCAGGGTGATCGGAGCCCTATCCTTGACCCCGGCCAGGTCACGGAACAGCACGAGGGCTCCGGCGGCCGCCAGGCCGCCACCACCGGCCCCCGTAGCTCAGTGGATAGAGCAGGTGCCTTCTAAGCACTTGGCCGCAGGTTCGAGTCCTGCCGGGGGCGCAAGACCGGGACCCTCCTTCGGGAGGGTCTTTTTGCTGGTCAGGGCAGGTCTCGGGCGGCACGGTGAAGCCCCGGGCGCCCGCTTGATGATCATGGGCGGACTCCGGGGCCGTCCGGCTGTCACCGGGTTCTCGCGGGTGGCCGTGTCGAATACGTGTCGAAGTTTCCGCGCCGCAGGGTCAGCCGGCGCCGGGCGGCTCCAGCAGGTCGCCCGCGGCTTCGAGTCGCCGCTTCAGGTCCGGAAGCTGCCCGTCCACGCACCGTGCGTACGTCGCGAGGAGCACCGCCACGCTGTTCCCGGCCCACTCCGCCACCTGGGCGGGCGGGACGCCGTCGTTGAGCCACTTGGTCAGGCGCGTGTGCCGGTTGTCGTACACGCGCCGTCCGGTCGGCGACGCGAAGACGTGGGGCGGCAGCACGGCCTCGCGCGCGCCGCGCCATGCCCGGCGGATGACCGACCCGGCGAGGATGCCGCCCGACTCCCCCTGGAACAGCAGATCCCCCGGACGCAGCCGCTCGTCCCGGATGTGCTGCCGCAGAATGCGGGTGAGAGCCGGATGCCCCGGCACGGTACGCGTCTCCCCCTCCGCACGGCCCTTCAGGTCGCGCCGCTCATGAGTCTCCCCCGAGTCCGTCCACTGCTTGCCGACCTCAGGGGTCGCCGTGTGGATCAGCAGTTCGCACCACTGGTCCTCGGCGCCGGGGTCGGGCAGCGTGACGTCCTCCACCCGCATGGCCACGGCTTCCTCGGGTCGCAGACCGCAGTAGTAGAGCGTGGCGAAGAAGGCGTGGAGCCGCCTGCCGCCGCGCGGCCGGTGCCGTATCCAGTCGAGGATCGCCGCCGCCTGCTCGGGGTTCATCAGGGACCGCTTGTCCACAGTGTTCGTGGTCCTCGTGGCGGTCGTCGACTCCTTGCCCTTGGGCAGGGGATTGGCCCGCAGGACGCCCCGCCGGACGGCGTACTTCATGACGACGTTGAGGACCCGGCGGTTGCGCTTCCGGGACCAGGCCGCCGCCTGCGTGCCGTCGAGGCGGGTGTCGACGGCACGCAGGACCTGATCCACCCTCTCCGGCTCCTCCCAGACGGAGACGGGCGGGGAGTTCCGCTCCACCCACCTGAGGACGGCCACCACGTCCCGCGGCGCGTCCGGGCGCCGGCTGGTGTTGAACGCCCACTCCCGCAGGGCGGTGCGCACGGCCGCGGGCGTGAACCGGGTGGGCTTGGCCCGCAGCAGGGCGACGGTCGTCGCGGTGAGGGTCTTGGCGACGCTCTTGCGGCTGTTGCCGCCGAGCTGGTGCCAGCGGGCGTCCACGTACTCGACGGCGAAGCCGTACCAGCTCATGGCCGCCGCCTTCGAGCGGTGGGACACCGGAAGTCCGGTGGCGACGACGAACGCCTCGCCCCTGCCCGTGGCCCGGATCAGCTCGGAGCGGAAGCCCTCGGCGAGGGCGACCGTGTCGAAGGGCTCACGCCAGCGCTTGCCCGCGACCACCCAGCGCACGGTGTACGTGTTCTTCCGGGCGCCCTTGTACGGGAGGATCTTGTAGACCTTGACGTCGTACGTCGTCTCCATCAGACGGCGTCCTCACGGTCGTCGAGCCAGTGCTCGAGGTCGCTCCGACGGATCCGGAGGTCCCCGTTCGGGAGCTTGATGCAGCGCGGCGCACGGCGCTTGGCCCGCCAGTCGTAGAAGGTCGAGCGCGAGATGGCCAGTTCCTCGCAGACCTCCGCGAGGGTGAGCATGCCGCGTGCACGGACGGCCGTGGTCATGCCCTGCTCCCTTCGTCCAGGAGGGCTTCGCGCGCGGTCTCGCGGTTGTCCCGGAGGCCGCGGGCGATGGTGGCGGCGAGGGCGGCCTCACCCGGTGTGTGGCCGTGGCCTGCGTACTGCCAGTCGGCCAGGACCAGGACGGTGTCCGGCTCGCGGTCGTCGAGGCCGAGGGCGGAGGCTTCCTGCGCGGCGCGGTGGTCGGCGCGTGCCCGGCGGAGGGCGCCGAGGGTGGTGGAGTAGGCGCGCGACTTGGACGAGAAGTGCCCGCGGAATCCGAGCATGTGCGCCCAGGCCCAGAGGCGCCGGTCCGGGTAGAGGCGGTCCAGGTCGCGACAGGCCGTGATCAGGCGGCGGGTGTGGTCGGGGACTCGGTGCAGGTCGAGCTCGGCGAGTTCCCCGATGCGGCGGTCCAGGGTGCCGGTGTTCTCGGCAGCCTTGGTGGCGTACTTGGCGACGTACGAGGCGACGGCCTGTTCCGTGATGTCGGAGCCGTCGCCGAAGGCCTTGACCGGCCGGACGTCGAGTTGGTGCCCCCAGCGGAAGGTCCGCGTCGGCTGGTCGCCAGCGGCCGGGACGGAGACCGACGTGTACGCGTGCGCGGCGGCGGCTCGTAGCGCGTCCGTGAGGAGGCCGACCGTGGCCCAGGCGGGCGGTGGTGTAGCGGGCCCCGCCGGTCCGTCGAGGCGTACGACGGCGTGGAAGTGCAGGGCCCCGCGCTTCTGGAACTCGGCGACCTTGCCGTACGAGACCCGCAGGTGTGCGGCGAGTTCCCGGCGGGTCAGGCCGGCGCGGGCGGCGAGTTCGCGGCGGAGCCGCGTGGTGAAACGCTGCCAGAGCTGCCCGGCGTGGTTGTTGAACAGGACGGCGCCCGCGTAGTCGTAGGTCTCCGGGTCGAGGGCGGTGCCCAGCTCCGGGGCGTCCGGCGCGTGCAGGACGCCGCAGCGGCAGGTGCTGTGGTCGGGTCGGTTGTGGACCGGGCCGAACGACGGGGCCGTGAGGGTGGCGAAGACGCGCGGGTGGTCCCGGACGGTGGCGGGGACGTCGCGGCGGTCGTCTCCGGCCAGGCCAGCGCGGATCAGGTGGTAGGTGTCGCCCGCGTAGGTCCAGGCGCAGGACGGGCAGCGGGACGCGCGGCGGTTTCCGCAGGCGAGGCGGAGGCGGCCACCCGGCTCGTGCGCGGTGGAGTAGTGGTGCAGGGTCTCGCCGCTGGTCTTGTCCTTGTGGAGGACCCAGCCGGTGAGGTGGATCGGGTCGGAGCATCCGCCGGTGCGGCGGACCTGGTCCTCCCAGCGTGCGTAGTCGGAGGCGGAGGCCACCCGGAGCAGGTCTCCAAGGGTGATCGGGTCGAGCAGTGCCTGTGGCGCGGGCGCACCCGGTGTCGCGGATGAGGCGCGGTGGGCCATGCTGGATGTTCCTTCCGGTTGCGAGATCGGACAGGGACGGCGCCCGGGCGGCGGATGCTTGGCGGTATCGAGGCCGCCCGGGGGCCGGTCAACGGCGGTGCTGCGAGATCAGGGAGCGCAGGACGACGGCGCAGACGGCGACTGAGGCCGCGGTGACGGTGACGGCCAGGAGCATGGAGACCAGGACGGCGCCGACGACAAGGACGATGGCGGTGCCGCCGCCGACCAGGGCGAGCGCGGTACCGGGGGTGAGCTGAACCGCCGGTCGGGTCGAGGCCGGGACCGGGGCAGCAGGGGCGAGCGGGGACTGGGCGCCGGGGGTGACGGTGGTCGGCTGGACGACCGCGGGCGGGGCCGTGCCGGTGGGGTGGGGCATGGTCGGGAGCTTGGGCCGGAACATGAGCGGATCTCCTTTCGCGGGGCTTACTTCACGGCGGTGTCGATGACCGGGGCGAGGAGGCTGTCGGCGAGGAGGTAGCCGCCCAGCAGGAGCACGGCGACGAGCCACCAGGGCGGGCGGACGAGCTTGACGCCGAGGACTCCGACGCACAGCAGGGCGAACCAGAGTGGAACGTCCACGGGGCCTCCTAGCGGACCTTGCAGCGGTGGGTGCGGGCGGCGAGCTGGGCGGCGGACCGGCTGGAGTAGTCGGCGGACCAGCCGCAGCCGTCGGAGCCGCACACGGCGGCGTGCTTGGTCTGGCCGTTGCGGTCGCGGTGGGTGCCGATCTGCACGGGGCCGATCCGCATCAGGGAGTGGAAGAAGTCACGGGCGGGCATGTCAGTCGGTCTCCGTTCGGTTCGTGGTCGGGTCGGGGAAGGAGGCGCGGATACCGGCGGCGGTGGCCGGGTCGGCGGTACGGCGGGCGGCTTCCTCGGCAAGCAGGTGCGCCAGGAACGGCCGGTCGGCGGCGGTCATCTCACGGGCGCCGTCGAGGTAGTCGGCGGCGGTCAGGTCGGCCGGCTCGCAGGTCACCGGTGTCTCCTTCGTGTCAGGCGAGTCGGGCGGCGATGGCGTCGGCCAGCTGGGGCGGGACGCCGAGGCGGGCGCGCAGGGTCTCGGCGTCGATGGGCGCGCCGGTCCTTTCCTCGTGGTCGGCGGCGACCTTGCGCGCGTGGTCGACCAGCGCGGCCGGCACCGGCACTCCCGGGGAAGCCGGAAGCGGCGCGGCGGCGGGTACGAGGGGGACTTCCTCGGGCACCGGAACCGCGACGGGCTCGGGCACCGGGTCCGGCTCAGCGGCGGCGGGTCGGTCAGCGACCGGCTCGGAAACCTCCTCGGGTGCGGGCTCCTGGTCCGGCTCCGAGTCCGAGTCCGGGGCGGCAGGTACCGGCGGAGCCGAGGGCCGGTCCGCAGGGGCGTGGGCGAGGAGGGTGCCGCCCATGAAGGCCAGGGCGGGCCAGGCCGCGACGAGGATGCGCAGCCAGGCCGGGACGCTCCCCAGGTCGAGGAGCCCGGCGGTGGCGACATTGGCGCCGAGGGAGGCGACCAGGGCGATGAGGAACCAGCACCAGGCCAGCCGGGACGGCCCGTCGGTACGCAGCCGGCGCCAGGCGGCGACCAGGAGCAGGTCCACCGAGACGGGGTACGCCCAGGCCTTCCAGCCGTCCTGTCCGGCGGCGGCGGCGAGGTCGTGCAGGTGCGCGAAGGACAGCGCTCCGGCGATGACGGCCTGGACGAGCACGGCGTCCACGCGGAAGCGGGTCGTCACGGCTGCCCGCCGGGGTGCTGGGGGCCGTCATGGGGGTCGCAGCCGGACGGGAAGGCGTCGGGCGGCGGCTCGGGCAGGGAGACGGCCAGGGCGGGGCCGACGGCGTCGACGAAGTCAGGGTCGGCGCCGAAGGTGTGGGCGTACAGGGCCAAGGCGCTGAGCAGCTGAACCGTGCGGTGGAAGTCCTCACGGGCGTCCACGGGTTCACCTCCGGTTTCCGGCATGGGAGGGGTAGGGACCTGGCGCGAAGCGGTCGCGCCGACCGGGCGGTGGGTGTGGGTCAGGCGGTGGCGGGTGCCGTCTTGGACAGCGGTACCCGTGCCGACGGCAGCGCGGCGACCGCGGGCCGGAAGGGCGCGAGGGCGGGCACGTCGGGAGTGCGGTCGGCGTACTTGTTGCAGAGGTTCACGGCCTGGCGCAGAGAGGTGTGCGGGGCGCGGATGCGGTGCCAGCCGCCGGAGGAGTCCCCGGAGATGGCGAGCCCGCGGGTCTCGGCGGGGATCTGGATGGCGGCCAGGACGGCGTCCGGGGCGATGTCGCCGAAGGCCATGTTCGCGCTGGTCTCGTCGTTGACGCGGTGGGCGGTGCGGCCGGTGAGCTGGGCGCGGAGCATGGTGATGCCCTTGCCGAGTTCGGAGCCGAAGCGCTGCCCGCAGATCTCCAGGTAGATGCCTGCGGCACGGCCGAGCTGGGCGAGGCGGACCAGGGCCGTGATGATGCGGTCCCGGCGCTTCTCTTCCTCCTTGGAGGCGTACAGGGCGAGTTCGGCGACCTCGTCGACCAGGACCACCACCGGCACCGGACGGCGGTCTTCGGGCAGGTCCCAGATGTCGGCGGCGATCTCCGCATCCGGCACCGCGACGCTGATCCGCTGCTCGGCACGGATGAGCTGGTACACCTCCTGCATGTGCGTGACGAGCGCTTCCAGCAGCTCCAGGGCGGTGTCCGGGTTGTCGGCGAGCGCGGAGAACCGGCGTGCCAGCGGGAACAGCTCCACGCCTTGCTTGCAGTCGATACCGACCAGGGCGACATGTTGCGGGGCGAGGCCGGCGACGAGGTTGCGCTGGTAGACGGACTTGCCGGACTCGGTCGCCCCCAGGGTCAGGCCGTGCGGAACGGTGCGGTAGTCGCGGTAGTGGACGGAGCCGTCCGCCCGGAGGGCGACCGGGACGCGCATCGGGCGGGTGTCGAGCCGGGCGGGCATCTGCACCCGCTTGAGTACGTCGTAGCCGGTCATCCGCACTTCGACCACGCCGGAGCGCAGCTCGCGGGAGGTTACGCCGTACATGCCGAACGAGTGGCGCAGCCGGTCCGAGGCGGCGGCGACGTCGAAGGCGTCCTGCCCCGGACGGAGCTTGAGCCGGAGGACCACCCCGGTGCGGGCGGGAAGCAGCCGCAGAATGCGCGGCGGGCGGGAGTCCGGCGCCATCCGGTTCGTCATCCGGGCGAGGGCCAGGCGCCAGCGGGGCGGCGGAACCGTCAGGCCGCAGGCGTCCATGACCGAGGCGTAGCGGAAGAGGACCCGCAGGACGGCGAGGGTGACCCCGAAGGTCAGCCAGTACCAGGCGGGGCGCCGCCACCGCAGGAGACCCGCGGTAGCGACGACCACCAGCAGTAACACCGTCGGCCACGTCACGGCTCAGGCCGCCTTCGAGGCCGCGCCCGCGGCGGCCAGGGAGGTCACCGCGACCGCGCGGAAGGCGATCCCGTGCCGCTTCTGGCCGTTGAACTCGTTCTCCCACGGCCGCGCGACGAGCCCCGTGAGCGCGACCGGGGTGCCCATGGCCAGCTCCTCGGAGACGCCGGTCTCGGGGACGGTGAGGGAAAGGATCTCCACCTCGTTGTTCGCCGCGAACATCACGTCCACGGTCATCAGCTTCGCGCCGGTCTCGGCGTCCAAGGCGATCTCGCCGGTCCGGCGGTCCTTCACCTTGGGCTGCGGGGCCTTGGCCACCATCACGACGGCGCTGGAGGTGTCGACGGGGATCTGACGCATGACAGAGCACTCCTCTACAGGTGCGGATCTCCATCACTCATGTACATGAGTGACATGAAGAAGAGTGCATCACTCCTGTACATGAGTCAACCCGCCGCGACCCGGGAGTCTCGGCGGGTTGGGATGAGTTGATGTTGCGTCAGTCGGCGGCCGGAATGCGGTACTCGAAGACGAACTGGTCAGCCGCCATGAGCGTGTCGCAGACCTCGACCACACGCCCCTCGGTCGTACGAGCCTCACGGACCAGATGGACCACCGCGGAACCGGGGCTGAGCGCCAGCTCGGACGCCTCGGCCTTGGAGGCCGGCCGCGCCTGAAGCGTCTCGACGAACTCGGCGAACTCATGCCCGTGGTCTTCGAGCCGGGCGTAGATGCCACCGCCGCCAGGGTTCTCGGCGAACAACTCCGGGATCTCCTTCACCACATCCCACGGGAGGTAGGACGTGGCGGTCTCCACCGGAGTGCCGTTGCGGAAGTAGAGACGACGCCGGGCGAGCACCTGCGCGCCGACATCGACACCCAGGCGTCGGGCGGCGTCCTCGGGCGCCTCCATGGGCCCGATGAACAGGACACTGACCTTGGCGGTGGCGCCGGACTGCGCCGATTCGGCGAGGTAGGCGGCCTTGCCGCCACGCCGGTGCGATCGGCGGAACCGGTCGGAGGAGCGGTGCCGCACCGGCGGCCGGTCCTTCACAATCGAGCCCTTGCCGTGCCGGGTCTCCACCAGCCCGCTCGCGCGCACCTCGGCCATGGCCTTGCGGATCGTGCCGCCTGAGACCCCGTAGCGGTCGACCAGCTCGGACTCACTCGGCACCATGTCGCCGGGCTTGAGGACCCCGGCCCGGATCTGCTGCACGATCTCGTCGGCGATCTGCACGTACCGAGGTACGGCCCTCTCACCTCCTACTGCGGTTCCCATCGTCCTTCTCAGCCTCCTATGCTCCTGTACATGAGTGAATCACAGGGAGCCACGCCTGCACCGTTGCACTCGGTGTCCGTAGCCGGGGTGGTCGTGCGCGAGGACGGGCGGCTCCTGGCGATTCGCCGCGCCGACAACGGCACCTGGGAGCTTCCCGGCGGAGTGCTCGAACTCGACGAGACCCCCGAGGCCGGCGTAGCCCGCGAGGTCCTGGAGGAGACGGGCATCTACGTCGAGGTGGACGAGCTGACCGGCGTCTACAAGAACACGACGCGAGGCATCGTGGCCCTGGTCTTCCGCTGCAAGCCCTCCGGCGGCACCGAGCGCACGTCAAGCGAGTCGACGGCCGTCGACTGGCTCACCCCGGAGGAGGTCAGCGAGCGCATGGCCGAGGTCTACGCCATCAGGCTCCTGGACGCCCTGGACGGCAACGGCCCCCACGTACGAAGCCACGACGGGAAGCGGCTCATCACAGCGGGATAAGACTTTCCCTACTTCATCAAGGCGGCTCGCTCCGCTCACCGCGCGCGGCCCGGCCCCCGGCCGGGCCTGCGCTCCTGTCTCCGCCCCGCTCCAGCCCGGCCGGCGCCCGTGCCGCGCGCCCAGCGTTCAGCCGCCTGCTGCCAGAGAAGGGGTACGTCGTGGCTGGGGCGGTCGGCTCCACGGCTTTAGGCAGCCACTTTGGCGCGAGCCTCGAAGATCATGGCCCCAACGTCGTGCTTTACCGGGCAGGTCCACAGACTGCCCGACGCGCCCGAAGCTTACGGGGCCATGATCACTCGCGTCAAAGCAGCTCCAGCCCAAAGCCGTTCCGCCGACCTTTGCGCAGCGTTAACCCTTATTCCCGGTTGAAAGGAATCAGAAGCGCAATTCAACCGACTGCAATTATGCGCAGCCGTCTAGTAGTTGGACGCGTGAGCACTGAGATAGAGAGTTTCAGCATCACTCGCACTCGCCACCGCTTCACGAACCGACTGCTTCGTTAGATCCAAGACTCGCAGAACCCCGTCTTTTACTTCAGCGATTGCCTCAATCCGGTGAAATTCAGATCCGTAGGTTTCCGCGAAATTCGCCAACCCTCGCAGCTTAGGCATAGCATCCCCGAAATGGATGCCATGAGGATCAATTATGCTCGCTTTCACGTCACTGTCGTTACCTCTGCTGAAAAACAGGAAATCCGGACACATGCGACGCCATTTATCGCCTGCGTCTTTGTAGGCGATAGTCAGGGCATCCTGTGAGGCTCGACTAGGGTTCCTATACCAGCCCACAATGCCAGGACGGGCTAGCTCAGCGTCCACGACGCGAATCTCCCAGCCGTTTAGTTCTCCCACCGGAAAGTTACCGTCAGAATCACAGAGGAGGTGGAGCGGGCGGAAAGGAACGGGTTCGCCATCAGCAGTCTTCGTCGATTCCGTGCGAACCTTCGGTCGAGCTATGTCAATGCGCTGCGGATCCTTCGATTCAGCAACCAGGTCGTTGTAGATCGCCTGACGCTCGTGATTAAGGTCCTTAATAGCAACGCGATGCAAACTCAGCCAGTTAATGGCAATTTCGTCGGCTTCACGCTCAAGAGCATCCTTCACACCATCTACCAGCGCCAGGGCAGCCACCTGAAGGTAGGAATCACGAAGCCCATCGTCGTCTGACTCATCATCTTCCGGCCCCGCAAGGTATGCCGCATATCGACGGGCCAAGTCTAGTGTCAGGATCCTTCCTGCCGCCTTGAAGGCATCTTCGACTACTCGATCGTCAGCTAGCTCGGTGAAGGAGATATTTTCCATTCCGTGAGTGTTCAAGCCGGCGACAATCGTCTCGCCGCGCACTGTAAGGATCGATTGGGCTGATTCCTCGACCCGCGCCTTGTGCCTTGCCAGCAGCCCGTCCAAGACAGAGAACAACTCTTGGTATGCCTTCTTGCCAGCCTGGACCTCAATGCCATCCGCGGCCAGAGCGTGCGCCAGCGACATCAAGCGCTTGATGGGACGCGCCGTCTTCTTAGGGAGTGACTCAGAAGGCAAGCTGTCGAAACACTCCCAAATCTCAGCGGAGATCGCGGGATTTGCCTTCATGTCGACAGGTGCCACTAGCACTCGGCGTCCATTACCACCGCCCGAACCGCCGGTACCATCATCACCCTCGCTCTTATTGCCCAGCAGCACATCAGCGACGGACTTAGCGGTAGCTCGGTCAAAGAACGGGAGCAGGCAATCTACCCCGTTGAGACGATCATTACCCGGCACCCTCCTAGCCAACGGGGTACGCACCATGCGCCCTAGCAGCTGAGTAATGTGAGTCTCATCCCGGGCAGGCCTGAAGGAGATTAGGATTTCGGCACGGGGGCAATCCCAACCAGTTGAGATGGCGTCTTTCGCGAAAAGAATGCGCACGTTCGCCAGATCTTGCACTTGCTCGGGCTTAACGTACGGTACCTCAATATCGCCAAGCTCTAGGGTAGCTCGATCTCCGAATACATGAGCGAAGGCATCACGGGGAATGCTGGGCCATTCCTCAGTGATAGCATCGACGGCGCTGATCAGCATTTCGTGCGTTGGAGTATTGGGAACCTGCAGAACCATCAAAGGAACTACTGGTTCATTGATGTCTCCTTGGCTCTCCGCGTATTCGCGCCACAGCGTGGTCGACTCGACCAGCTTTCGCGTAGCTCGCGTTAGGAGCACCGTATCGAAACTGCCAGTCTCCGATGGAAAGTCGAGCCGTACGTCATCCTTCAGCAGACCAGATTCCTGGACTCGGGCGGGGTCCACGATCACGGGCGGATATGTCGTGCGCCCCTTGGATTCCTGCATGGCGACGTTGAACCGCTCGACGGTTGCGCTTATGCCCCACACAATAGGGACCGCAGGTACCCCGTTGGATCCATTAACGAGTCGCCTAACAATCGTCTGCTTCTCTGAAGCTTCCGCCTTCGACTGCCTCTTCATCCCTCTGTGAGCCTCATCAAGGATCACAATAAGCGTGAGATTGTCATCCTCGATTGTATTCCGGATTGTATCCCAAATGGTATACAAGCGGAGGTCCGGGCGGACAGAGAATTCGGCGAATGGAGTTGATCCGTCCTCCGGTTCTCCCTTAACCAACAAGGTGCCCTTGGCCAACTTCTGCCGGTTGAGGAAGTACACTTTTCCAGCTTCGAACTTCTCCTGATTGAAATTGTTTTCAATCACCTCGAAGCGAGCGTACGGGAGGCGATCGGCTGACTCAATCAACCTAAAGCGCGTCTGCTCGTTCAGCGAAGGGTCGTCCGTGAACCACAGGACGACTGCGGACTTGTCCCCCTCGAACTCGAACTCGTCGTTACCGTCGAAAAGGGCTTCGAGGACCGCAGCTGCCATAACGGTCTTTCCTGCACCCGTCGTGGCAGTAAGTGAAAAAGCAGTAGGGCGGCCCTTACGCCTATAGTCATCCATTGCGTCATGCAAGTTCGAGAGAACCTCGCCGACGGCATCCAGCTGATAGTCTTTTAGCGTGAACCTCACGAGTAATTACCCCCGGCCGGCGTTGATTTCGAAGTTGTTCAGATACGACTCATAAAGGCGCACCGGGGTAACCCTATGCGGCAGCTCCTTGCAGACCAGCTGAAATCGGCGATCATCATCAGTGACAATGTACGCCATCTCCACTGATTCCCGCTGCATAACTTTGGCGATAAACTCGGCCGACGTATCGAGGTCGAAAAGCACTCCATACGTATCGGCGACAGCGAAACTATCTGTGGCTTCCTCGATTTTCTGACCGCGAGCGCCAGCCTTTAGCCACAACAAGGGGCCAATCGATTCAAAGGCACGGTTATGGGCAACCCGCCGCGGAGACTCGTATGTCAGATCGAAGAACTCCACGTTCTCTTCAAATCCGTCTGCAATCGGAAACGGATCAGTGAATCGATAGTTGCCTTCGATGGCATTACCGTCAGAATCAATGCCTGTGAACGCTGCACGAATACGCGGCTTCGTGATGTACTCACAAATGCCGACCTTTTCCCATTCCGCGTCGCCAGGCCTATAACCCTGCGCTCTGAGCTCACCCTGCTCTTCTTCTGACACCTCATTGTTTGTAATGCAGATACAGCGTCGCTGGCCACCGTCCTGATGGTTCAGGCGTGCTACTGCATGCATCGTCGTACCGGACCCAGCGAAAAAATCAATTACTACGGCATCCGGCTTGTTGCCGATGTAGTACCGAAGAGCGTCTTCCACTGCGTAAAGTGATTTCGGGAAGGGGAAGGACCTGCGGGGAAGGAACTTCTTAAGAAGTGTGGACCCGTGTTCGGTGGCGCTGTAGGCCCCGTTAGTCCACATCGTTTTTCCTACCTGCGTACGCACCCTCCCTTCGGCGTTCTTGACGATCAGTGCTCCTGTTTCATCCCTCCCCTCCACAACCAGCTCGCCATTGCTGATCGCAGCCATATGACCCTTCGTGAGGAAAGACAATCCCCAGCGACCCGTTCTCGCGTTCCGGCGCCCAATACGGATTCGGCCCTCGGCTAGGTACTGGCGGAAGGTAGGAGCCGAAAGCTGCCAACAAGCCTCGGTACCATCCTTCTTGATCGGCCACTGAGCTATGCATCCCGGCGGTGCAGCCGGCGCATCACTTATGTCTACCTCAAGTGGCAAGTGATCTCCGCAGCCCGCAATTAGTCCAGTGTCCTCATGAATGTATACGGGAAAGAACTTGGCCTTCGTGTCTTGGCGTCGAGAGTTGCCACCCGATCGCTGGAAAGGCTCCCAAGTAAACGGCTTCGCCTCTCCATCCTCACGCAAGAAGGTAGAGGTGCCTGGGGTGGTATCAGTGATTGTGCGCGCTGGGCGAGCGCTTCCAATATGAACAAATAGAAGATGCTCGTCAACACGCGAGAACTGGTCAATGATGGACGCGCCAGCAGGGTTGATAAGCACAGTTACCATCTGCACCTTGCTTCCAGTGAACATTTGCTGGAGCAGCAGGGCGATTCGGTGTACCTCGTTTTCATCGATGGCCAGGATCAGGACTGAATTCCTGGGATTTAGCAATCGCTTGGCCAGCTTTAGCCTGCGCTCCATAAACGCGAGCCACTTAGAGTGCCTGTAGCTGTCGTCCTTATCTACGTAATTGTTGTTATACTTCCAGTCTTTTGCACCGGTGTTATATGGGGGGTCGATGTAGATTGCGTCTACCTTACCCTCGTGTGTGTAAAGCAAGGTCTGTAGCGCATGATAATTCTCCGCATTGATCACAGCATGGAAGGGCTTGTCCCCTCCCCGCTCGACCTTCCCCGTGGAACGCAGTCCGGGATAAATCGGGTCGCGGAAATTGCGACAACAACGAGGTCGTCCGTCTTTCTTTCGTCGGTGACGAACTCTCCGTTACGCTGGTCCACATACACAAGTGTCGCCATAGCCGAATCGCCATCGCGTCGAATGCCAGTAACACGCCAAATTCTATTGTCCGGGTGACGGAATGCCGAGGAAGAGCGCTCGGGAAGGAACCTTACTTTGTCACCTTTCCGGATAATCCGGCTCGGCAATTCGACGGTTTCGGGCGTGTGCCTCTCGAAGTGGAGACCGAACGATCTGCGGGCTGTAATCGCATTTACTTCTGCGGAGAGGTCTGCAGCCAAATTCGGGTTGCTCTGCTGCACCTGGCGCAGTAGTTCGGTCAGGCGTGACATCGCATTCTCCCCGGGCGTTGAGTTAGCGTGCTATCTAGCTGGTGGTGAGCAGGGTCATGCTACTCGCTCTTGGCGGGCAGCTAGCCTGGTTGGTCCACAGTGACCATCCGAGGCCGTCGCGAGCGCATCATCTCCGTCGCTCCTACAGGGCAGGCGCCTTTCAGGGCAGTCGGCAGGCGGACTGCAGTTCGCATGCCGACGTGTGCGGGGGTGCAGAGCTCCATGAGCAAGCTAGCGACGACCTCCCCTGCCCGACGAGTGCCGATGATGCGCTGTGGACTGTGCGTGGACAGATGCAGTGCAACTGGCACCTAGCAAGCCTCTGAGCTGCGGTGATGTTAGACCCGCGCTCGGCCTCCGGAGCCGTGTGCCCCTCCGCGCGCCGCGGAGGGGCTGGCCGGCAACAACGCGGCAGCGTGGCTGAGGCCGGTGGGGGTGCAGCCAGGCACACGCGCGCCTGGTCGGTCGGCGCGCCCGCCATCGTGGCTGACTGTCGTTGGCTGAGGTTCTTGCCACGACCGAGCTGGATGAAGCGGTCAGTCACGGTTACCCCCGGCGCCCTGTGGTCGGCGTCGCGGCACTGCTTCTCCGTAAGGAAACACGAAAAGAGGCGCCCAAACCATGGCCTGGGCGCCTCTCCCCAATGAGGTGGGACAACAGTCGGCTTGCAGCCGTCGCCGTGCGCCGACTGTCAGAGGTGGTGGGGCTCGGTCGCAGTCAAGCGGTGTCCTCGGCTGGTGGCGACGCGGAGTACGTCTCGCAGGGTTCGGGTCAGTTCTTGTGCCAGGTGGCGCAGGGCTTCCGTGCCTGCCTCTCCGGCGCCGAGGGTTTCCTCGGCTTCGTCCAACAGGTCGGCTGCCGTGCCCAGCTGGACCGCTTCGATGTTGTCGGCCAGGCGGGACATGTAGCTGTCCCTGTCGTCGGTGCTCAGGTAGCAGGGCTTGCCGCCCGGGCCGGACCACGGGAGGAGTCGTAGTTCGTTCGGTGTGGTCATGCTCGCGTCTGCCTCTCATAGGTCATGGCATGGGTGGTGAAGACGGCGTCAACGCGGTCCCCCGGAAACACCAGGAACGCCGCTTCGACGACCCGCCCGGCGGCGTCGGTGGCCACACGTGTGATCGCGAGGACCGGCGCGGTGGCGTGGGTCCGGAGGTTCGATGCTTCGTCCGGTGTCGGTGGGCGGGCGCAGACCGTCTCCCGCACCGCAGCCGGCGGAAGGCCGAGGACGGCGAATCTCGTGACCGCCTCGCGGCACAGTGGTTGCTGGTCGAGCACACCGGCCGGAGCCAGGTCCCGCGGAATGTAGATGCGTGCCAGTCCATGCGGCGCGTCCCCTGTGTGGCTGACGCAGACGAACTCCGCAAGGGGGCTTCCCGCCGGAAGCTTCAGTAGGGCGGCGAGATGCCCGCGCGCCTGAACCGTGGCGCTGCGCACGGTGACGTGCAAGGCCGCTTCGGCGGCCGTCCACGGGTCGAGCGTTCCCCAACCCCCGACGTACATGGCCTTGCGGAGCGGCCGACGGACGAAGTTGCCCTTGCCGTGGATCTTCTCGACGAGCCCTTCGCCCTGGAGGACCGCGAGAGCGCGGCGCAGGGTCACCGTGCTGACCTTGTACTGGTCCGCCAGGCCGGCCTCGGACGGCAGGCGTTCACCGGGCTTGATGCGGCCGGTCGTGATCTGGTCTCGGAGGTCGTTCGCGATCTCGTGGTGGCGCGGGGGCATGGGCCCGGTCACCGCCTTCCCATGCGCACGGCGACGAGCCGGGTGCGTGCGTGCATCGTCAACAACTCGCCCGACTCGAAGAGCAGTTGTTTGGCGCCTTGGGGCAGTTGGAAGAGGTCCTGCACCCGCCAGAAGAGGCCCCCGACCTCGATGACATCGCCGCGGCGCACCGTAGCCGCGGTCACGTCGATGCTGGCGGCCGGCACGCTCCTGAGAGTGCGGTCGATCACCGTTCCACCCCCGCACAAGTGGAACGGCCGGGCGTCGAGTGGCACAGGCAGTCGCACGTCTCGTAGACCACCGGGATGTCGATCGGCGGCGACAGCGGGGAAGTGTCCACGCACGTGCGGTGTGTGCCGATCCGGCATGCGGTGGATCGGTAAGGGATGGCGGCGGTGACGTGAGGCTGTCGGCGTGGGTTCATCCGTGAGCCCCCAGGAGCGTCGAGCAGGCCTCGGCAGGGAGGCGGGGAGCGACGATCACTGAGCGCGTCCGTACCCGCTGCTCCCAGGCCAGCAGATACGGACGCACGAGCGCGACGTCCTCACCGGCGAGCGAGTGCCCGTAGTCCTGGGCGTAGGGCGGGACCGGACGGGTTGTCGACCCGTCGGCGGGCTCGGGGGGTACCAGCTCCGTCGGCGGCCGGTACGGCGTTAAGGGGCGGCGGTGCCTGCCCTTGGGGAAGTACCGCGCTCTGGTGAGCAAGGCGGCACGGCGGATACGGTTGAACACGCTGCTCAGCTCCTATCGCTGATGGCTCGGTCCCCCGACATCGCCCGTCGTGGGGACCGTTTTGCGTACGACCGCCCAGAGGGTGCGGTCGTTCAGGCTGGTGGCCAGCAGCCCGAATTGGTCGGCCTCGGCCACCACTTGAAGGACCTCCCGCCATAAGTCCGCGGAGAGCGATCCCGGTACTTCCGCTTCGACCGTCGTGTGCCGGCCGTGCTCCCGCACGCGTGCGGGAAGCCCGAGGGCGGACAACCGGGCGGCGATGCCCGCCGCGCTAACTCCCGAAGCGGGCACAGGGCAGCCTCCGTCACCGGCAATCACTTTCAGTGAAGCTAGTTAACTAGATTAGAGCTAGTGGACTAGATTTTCCATATGCCTGAGCAGCCGCCCTATCTTCGCGTCGCTGACGAGCTTCGGCGGCGGATCGCGGAGCACGTATGGGAGCCGGGGGACCGCCTGCCGTCCCGCGCCCAGATCGGCCAGGAGTGCGGGGTCGGTGAGAACGTGGTCCGGCGCGCTCAGGAGCTCTTGATCTCCCAGGGAGTGCTGGAGGGCCGCGCCGGTTCGGGCACGTACGTCGCCGAACCCCGGCAGCGCGTGCGCATGGTGCGGTCGGCCGCGCGTGAGCGGCCCAACGGGTCGCCGTTCCGGGCGGACATGAAAGCCCTGGGCAAGCGAGGGGACTGGGAGAGCCGGACCGACGCCAAGGTGCCGGCGCCCGCGGACATCGCGGCACGGCTCGGCATCGCCCAGGGAGACCCGTGCGTCCGCACGGTGTACGAGTTCCTGGCCGACGGTAGGCCCATGCAGTTGTCGACGAGTTGGGAGCCGTACGACCTCACCAGCGGCACGCTCGTCGTCCTCCCCGAAGGCGGGCCGCACGCCGGGGCCGGTGTCGTGAACCGCATGGCCGCGATCGGCATCACCGTCAGCCACGCCGTGGAGCAACCGGAGCCGAGGCAGGCGACCGCCGAGGAGGCGTCACTTCTGGGCATTCAGAAGTCCGCGCTCGTCACCCACATCCGCCGGACGTACTACAGCGACGAGGGGCGACCGGTGGAGACGGCGGACATCGTTGTGCCCGCCGCCCACTGCGAGATCGTCTACGAGATTCCGATCAATCGCCCGTAGCCCCGCTGCTTCCTCTGTCGAATGCGTGCCGAAGTCAGGTCACCGGAAAGCCGATTACGGGACGGGGAGCAGGTCAACGGGGGTGTGGCGCTGGAGTCACCAAGTGCCTTCTAAGCACTTGGCCGCAGGTTCGAGTCCTGCCGGGGGCGCAAGACCGGGACCCTCCTTCGGGAGGGTCTTTTTGCTGGTCAGGGCAGGATTCGGGGTCGTCCGGCCGACCGGGCGCGCGGGTGAGCGTGTCGGCTTGTCGACCGACCGGCCGGCCGAGGGCCCGAGCGACCTTCTCGTCCTCAAGGGCGCGGTTCTGCGTCGCCGGGCGCGGATCGGGTCCGCATCACGGCCGGGTGGCGACTGCCGGGGGGAATCTTCGGGAGCGGCGGCCTCGACCTCGTGGCCTTCGAGCGGGTGCGCTCTCTGCTCGACGAGTCGGCCGAAGTTCGTTGCCGCTGGCGCCCGTTGGCCTCCGGTGGCGGTACGGATGCGCTGCCCCTGGAGGCCGACCGGTACCCATCGCCTGAGCAGGTGACCGGACCCTTGGCGCCCCCTTCCCGCAGCGAACCGGCGCGGCGGGGGGCGAGCGGGCGCGGTGGGACGATGCGCCGCATCGGTCACGTGGATCGACCGCACCGACCCCGCCCGTTACGCGCTCATCCCGGAGGAGCTACGTCCGGCCTGGGCGGGGGCGGAGGCGGAGGCGGAGGCGGAGGCGGATGAAGCGATCACGGAGTCCGTCTCCGCGGTGCGGCTGGCGGACCATGACGTCCTGACGCTCGGCGGCGGGCCGCTGCTCCCGGGCCTTCTCGGGGCGTGGTCGGAGTCGCGGGACGGCGGCGGCGGGGCGTGGTTAGGATCGCGGTATGGGCCTCAGCGTGAGTGACGTGCAGCGGTTCGAGGGCGCGCGGGCGCGGCTGGAGGCCATCGCCTACCGGATGCTCGGTTCGGCGAGCGAGGCCGAGGACGCCGTGCAGGAGACGTTCCTGCGCTGGCAGGCCGCCGACGTCGGGCGGATCGAGGTGCCCGAGGCGTGGCTCACCAAGGTCCTCACCAACATCTGCCTCAACACGCTCACTTCCGCGCGCGTCCGCCGTGAGGCGTACGTCGGCGCGTGGCTCCCCGAGCCGCTGCTCGCCGGGGACCCGATGCTCGGGCCCGCCGACACCGCCGAGCAGCGCGAGTCGGTGTCGTACGCCGTCCTCGTGCTGATGGAGCGGCTCTCGCCCGCCGAGCGGGCGGTGTACGTGCTGCGCGAGGCCTTCGACTACCCGCACCGGGAGATCGCCGCGATCCTCGACGTCACCGAGGCCGCCAGCCAGCAGCTCCTCCACCGGGCGCGCAAGCACGTCGCCGACGGCCGGACGCGCACGGAGGTCGACGAGGCGGCGGCCCGCAGGATCGTCGAGGAGTTCCTGGCCGCCGCCACCAGCGGCCGGACCGAACCCCTCGTACGCCTGCTCACCCAGGACGCGGTCGCCGTCGGCGACGGCGGCGGCAAGGTGCCGGCCCGTACGAAGGCGTTCGAGGGCGCCCTCGCGGTCGCCACGTTCCTGCGCGGCCTGTTCAAGCCCGCCCCCGCGAAGCGGGCCTACGTCGGCGGCGTGCCCGGCATCTACGCCACGACCGCCAACGGCGACCCCGCCATCGTGGCGGTCGTGGACGGCCGGGTTGTCGCCGTCGGCTGCCTGGAGGTCACCGCGGAGGGCATCGCCGCGGTGCGCAACCAGGTCAACCCCGACAAGCTGGTGCGCGCGACCGCCCTGTGGGCCGCCGGGGGCTTCGGCGGGACCCCGCTCCACACGCTCTGACCAGCGGGCCGCACCCCGAGCGGGAGTGTGGCGCGCCTCACATCCTGCTCCTGTCAGGGATCGCGGGGCTGCCCGGTTCAAGGGGCGAGACCGCGCCGGACGGCGTGGAGCCCGCAGACAGGAGCAGGATCATGCAGCAGCACCGCATCGTCGTTCTCGGAGCCGGCTACGCCGGGGCCTCCGCCGCCGGACGCCTCGCCCGTCGGCTCCACCGCCAGGACGTCGCCCTCACCCTCGTCAACGCCGAGCCCGACTTCGTCGAGCGCGTCCGGCTGCACCAGCTCGCCGCGGGGCAGGAACTGCGGCCCCGGCCGCTGCGCGAGATGTTCGGCGGTACGGGCGTGGAACTGCGGGTGGCCCGGGTGACCGCCGTCGACGTGGACCGCAAGACGGTCGCGGTCACCGGCGCCGACGGCGCCGCGCGGGAGGAGATCGCGTACGACACCCTCGTCTACGCCCTCGGCAGCCAGTGGGACCACGGCGGCGTCTCCGGCGTCGCCGAGCACGCCCACGACGTCGCGTCCCACGCCGGCGCCCTGCGGCTGCGCGACCGCCTGGCCGCCCTGGCCGCCGGGCGGCCGGTGGTCGTGGTCGGCGGCGGCCTGACCGGTCTGGAGACCGTGACGGAGATCGCCGAGGCCCGCCCCGACCTCGCCGTCGCCCTCGCCGTCCGCGGCGCCCTCGGCGACTGGTTGTCCGCGAAGGCCCGCACCCATCTGCGGACGGTGCTGGACGGACTCGGCGTCACGGTCCACGAGCACGCCGACGTCACCTCCGTGGAGGCGGACCGTGTGACGACGGCCCGGGGCGCCGACCTCCCCTCCGACGCCACGGTCTGGACGACCGGCTTCGCCGTCCACCCGCTCGCTGCGGCCACCTCCCTGCGGCTCACCGACGCGGGGCAGATCGCCGTCGAGGCGACGACCATGCGCTCCCTCTCGCACCCGGACGTGTACGCCGTCGGGGACGCGGCGGTGACGGCGGGGCCGGGCGGCAAGCCCCTGCGCATGTCCTGCGCCTCGGGCACCCCCATGGCCTGGCAGGCCGCCGACGCCATCGCCGCCCGCCTCACCGGTACCAGGGTCCCCCGGATCCCCATCCGCTACTACCAGCAGTGCGTCTCCCTCGGGCGCCGGGACGGCCTCATCCAGTTCACCACCGCCGACGACCGCGCCGTCGAACGGGCGCTGACGGGCCGTCCGGCTGTCCTCTACAAGGAGCTGGTCTGCAAGGGGGCCGCCTGGGCCGTCGCCCATCCGACGCTGGGTCTGCCCACGCGTCGCCGCCGCGGTGCCGTCCGGGCGGTCGCGACGGAGGGGCGGACGGAAGGACGGACGGAGGAGCGGGCGCAGGGGCGGACGGAAGGACGGACGCAGGGGCGGACGGAGGCAGGGGTCTGAGGCGGGGGTGAAAGGGAGAACGGGGTGAGGGGGCTGAGGCCGGGGTGAGGGGCTGAGGCGGGGTGAGGGGCTGAGGTGGTGCCTCAAGGGGGTTCTGGCCCAGGGTCAGGCGTAGGGGGTCCGCTGCCGGGCGGGCCCCCTAGGGGGGCGCGGGGGTCCGGCGGGGGCGGCGCGGGGGCGGCGTGTGCGGGGGTCCGGGGTGGGGCCGTCCGGTATGAGAGGACGGCCCCCCGGTATGTGGGGAAGTGTGAGAGCCGGGTGCGCGTCCGCACATATCCGTGCCCTGCGCATGAAGCCCTGATGGGGAACGTTTGCAGGTCTTCTTTGCTTTCGCTTCGCACTCATGGTCTCTTTTCGGCCGACTCCTCGTGACGGCCAGTGGCGCACAGCAGGTCCATGGAGCCTCGGGTCGACCGCCTGCGCCCTGACGAGCTGGGGTTGACGGTCACTCACGCACTGTCCGGCCGACGGCCTGATGTGGTGGCGGCGCGTGGCTGGTTCTCAGTTGTTCAGCCTCCTTGCGTAAGTCGCAGCTGCACCGACCCCCTTGATCTGCGCTTGTCAATCGGTCAGGGTTTCGAGCCAGCCCCCGGAGCTGTTCCTCCACGGGGCCCACCCCCCACACCCGATGACGAGGAGTCCCCTCTTCATGGCATCCCACAAGCGCACGAGCCGGATCAAGCTCACCGCCGCCCTCACCGCCGTCACGGCGGCGGCGGGCGCCACCCTGCTCGGCACGTCCTTCGCCGGGGCCGCCGCCCCGGCCGAGGGAAAGATCTACGGCGCGAACGCCGAAGGCGCCGTCTCCGGCAGCTACATCGTCATCCTCGACGAGAAGACCGACAAGGAGGACCTGGCGAAGGAGTACGGCGGCGAGCTGAAGCGCGAGTACGGCTCGGCCCTCAACGGGTTCTCCGCCAGCGGCCTGTCCGAGACGGAGGCCAAGCGCCTCGCCGCCGACCCGGCCGTCGCCAAGGTCGTGCAGAACAAGAAGTTCACCATCAGCGCCACCCAGGACGACCCGCCGTCCTGGGGTCTGGACCGGGTCGACCAGGCCGACACGGCCGGCGACGGCAAGTACACCTACCCGGACGGCGGCGGCGAGGGCGTCACCGCGTACGTCATCGACACCGGTGTCCGCGTCACCCACAAGGACTTCGAGGGCCGCGCCACCCACGGCTTCGACGCCGTGGACAACGACGACACCGCCGACGACGGCAACGGCCACGGCACGCACGTCGCCGGCACCATCGCGGGCGCGGCGCACGGCGTCGCCAAGAAGGCCAAGATCGTCGCCGTGCGGGTGCTCGACGACAGCGGCTCCGGCACCACCGACCAGGTCATCGCGGGCATCGACTGGGTGACCCAGAACGCCCAGGGCCCGTCCGTCGCCAACATGAGCCTCGGTGGCGGCGCCGACGAGGCGATAGACGAGGCCGTGCGCAAGGCCATCGCCGCGGGCATCACCTTCGGCGTGGCGGCCGGCAACGAGTCCTCGGACGCCGGCCAGGGCTCCCCCGCGCGGGTCGAGGAGGCCATCACGGTCGCCTCCTCCACCCGGAACGACGCCCAGTCGGACTTCTCCAACTTCGGTTCGGTCGTGGACATCTACGCCCCCGGCTCCGACATCACCTCCACCTGGAACGACAGCGACGAGGGCACCAAGACGATCTCCGGTACGTCGATGGCGACCCCGCACGTCGTCGGCGCCGCGGCCGTCTACCTCTCCGGCCACCGGGACGCCACGCCCGACCAGGTCGCCACGGCCCTCGTGGGCGGCGCGACCACCGACAAGATCACCAACCCCAGCCAGGGCACGGCGAACAAGCTGCTCAAGGTCGTCGAGTAACCGGCCTGCGGCCGGACCGGGCGACATCCGCGGTCGCCGCGCCCCTCGGGGTGCGGCGACCGCTCCCGTACGTACCGGGCCGCACCTTCCCGAACGCGCCTGGCCACACGGGCGCGAGCGCTTCCGCGCGTACCGGCTCGCACCGGGCGCGGCCGGCCGGAAGAGGGCGGGAGCCCGCCGCGCGGTGGGGTCAGCCGAGGTCCTGGAGGGCCTGCTCGACCGTCCGGTGGAAGGTGGGGTACGCGTACATCATGTGCCGCAGCCGGGGCAGCGGTACCTCCGCGTGGACGGCGACGGCCAGTCCGTAGAGGACCTCGCCGCCCATGGGGCCGGCCGACGTCGCGCCGACCAGGACGTCCCGGTCGGCGTCCGCGACCAGCTTGACCAGGCCCTCGTTGCCGGCCTTGTGGATCCAGCCGCGCGTCGACGACGGTACCCGCGCCAGCCCGGTCCGCACCCGGACGCCCCGCTCGCGGGCGGCCTCCTCTGTGAGGCCCACCGCGCCCACCTCGGGGTCGGTGAACGTGACGCGGGGCAGCGCCCGGTAGTCGGCGTCCGGTCCGGGGTCGCCCAGGATGTCGCGGGCGGCCAGCTCCCCCTGGTACATCGCCACATGGGTGAACGCCCCGTGACCGGTGACGTCCCCGACCGCCCACGCGGCGTCGGCGGCCCGCATCCGCCCGTCCACCTCGACGGCCGAGGCGTCCGGGTCCAGGCCCAGGTGCTCGACCCCCAGCCCGGACAGCGCGGCGCGGCGGCCGGTCGCCACCAGCAGCCGGCGCCCGGTCAGCTCCTCCCCGCCCTCCAGGGTCAGCCGGAACTCGCCGCCCTCGTGCCGTACGGCCGTGGCCCGCGCCCCCGCCCGTACGTCGACGCCCTCCCGCCCGAGGACGCCGGCGACGAGCTCGGCCGCCTCGGGCTCCTCGGCGGACAGCAGCCGGTCGGCCGCCTCCACGAGCGTGACGGCGGTGCCGAACCGGGCGTACGCCTGCGCCAGTTCCGCGCCGATGGGCCCGCCGCCGAGGACGAGCAGCGACGGCGGGGCCTCCTTGGCCGAGACGGCGTCCCGGTTGGTCCAGTACGGCACGTCGGCGAGGCCCGGCACGGGCGGGACGCGGGGACGGCTGCCGGTGGCGAGGACGACGCCGCGCCGCGCGGTGTACGTCCGCCCCTCGACCTCGACGCGCCGGGGCCCCGTCAGGCGGGCCCGGCCCCGCAGGAAACGGCCCCCCTTGCCGGTGAACCGCTCCACGGCGGCCGCGTCGTCCCAGTCGGCCGTGGCCTCGTCGCGGATGCGGGCGGCCACGGGGGCGAAGTCGGCGGTCACCTCCGCGCGGCCGGCCATGCCGGGGACGCGGCGGGCCTCGGCGAGCAGGTTGCCCGCGCGGATCATCATCTTGCTGGGCACGCAGGCCCAGTACGGGCACTCGCCGCCCACCAGTTCGGCCTCCACGCCCAGGACGGCGAGGCCCGCCTCGGCGAGGCGCCCGGCGACGTGCTCGCCGCCCACGCCCATGCCGATGACCACCACGTCGACCGTGTCGGTGCCGGTGTGCCCGGAGCCCGTCATCTGTGCCCTCCTCGGGTCGGTTCGGCCGTGTCCCCCCACCGCCCGATCCTCGCCCCTCCGGCCGGGCTCCGCCTCCGGAACGGTCCTGAACGGCCGTTATCGGTCATGACCGTTCAGGACCGGTCAGAGCCCGGCGGGGCCCCGGCCGCCCGGGAGCGCCGGTCCCACCGGGAACACCCGGGCCGCCGGGCCGCCGGGCCGCCGCGCGAACCCGGTACGCGAACCCGGTACGCGCAGCCGGGCCCGCCGTACCGGCCGCTCACCCCGGTACGCCGTACAGGACCAGGTTCTCCCCGTACGCCCGCGCCTCGGGGTCGAAGGCGCCCGCGCACGTGATGAGGACCAGCCGCGGCCGGCCCTCCGCCGAGAACAGGTCGCCCGGAAGCCCGCCGGACCGGTAGGTGCGGCGGGCCACGATCCGGTACGTGTGCCGGGTCCCGTCCGCCGCCGCCACGTGCGCGAGCGCGCCCAGGGGCAGCGAGTGCAGCGCCTCGAACGGGCCCGGCCCCTCCCGCGCCGAGTCCAGGTGCCCGGCCAGCAGCAGGGTGCCCGCCGCCGCGCCCGGCCGGGCGCCGAGCGCCCACCAGCCGAGCCGCGAAGGGGAGCCGGGCAGGTCCAGCGCTCCGTCCCCGGCGCGCCCGACCGGGTCGACGGGCAGCCGCTCCACATGGCCGGGCACGGTCAGCGCGACCGGCGGGGAGTGGGCGGCCGGTACGCCGGGGCCCGCGGAGGCGGAGCCGGAGGGGACGGCGCCCGCGTCCGGCGGCGGGGCGGGCGGGGCGGCCGCCGGGAGGAACAGCGCCAGGGCCGCCGAGGCGGCGCCCGCGACCCCGGCCCAGACCGGCAGGCGGCCGGGGCCGGGCTCGCCGGTCAGCCCCGGCCGGGGCCGCTGGGACCCGAGCCGGGGATGGGACCCGGGCCAGGCCCCGAGCCGGGCCCAGGGCCAGGGCCAGGGCCGGGACCCGGGCCCCAGCCGGAGCCCGGGCAGGAGCCGGGCTCCGGGCAGGAGCCGGGACCGCGGCGCGGACCGCCGGAGCCCGGCCCCGGACCCGAGCCGGAACCGGGTCCAGGGCCGGGGCCGGGCCCCGGACCCGAGCCGGGGGCCCATGGGTCAGCGGAGGTCGTTGCGGCGGATGCGGTTCGCCGCCCAGAAGGCGCCGCCCGCGACGAGTACCCCGCCGATGGCCATGGCCGGCACGGCGACGAACGCGGGGACGCCCTCGTCGGCGAGGGCGACCTGACCGCCGTTCCCGGCGTGGACGGTCTTCGGGACGGCCGCGGCGGGCTCGTGGCAGGTGCCGCCGCTGACCATCGACAGGTGGTGGGCGACGACCGGGCGGGCGGCCTTCGCGGCGGCCTTGACCTCGGCGTCCTTCCCGTTCGCGAGCTGGTGGTCGATCATGCCGAGGGTCTTGGTGTGCGCGGCGGCCATGGCCTTCAGCCAGTTCGCGTCGTACGAGTCGGCGCCGGCCGCGGCGAGTACGGCGGCGATCAGCTTCTGCTGCTCGGGCGTGGGCGCCGCGGGCAGGTCCACGCCGAGCTTGTCGGCGAGGGCGCGGGCCGCCGCGTCGAGCTTCGTGTGGTCGCGCACGAGGGCGGCGCCGACGTTCTTCACGCAGGCGGCGGTGGCGTTCTTCCGGGCGTGCTCGCCCGCCGCCATCTCGGTGAGGTGGCCCTGGTGCGCGGCGCGCAGGAACGCGTAGTCGACGGGCGGCTGGTCGGCGGCGAGCGCGGGGGCCGCGGCTATGCCGGAGAGGGTGAGGCAGGTGAGGGCCGTCGCGGCCCAGCGGTGCGTACGCATGGCGGTGTCGTCGTCCGTTTCGTGGTGGGGGCGTCTGCGTGGGGTGGGTGGGGTGGGTCGTCGGCGCGGCGGGCTTCGCCGGCCTCTGGCACCCATCCGGGCACGCGGCGGGGCGCGCCGCCATCGGCGGTACTGCGAAGCGGTTGCCCCGTCACCCGGACGGCGGGCGCGCGACCGGCCGAGTGGTGCGCGGGGGCGAACCGTACAGAGTGGCCGCCGCCGCGTGCTCTGCGCAGCGGTTGGCCGGGACTCGCCATCCCGAAGACCCACCCTTGTCACCGTACGGAGTCACGTGAGTACATGGAGTGGCGTACGTGTGTTCCGTGGGATGACGGGGGTGGTCGGCCGTGGCGAACGTCCAGGGCCCGGTACGGGGGCTGGTGGCCCCACGGGAGAGCGGCGAGGGCGCCCCCGCGCGGGCCGCGCCGCCGTCCGCCGCGCGCCCGCCCGGCCAGCCGGTGACGGGCGCGCGCCACATCTGCGCGGCGCTGGCCGCGCTGGTCGAGTCCGCCCGGCGGGAGGTGCTCACCTTCGACGACCCGGCCGTGGGGCTGCGGCGGCCGGTGCCGGAGCCGTTCCCGGAGCTGGCGGGGGCGTGCGTACGGACGGCCTCCGAGCGGGTGCGGACGGTCCGGCAGGTGCTGCCGCGCCAGGCGCTGGCCCGGCTGACGGCGCTCGATCCGGGCAGCGTGGCCCGGCTGCCGGGGCGGGCGCGGCTGACGGACGGCATCCCCTTCAAGATGGTCCTGGTCGACCGGTCGGTCGCGGCGATCCCGCTCGACCTGGAGGTCCTGCACAACGGGCTGCTGCTGGTCCGCGACCCGGTGGTCGTCCACGCGCTGGTCCGGACGCACCACGCCTGGTGGGAGGCGGGCGAGGACGTCGGGGCCGTCCGCCAGCAGGGCGCCGCCCTGCCGCCCCGGCTGCGCCCGGTGCTGGACGCGCTGCTGGCGGGGCTGACCGACGAGACGGCCGCGGCGCGGCTGGGCATATCGGCGCGCACGTACAGCAGACGGGTCGGTGAGCTGCTGAACGCCCTGGGGACGACCAGCCGCTTCCGCGCCGGTGCGGAGGCCGCCCGGCGCGGCTGGCTGTGACGGCCCCACCGGGCGGGCCCGCGGCGGCGCACCCGGCCCCGCGCAGGCGCCGGCCGGGCGCGCGCTCCCGCCTTGCGCGGGGGGGCGCCCTGCCTTTCGTACGGGGCCCAGCCGCTCGTACGGGGCCCAGCCGCCGCACGGGAACCCGCCCGCCGTACGGAAACCCACCAGGCCCGCCCGCCGTACGAAACCCCCGCCCGGCCCGCCCGGCGCGCGGAAGCGAGCCGGCCCGCCGCCGTACGAAAGCCCGCCCCGCGCACGGAAGCCCGCCCGGCGCACGGAAACCGCCCGCCCGGCGCGTCCGGCGCGTCCGGCCCGCCCGGCGCGCGGAGCCTGGCCGCCCGGTCTACGACACGATGTCCTTGCGGGCGAAGCCGCGGAAGGCGAGGGCGAACAGCACCAGCGCGTACGCCGAGGACACGGCCGCTCCCTTCACCATGCCGCCCCACTCCAGCTGCGGCTGGAGCGCGTCCACCCAGGCGTACTGCCAGTGCGCGGGCAGGAAGTCGCGCCAGTCGCCGAGCGCCGTCACGGCGTCCAGGACGTTGCCCACGATGGTGAGGCCGACGGCCCCGCCGACCGCGCCGAGCGGCGCGTCGGTCCGCGTGGACAGCCAGAACGCCAGCCCGGCGGTGACCAGCTGCGAGACGAAGACGAACGCGACGGCGACGCCCAGCCGCCCCAGGCTGTCGGCCGCGGGGAGCGACCCCCCGGTCGGCAGCCGCAGCGGCCCCCATCCGTAGGCGACGGCCCCGGCGGCGAGGGCGACCAGCGGCAGCAGCACCATCGCGGCGGCGCTGAAGGCGAGGGCCACGACGAGCTTGGACCACAGCAGCCGGGCGCGCGGTACGGGCGCGGCCAGCAGGTAGCGCAGGGAGGACCAGCCGGCCTCGGAGGCGACGGTGTCCCCGCAGAACAGCGCCACGGGGATCACCAGCAGGAAGCCGGCGGAGACGAACAGGCACGTCGCCGCGAAGTTCGCGGCGGACGCGGTGGCCGTGTCCATGAGGGTGATGCGGTTGTCCGGGCCGTCGTCCCGGTCGCCGCCGATGGCGAAGGCCGCGATCAGGACGAACGGCAGGACGGCGAGGATCGCGCCCATCACGGCCGTGCGGCGCCGCTTGAGCTGCCGTACCGCCTCGACGCGCAGGGGCAGGGTGTGCCCGGCGCGGTAGCCGGGCGCCGAGTCGAGCAGCGCGGTCATGCGGGTCCTCCTCCGATCAGGGTGAGGAACGCGTCCTCCAGGCGGCGGTGCGGCCCCACCCCGGTGACGGGCACGTCCAGCCGGACCAGCCCGGCGACGAGCGCGGCGGGTGTGCCCGTGGCGTCGAGCCGTACCAGCAGGCCGCCGTCCACGCGGGTCGCGGACGCCACGCCGGGCAGGGCGGCGGCCTTCTCGGCCAGCGGTTCCGCCAGGTCGCCCTCGGTGGTGACGAGCAGCGTGTCGCCGTTGCCGGTGATCTCCGCGACGGGTCCGGCCTGCACGAGGCGGCCGCGGTCCATGACCACGAGGTGGGTGCAGGACTGCTCGACCTCCGCGAGGAGGTGGCTGGAGACGATGACCGTGCGCCCGCCGGCCGCGTAGCGGATCATCACGTCCCGCATCTCGCGGATCTGCGGCGGGTCGAGGCCGTTCGTCGGCTCGTCCAGGATGAGCAGGTCGGGCAGGCCCAGCATGGCCTGGGCGATGGCGAGCCGCTGCCGCATGCCCTGCGAGTAGGTGCGCACGGCGCGGGCGAGGGCGGTGCCGAGCCCGGCGATCTCCAGCGCCTCGTCGATGTGGGCGTCCTCGGCGGGGCGGCCGGTGGCGCGCCAGTACAGCTCCAGGTTCTCCCGGCCGGACAGGTGCGGCAGGAAGCCGGCGCCCTCCACGAACGCGCCGACGCGGGAGAGGACGGGCGCGCCGGGCCGTACGGCGTGCCCGAACACCCGGATCTCGCCGCCGTCGGGCGTGATCAGGCCCATGAGCATGCGCAGCGTGGTCGTCTTGCCCGCGCCGTTGGGCCCGAGCAGCCCGAGGACCTGGCCCTTCTCGACGCGGAACGACAGGTCGCGCACGGCGTAGGCGTCGGCGGAGCGGCTGTACCGCTTCGTCAGGCCGTCGATGACGAGCGGCACGTCGGCGAGCGCGGGGTCGGGCGCGGGGGCGGCGGTCCGGCGGCGGGCGGTCAGCAGCAGCGCCGCCGCGGCGAGGGCGCCCCCGGCGGGCAGGCCCCACACCCACCAGGGCAGCCCGGCGGCCTGGGTGCGCACGGCGGGCGCGGTCGGCACGGACAGCCCGTCGCCGGCGAGGGCGACGGTGTACGCGGCGGGGGCGGCCGGGGAGGCGTAGCCGAGGTCGGTGGCGGCGAGGACCAGGCGCAGCCGGTGCCCGGCCGCCACCTCGTGGTCGATCGCCGGCAGCGTCAGTTCGACGGTCCGCCCGTCCCGTGCGCCGTCGACGCGCACGGGGGCGACGAGCTGGGCCGGGAGGACCTGGCGGCGGCCGTCCGGGCCGACGTCGTAGACCTTGGCGAACAGCACGGCCGTCCCGCTGTCGGAGGCGACCCGGACGCGGACGGTGGGCGTGCCGGTGATCCGCAGGGGCGCGTCGAGCGGGCGGGTGTCGAAGCGGGCGTGCTGGCCGGGGAAGTCGAGGGAGAGGCCGACGCCGAGCGTGGAGAGCTGGGACAGGCCGCCGCCGACGCCGGGGACGGCGGAGATGCCGGGCGGGTTGGCCCCGGCCGGGTTGCGAAAGGTCTGCGGGGGTCCGGCGAGCGGGAGGGTGCGGGTGCCGGCGCGCAGGCCGGGGTAGCGGTCGGCGGTGGCGCCGCGCAGGGTGGACCGGCCGTCCGTGGAGTCGACGCCGCCGCTGCGGGTGACGCGGAAGGCGGGGCCGGGGTCGGCGCCCGTGTCGTCCTTGAGGTACCGGTCGAACCAGGAGGCGACCCGCTCCTGGACGCGGTCCGCCTCGTCGGCGCCGCCGTCGTGGCCGCCGGCGGTCCAGTCGACGGCGACGGGGGCGCCGTTGCGGGCGATGGTGCCCGCCATCGCGTCGGCGTGGCCGAGCGGGAAGAGCGAGTCGGACCGGCCCTGCACGATGAGCGTCGGCACCTTGACGCGGTGGCCCACGGCGGAGGGGCTGCGGGCCTCCAGCAGCGCGCGGGCGGCCTGGTCGGGCACGCCCGTGACGGCGATCCGCTCGTACATGGCGCACAGCTCGGGCTGGAACCGGCCGCAGGCGGTGGCCTTCGGGGCGGCACCCGGCCCGCCGGGGCCCGCGGCCTCACGGGGGTCCGCCGCCGTACCGGGCTCCGCTGCCGTACCGGGCTCCGCTGCCGTGCCGGGGCCGTCGGGGCCCGCCGTGGCGTCTCGGCCGCCGGCCGCGGGGCCTCCGGAGCCCGCCGGCGCACCGGCGCCACCCGTGACCGCGCCCTCGCCCGCGCCCTCGCCGGTCCCCGTGTCCTCGCCCGCCCCCGTGCCCTCGCCGGTGCCCTCGGCGGGCACGGGGCCCGCCGGGCCCGCCGAGCCGGTCGTGAAGAAGATCCCGGCCCACAGCTTCTTGAACACGCCGTCGGGGAAGAGCGCGTCGGCGAGGTTCCAGTACGTGATCTGGGGCGCGATGGCGTCCACGCGCGGGTCGTACCCGGCGGCCAGCAGGGACACCGCGCCGCCGTAGGAGGCGCCGGTCACCCCGACGCGCGGGTCGCCGGCCTTGTCGAGCCGCACCTCGGGCCGCTTGGCCAGCCAGTCGATCAGCCGCTGGACGTCCTTGACCTCGTGGGCGGGGTCGTTGAGGCCGATGCGGCCCCCGGAGCGGCCGAACCCGCGCGCGGTCCAGGTCAGTACGGCGTACCCGTCGCGGGCCAGCCGCTCCGCCTGGGCGCGCACGTCGTCCTTGCTGCCGCCGAAGCCGTGGCCGAGGAGCACGGCGGGGCGGCGCCCGGAACCGGACGTGAAGAACGACGTGTCGATCTTCGCGCCCGGCATGGCGAGCGCCCTGTCCTCGCGGTGCACGGCGGCCTCGCCGTCGGAGGCGACGGCGGTGAAGGTGCCGGCGCCGCCGAGGAGCGCGCCCACCGCGGCGAGCGCCGCCCACCGCCGGGAAAGTCGGATCCGCATGCCTCGACCCTAGACGGCCGGGCGGCGTGTTCCGGCCGCCCGGGGTCGGATCCGGCGTTCTCCTCCGGGAGTACGCCCCGCCCGCCCGTGTACCGCGGACGCGGTACGGGCCGGGCCCGCGAGCGGCGCCGGCACCGGCAGGTACCACCGCACACCGGCCTGCACCCGGCGGTACCGGATCAGGCTGGGCCGCACGCGACCGCCCCGGACCACCCCGGGGTGCATCGCACCGCACCGGACCGCCCCGAACCACCCCGGGGTGCATCGGACCGCCCCGGGGTGCACCGGGCGGTCCGATGCGGCGCCGTGCGCGGTGGCCCGCCCCGGCGGTCGGTCCGGTGGCCCGCCCGGGGTCGGTCCGGCGGCGCGTTCAGTGGCTGCGGGGGAATCCGAGGTCGACGCCGGCCGGGGCCTCGGAGGGGTCGGGCCAGCGGGTGGTGACGACCTTGCCGCGGGTGTAGAAGCGGATGCCGTCGGTGCCGTAGACGTGGTGGTCGCCGAAGAGGGAGTCCTTCCAGCCACCGAAGGAGTGGTAGCCGACGGGCACCGGGATCGGCACGTTGACGCCGACCATGCCCGCCTCCACCTCCAGCTGGAAGCGGCGGGCGGCGCCGCCGTCGCGGGTGAAGATCGCGGTGCCGTTGCCGTACGGCGAGGCGTTGATCAGCGCGACGCCCTCCTCGTACGTGTCGGCCCGCAGGACGCACAGGACGGGCCCGAAGATCTCGTCCCGGTAGGCGCGGGCGGTGGCGGGCACCCGGTCGAGCAGCGACGGGCCCATCCAGTGGCCGTTCTCGTGGCCGTCGACGGTGAGGCCGGTGCCGTCGAGGACGGCCTCGCAGCCGTCGGCGGCGGCTCCGGTGACGTAGGAGGCGACCTTGTCGCGATGGTCGGCGGTGATGAGCGGGCCCATCTCGGAGGCCGGGTCGGAGCCGGGGCCGACCTTGATCTTCTCGGCGCGTTCGCGGATGCGCTCCACGAGCGCGTCGCCGGTGGCGCCGACCGCGACGACGGCGGAGACCGCCATGCAGCGCTCGCCCGCGGAGCCGTAGGCCGCGGAGACCGCGGCGTCGGCGGCGGCGTCGAGGTCGGCGTCGGGCAGGACGAGCATGTGGTTCTTGGCCCCGCCGAGCGCCTGGACGCGCTTGCCGTGGGCGGTCGCGGTCGTGTGCACGTACCGGGCGACGGGGGTGGAGCCGACGAACGAGACGGCGTCCACGCCGGGGTGGGTGAGCAGCGCCTCGACGGCGTCCCTGTCGCCCTGGACGACGTTGAACACCCCGTCCGGCAGGCCCGCCTCGGCGAGCAGTTCGGCGAGGCGGAGCGACGGCGAGGGGTCCTTCTCGCTGGGCTTGAGGACGAAGGTGTTCCCGCAGGCGACGGCGAGCGGGAACATCCACATCGGCACCATGGCGGGGAAGTTGAACGGGGTGATGCCGGCGACGACGCCGACGGGCTGGCGGATCGAGGCGACGTCGACCCGGCTGGACACCTGGGTGGACAGCTCGCCCTTGAGCTGGGTGGTGATCCCGCAGGCCAGCTCCACGATCTCCAGGCCGCGGGCGACCTCGCCGAGGGCGTCGGAGTGGACCTTGCCGTGCTCGGCGGTGATGAGCGCGGCGATCTCGTCGCGGTGGGCGTCCAGCAGGGCCCGGAAGCGGAACAGCACGGCGGTGCGCTGCGCCAGCGAGGAGGTCCCCCAGGTGGCGTAGGCGTCCCTGGCGGCGGCGACGGCCGCGTCGACCTCGCCGGCGGAGGCGAGCGCGACACGGGCGGTGACCGCGCCGGTCGCGGGGTCGGTGACCGGGCCCCAGCGGTCCGACGTGCCCTCGACGGGCTTGCCACCGATCCAGTGGTGGACGGTCTTCGTCATGGGTGCGCACTCCTTCGCAGACGGCGGCGTCGGGCCGATCCCACCACGCTCCGGGGCCGCGCCGCGCCCGACACTGTGTCGGGCGTTGGGGGGCGGCCGTAGACAGGTGCGTGCTGTTCTCCCAACGTGTCACATATGTCACCAAACAGCGGATGTACGGTCACGGCGGTTCAACAGCATGCCTCCGTACGGTCACTCTGCGTCGCCCGATGGGCACAGGGTGGGTGATCACCAGTCCGCGCCGCGGCTCCCCCGACGACCCTCCCCGTGGGTCGCGCCGCGGTGCGCGCAAGGAGGTGCCATCGAGATGACGGACCGCAGCCTCTGGTCGTACAAGGAGATCGCCGCGCACATCCGCGTGCAGCCGGACACCGTCCGCTCCTACCGCAAGCACGGCCTGATGCCGCCACCCGACCACGTGGAGGGAGGCAAGCCCTACTGGTACGCGGACACGGTCCGCACCTGGGTGGCCAACCGCCCCGGCAACCGGTCGAGGAGCACATGACCCGCCACCCCGCGGCGCGGCGCCCCCGCCGGACGGGCGCCGCCCCGCGGGCCCGGCCTCGGACCCGCCCCCCATCCCGGCCCCCGCCGCCGCCCTCGCCCCGCCCCTCGCGCCGGGAAAAGGCGTTGCCCCCGCCGCCCCGCGGGAACTTCCATCGGGGCATGGACGACTTCTCTCACAAGCCCACCCTCACCGGCGACAAGGTGGTCCTGCGGCCCTTCACCGAGGGCGACGCCGAGACGATGGCGGTGATCCTCGACGACCCGGAGACCCTGCGCCTCACCGGCAGCGCGGGCGCGCCGCCGTTCACCCCCGCCCGGCTGCGCGAGTGGTACGGGTCGCGGGGCGCGCAGCCGGACCGGCTGGACCTCGGGCTGGTCGACCGGGCCTCGGGCGCCCTCGTCGGGGAGCTGGTGCTCAACGACTGGGACGAGCCGAACCGGAGCTGCAACTTCCGCGTCCTCGTCGGCCCGCAGGGGCGCGACCGGGGGCTGGGGACGGAGGCGATCCGGCTGCTCCTCGCGTACGGCTTCGAGCGCCTCGGCCTGCACCGGATCCACCTCGGGGTGTACGCCTTCAACCCGCGCGCCCTCCGCGTCTACGAGCGCGTCGGCTTCGTCCGGGAGGGAATGGAGCGGCAGGCTCTGCTGCACGAGGGCGAGTGGATCGACCGCGTGCGCATGGCGGTCCTGGAGCCGGAGTGGGCGCGGCACCGGGGCCACGTTCGCCCTTATACCCCCTAGGGGTATAGAGTTGCGGTCACGGCCGGGGCTCCGCCCCATCCGCCGCCCGTCATCCGTCACCCGCTCCCAGAGGAGAGGCACCATGACCGCCGAGACGAACGCCGACGTCACCACCGTGTACGAGGTCAAGGGCATGACCTGCGGACACTGCGAGGGGGCCGTCACCAAGGAGCTGTCCGCCCTGCCGGGCGTCGCCTCGGTGCAGGCCGTGGCCGCCACCGGCCGGGTGACCGTGACGTCCGCCGCGCCGCTGGACGAGGAGGCCGTGCGCGCCGCCGTGGACGAGGCCGGCTACGAGCTGGCCGGCACGGCCGCCTGACCGGCCACCCGGGAGACCGCCCGGGATACCGGGGCCATCCGGGAGACCACCCGGGTGATCGCGCCACGCGGCGGGGGCCGTACCATGGCAAAGACCGCGATACGGCCCACGCTGCCCGGCGGACCGAACGGACGTTCACGTGAATTCACCTTCACGTGACTCACCAGACCTTCACAAAGAGATCTAGATCACAGATATTTGAGGGTAACCATTCGGGCCGCTCGCGGGTCTGAATGGGTGATGCCACGAACGTCTTGGGGGACGTTCATGGGATGTCTTGGGGGACGTCCCAGGCAAGCGTTGGCCGGGGCACGTGCACCGGGGAGCTTTGAGCGGCCCTCCCGTTCGTACGTACCCCGGCAGATCGCACTCGCGAGCCTCTGCCGGAATCCGGCAGACGCCCGGACCGGATCCCGTGGGGGGAATCCGAACCCGGGGTATGGAAAGCGCCCCGCTCGCCGACCCGTGGGGGGATCGGCAGGCGGGGCGCTTTCGCGTCCGCGGGGAGGCGCGCCGGCACGGAGGCGCCCGGCGCGAGGCGCGCCGGCGTGGGCGTGCCCGCGCCGGAGCCGTACCTCAGCCGAGGCCGTGCCCCGGCGGGACTCGGCCGGCCGGCGGGACTCGGCCGGCCGGCGGGATCCGGTCGGTCAGCGGGACTCGACCGGGACGAAGTCGCGCAGGACCTCGCCGGTGTAGATCTGGCGGGGGCGGCCGATGCGGGAGCCCGGCTCCTTGATCATCTCGTGCCACTGGGCGATCCAGCCCGGCAGGCGGCCGAGGGCGAACAGGACCGTGAACATCTCGGTCGGGAAGCCCATGGCGCGGTAGATCAGACCCGTGTAGAAGTCCACGTTCGGGTAGAGGTTGCGCGAGACGAAGTAGTCGTCGGCGAGCGCGTGCTCCTCCAGCTTGAGCGCGATGTCCAGCAGCTCGTCGCTCTTGCCGAGCGCCGAGAGGACGTCGTGCGCCGCCGCCTTGATGATCTTCGCGCGGGGGTCGAAGCTCTTGTAGACGCGGTGGCCGAAGCCCATCAGCCGGACGCCGTCCTCCTTGTTCTTCACCTTGCGGATGAAGGAGTCGACGTCGCCGCCGTTGGCCTGGATGCCCTGGAGCATCTCCAGCACCGACTGGTTGGCGCCGCCGTGCAGCGGGCCCCACAGGGCCGAGATGCCCGCGGAGATCGACGCGAACATGTTCGCCTGCGACGAGCCGACCAGGCGGACCGTGGAGGTCGAGCAGTTCTGCTCGTGGTCGGCGTGGAGGATCAGCAGCTTGTCGAGCGCCGAGACGACGACCGGGTCGAGCTCGTACTCCTGCGCCGGCACGGAGAACGTCATGCGCAGGAAGTTCTCGACGTACGACAGGTCGTTGCGCGGGTAGACGAACGGGTGGCCGATCGACTTCTTGTACGCGTAGGCGGCGATCGTCGGCAGCTTCGCCAGCAGCCGGATCGTCGACAGGTGGCGCTGCTTCTCGTCGAACGGGTTGTGGCTGTCCTGGTAGAACGTCGACAGCGCGCTGACCACCGACGACAGCATCGCCATCGGGTGGGCGTCGCGCGGGAAGCCGTCGAAGAACCGCTTGACGTCCTCGTGCAGCAGGGTGTGCTGCGTGATCTCGTTGGTGAAGACCTGGAGCTCGTCGGCCTTCGGAAGCTCACCGTTGATCAGCAGGTACGCCACCTCGAGGAAGGTGGAGCGCTCGGCGAGCTGCTCGATCGGGTAGCCCCGGTAGCGCAGGATGCCCTGCTCGCCGTCCAGATAGGTGATCGCGGATTTGTAGGCGGCCGTGTTGCCGTACCCGCTGTCCAGCGTCACCAGACCCGTCTGAGCGCGGAGCTTCCCGATGTCGAAGCCCTTGTCGCCGACGGTGCTCTCGACCACCGGGTAGGTGTACTCACCGTCCGCGTACCGCAGTACTACAGAGTTGTCGCTCACGTCATCCCTCACCGACGTTGTGCCTCTTCTTCGAGGTGCCCTGACTGTCTCTACCATCCCCCACTTGGCTCAGCGGAGTGCACTCGGGGTCGACCATTGGGCCTATTGGCGGCACTGAGTGCCGTCAACCTGCTCATCCTGCCCCCTTCGCCCCGGTTCCGAAAGTCCTAGGTGATGTTTCCCACGGGGCGTCCTCCTGTCAGCCGGTGATCGAGTGCGGTAAAGCGCCGACCGGCGGAAACCGTGCGGACGGCCTGCCCGAGCGCCTTGCGCGAACCGACGAGGACGACGAGCTTCCGGGCGCGGGTGACGGCCGTGTAGAGGAGGTTGCGCTGGAGCATCGTCCACGCGCTCGTCGTGACCGGGATCACGACGGCCGGGTACTCGCTGCCCTGCGAGCGGTGGATCGTCACGGCGTACGCGTGGGCCAGCTCGTCCAGCTCGTCGAAGTCGTAGGGCACCTCCTCGTCCTCGTCGGTCAGCACCGTCAGCCGCTGCTCGTCCGCGTCGAGGGCGGTGACCACCCCGACCGTGCCGTTGAAGACGCCGTTGGCGCCCTTCTCGTAGTTGTTGCGGATCTGCGTCACCTTGTCGCCGACGCGGAAGACCCGGCCGCCGAACCGCTTCTCCGGCAGTCCGGGGCGGGCCGGCGTGACGGCCTGCTGGAGCAGCCCGTTGAGCGTGCCCGCCCCGGCCGGGCCGCGGTGCATGGGCGCCAGGACCTGCACGTCCCGGCGCGGGTCGAGGCCGAACCGGGCGGGGACGCGCCGGGCGGCCACGTCCACCGTCAGCCTGCCGGCCTCCTCCGTGTCCTCGGCCACGAAGTGGAAGAAGTCCGGCAGCCCGCTGGTGACCGGGTACTCCCCCTTGTTGATCCGGTGGGCGTTGGTGACGACGCCCGACTTCTGCGCCTGCCGGAAGATCCGGGTGAGCCGCACCGACGGGACCGGGCTGCCCGGCGCCAGCAGATCCCCGAGCACCTGCCCCGCGCCGACGCTCGGCAACTGGTCCACGTCCCCCACCAGCAGCAGGTGCGCCCCCGGCGCGACGGCCTTGACCAGCTTGTTCGCCAGCAGCAGGTCCAGCATCGACGCCTCGTCGACCACCACCAGGTCCGCGTCCAGCGGCCGGTCCCGGTCGTACGCCGCGTCCCCGCCCGGCTTCAGCTCCAGCAGCCGGTGCACCGTGGACGCCTCGGCGCCGGTCAGCTCCGCGAGCCGCTTCGCCGCCCGGCCGGTCGGCGCGGCCAGCACCACCTTCGCCCGCTTGGCGCGCGCCAGCTCCACCACCGACCGCACCGTGAACGACTTGCCGCAGCCGGGCCCGCCGGTCAGCACGGCGACCTTCCGGGTGAGGGCGAGGCGCACGGCCGCCTCCTGCTCGGGCGCCAGCTCCGCCCCCGTGCGGTCCGCGAGCCACGCCAGCGCCTTGTCCCAGGCGACGTCCCGGAAGGCCGCCATCCGGTCCTCGTCGGCCCGCATCAGCCGCCCGACCGCCGCGGCGAGGGACACCTCCGCGCGGTGGAACGGCAGCAGGAACACCCCCGTGACCGGCTCGCCGTCCGGGCCGGGCACGCGCTCCCGCACGATCCCGCCCTCCTCCTCGTCCGCCGCCAGCTCGGCGAGGCAGTCGATGACCAGGCCGGTGTCGACCTGGAGCAGCTTGACCGCGTCGGCGATCAGCCGCTCCTCGGGCAGGAAGCAGTGCCCCTGGTCGGCCGACTGGGACAGGGCGTGCCGCAGCCCCGCCTTGGCGCGGTCGGGACTGTCGTGGGGTATCCCGACGGCCTGCGCGATGCGGTCGGCGGTGAGGAAGCCGATGCCCCACACGTCGGCGGCGAGCCGGTACGGCTGGTTCCGCACGACGGAGACCGACGCGTCGCCGTACTGCTTGTAGATCCGCACCGCGATCGAGGTGGACACCCCGACGCCCTGGAGGAAGACCATCACCTCCTTGATCGCCTTCTGCTCCTCCCACGCGGCGCCGATCATGCGGGTGCGCTTCGGCCCGAGGCCGGGCACCTCCACGAGGCGCTGCGGCTCGTGCTCGATGACGTCGAGCGTGTCCGTGCCGAAGTGCTCCGTGATCCGGTCGGCCATGCGCGGGCCGATGCCCTTGATCAGCCCGGAGCCCAGGTAGCGCCGGATGCCCTGGATCGTCGCGGGCAGCAGCGTCGTGTAGTTCTCCACTGTGAACTGCCGCCCATACTGCGGGTGGGAGCCCCAGCGGCCCTCCATCCGCAGCGACTCCCCCGGCTGCGCGCCGAGCAGCGAGCCGACGACGGTGAGCAGTTCGCCGCCGCCGCGCCCCGTGTCGACGCGGGCGACCGTGTACCCGGTCTCGTCGTTGCTGTACGTGATCCGTTCGAGGACGCCCTCGACCACCGCCATCTGCGACATGCCCCCGACGCTACCGACCCCCTCCGACACCGCGCCCGCCCTGTGGACAACCTCGTCCACAGGCGGAAACCGGCCAACGGGCCGCCGGTACGCGGGCCTTCCACGCCGCGGCGGAGGGGCGGGGCCCCCGGCGCGGGGCGCGGAGGCCGGGAGCCCCCGGCGCGACCCCGGCGAGGCCGGGAGCCCTCCGGTGCGAACCCGGGGGGCCAGGAGCCCCCGGCACGACCCCGGGGAGGCCGGGGGCCTCTCCGGCGGGGGGTCGGGGAGGCCGGGAGCCCCTCCGGCGCGGGCCGGGGAGGCCGGGGGCGAAAGGCCGGGGCGCGGCCCCCTACAGGACGTGCTCGGCGTACCGGCGCACCGTCTCCTCCAGCACCTCCGCCCCGTCCCGCGCCCACAGCGCGTCGTTGAACAGCTCCACCTCGACGGGCCCCGCGTACCCGGCCGCGTCGACCCGCTCGCGCCACGACCGCAGGTCGACGCAGCCGTCCCCGAGCTGTCCGCGCCCGTTGAGGACGCCCTCCGGCAGCGGTGTCGTCCAGTCGGCGACCTGGAAGGAGTGGAGGCGGCCCTGCGCGCCCGCGCGGGCGACCGCCGCCGGGGCCCGGTCGTCCCACCACACGTGGTAGGTGTCCACGACGACGCCGACCTGGGACGCCGGGAAGCGTTCGGCGAGGGCCAGCGCCTGGTCGAGGGTGGAGACCGCGCACCGGTCCGCCGCGTACATCGGGTGCAGCGGCTCGATCGCGAGGCGCACCCCGCGCTCGGCGGCGTACGGGGCGAGTTCGGCGAGGGCGTCCGCGATCCGCTCGCGGGCGGCGCCCAGGTCCCTCCCGCCGGGCGGGAGCCCCCCGGACACCAGGACCAGCGTGTCCGTGCCGAGCGCGGCGGCCTCGTCGATCGCCGCGCGGTTGTCGTCGAGGTCCGGCGCCGTGGTGAAGAACCCGCCCCGGCACAGGGTGGTGACGGCCAGCCCGGCGTCGCGGACCAGCTTCGCGGCCGCCTCCACGCCGTACAGCCGGACCGGCTCGCGCCACAGGCCGACCCCGGTGACGCCCAGGCGCGCGCACGCCCCGGTCAGCTCGGGGAGCGACAGCTGCCTGACGGTCATCTGGTTGATGCTGAGGCGGGTCGGGTCGGCTGCGCTCACCTGTTCACCCCGTACACGGCCAGGAGGGACGCCATGCGGGCCGCCGCCAGCTCCGGGTCGGGGAACAGGCCGAGCCCGTCGGCCAGTTCGTACGCGCGCGCCAGGTGCGGCAGGGAGCGCGCCGACTGGAGCCCGCCGACCATCGCGAAGTGGTCCTGGTGGCCGGCGAGCCAGGCCAGGAACACCACGCCGGTCTTGTAGAAGCGGGTGGGCGCCCGGAACAGGTGCCGGGACAGCTCCACCGTCGGGTCGAGGAGAGCACGGAAGCCCTCGGTGTCGCCGGTGTCGAGGACGCGGACCGCCTCGGCGGCGAGCGGGCCGAGCGGGTCGAAGACGCCGAGCAGGGCGTGGCTGAAGCCGCGCTCGTCGCCCGCGATCAGCTCCGGGTAGTGGAAGTCGTCGCCGGTGTAGCAGCGGACGCCCTCGGGGAGGCGGCGGCGCAGCTCGACCTCCCGTCCCGCGTCGAGGAGGGAGATCTTGACGCCGTCCACCTTGTCGGGGTGGGTGGCGACGACCTCCAGGAAGGTCTCCGTGGCCGCGTCGAGGTCGGTGGATCCCCAGTAGCCCTCCAGGGCGGGGTCGAACATGGGGCCGAGCCAGTGGAGGATGACCGGTTCGGCGGCCTGGCGCAGCAGATGGGCGTACAGCTCCAGGTAGTCGTCCGGGGTGCGGGCGGCGGCGGCCAGCGCGCGCGAGGCCATGACGATGGCCTGGGAGCCGGTCTCCTCGACGAGGGCCAGCTGCTCCTCGTAGGCGGCGCGGACGGCGTCCAGGCCGGCGGGGCCGGTCAGCGGGCCGGGCAGCTGGTCGGTGCCGACGCCGCAGGCGATCCGGCCGCCGACGGCCTTCGCCTCGGCGGCGGAGCGGCGGATCAGCTCGGCGGCGCCCGCCCAGTCCAGGCCCATCCCGCGCTGCGCGGTGTCCATGGCCTCCGCGACGCCGAGCCCGTGGGCCCACAGGTGGCGGCGGAAGGCGAGGGTGGCGTCCCAGTCGACGGCGGCCGGGGAGTCCGGGTCCGTGTCGGCGTACGGGTCGGCGACGACGTGCGCGGCGGAGAAGACCGTACGGGAGGCGAGCGGGGCGCCGGCCGCGAACGCGCGGGGCGCGGTGCGGGGCCGGTACGCGCGCGTGGTGCCGTCCGGGTTCGGCAGCCGCACCACGGCGGGGGCGGAGGCGGCCGGGGCGGTGCCGACGGGACTGGCGGCGGGGACACTACCGGCCGGGACGGCCGGGGCCGGGACGGCGGCCGGGGCGGCCGAGGCGGTCGGGGCCGAGGCGGCGGCCGGGGCGGGCCCGGGGGCGGCGGGGGTCACAGCGACAGCTCCGGCACCTCGAAGCGGCGGCCCTCGGCGGAGGACCTCAGGCCCAGCTCGGCCAGCTGCACGCCGCGGGCGCCCGCGAGGAGGTCCCAGTGGTACGGCTCGTCGAGGTACACATGGCGCAGGAACAGCTCCCACTGCGCCTTGAAGCCGTTGTCGAACACGGCGTTGTCCGGCACCCGCTGCCACTGGTCGCGGAAGGAGTGGTCGGCCGGCAGGTCCGGGTTCCAGACCGGCTTGGGCGTCATGGAGCGGTGCTGGACGCGGCACTCGCGCAGCCCGGCCACGGCGGAGCCGTGGGTGCCGTCGACCTGGAACTCGACCAGCTCGTCGCGGTGGACGCGCACCGCCCAGGAGGAGTTGATCTGGGCGACGGCGCCGCCCTCCAGCTCGAAGATCCCGTAGGCGGCGTCGTCGGCGGTGGCGGTGTACGGCTTGCCGTTCTCGTCCCAGCGCCGCGGGACGTGGGTGGTGACGTGGGCGCTCACGCCGGTGACGCGGCCGAACAGCTCGTGGAGCACGTACTCCCAGTGCGGGAACATGTCCACGACGATGCCGCCGCCGTCCTGCGCGCGGTAGTTCCAGCTGGGCCGCTGGGCGTCCTGCCAGTCGCCCTCGAAGACCCAGTAGCCGAACTCCCCGCGCACGGACAGGATCTCGCCGAAGAAGCCGCCGTCGACGAGCCGCTTCAGCTTCAGCAGGCCCGGCAGGAAGATCTTGTCCTGGACGACGCCGTGCCTGATCCCCGCCTCGCGCGCGCGGCGGGCCAGCCCGAGGGCGCCGGCGAGGTCGGCGGCGGTGGGCTTCTCGGTGTAGACGTGCTTGCCGGCGTCGATGGCCTTGGTCAGGGCGTCCACGCGCGCGGAGGTGACCTGCGCGTCGAAGTAGACGTCGGTGCGCCCGTCCGCGAGGACGGCGTCGAGGTCGGTGGAGCACTCCTCGAGCCCGTGGCGCTGCGCCAGCTCGCGCAGGGCGTGCTCCCGGCGGCCGACGAGGATCGGTTCGGGCCACAGCACGTCGCCGCCGCCGAGGTCGAGGCCGCCCTGCTCGCGGATGGCGAGGATGGAGCGCACCAGGTGCTGGCGGTAGCCCATCCGGCCGGTGACGCCGTTCATGGCGATCCGCACTGTCCTGCGTGTCACGAAGGTCCCTCCATGTCCGAGTTGGTCGTAGCAAGCGCTTTCTATCGCCGTTGACGCTAGCCTGCGGACAGCGGCCGTCACAAGAGCCGCGCCCGAGTTCCCCGACTGCTCTGCGGAGGGCCCGCGATGACAGTGACCCTGGCCGACGTGGCGGCACGCGCGCGTGTGTCGCCGGCGACCGTCTCGCGCGTCCTCAACGGCAACTACCCCGTCGCCGAGTCCACCCGCGAGCGGGTGCTGCGCGCGGTGGACGAGCTCGACTACGTCCTCAACGGCCCCGCCAGCGCCCTCGCCGCCGCCACCTCCGACCTGGTGGGCATCCTCGTCAACGACATCGCGGACCCCTTCTTCGGGATCATCGCGGGCGCCGCGCAGAGCGCCATCGGGGACACGGGTTCGGGCCGCGCGGGCGGCGAGAAGCTGGCCGTCGTCTGCAACACGGGCGGCTCGCCCGAGAAGGAGCTGACGTACCTGACGCTCCTCCAGCGCCAGCGCGCCACCGCCGTCGTCGTCACGGGCGGCGCGCCGGCCGACCCGGACCACATCGCGGCGCTGACCGCCAAACTGACCCGGCTCGGCGACGCCGGGACGCGCGTCGTCCTGTGCGGCCGGCCGCCCCTGCCGGGCGACGCGGCCACCGCGACGCTCGCCTTCGACAACCGGGGCGGCGCGCGCGGCCTCACCGGGCACCTGCTGGCCCTCGGCCACCGCCGGATCGGATACGTCGCCGGGCCGGCCGACCGGACCACCACCCGCGACCGGCTGGACGGCCATCGCGACGCCATGGCGGCGGCCGGGCTCGCCGGGCCGGAGCTCGACCGGCTCACCGTGTACGGGCAGTACACCCGCGCCTCCGGCTACGAGGCGACGCGGGAGCTGCTGGCCCGCGAACCGTCGCTGACGGCGGTCGTCGCCGCCAACGACACCGTGGCGCTCGGCGCGTGCGCGGCGCTGCGGGGGGCGGGGCTGCGCATCCCGGAGGACGTGTCCGTGGCGGGCTTCGACGACCTGCCGTTCTCGGTGGACGCGGTGCCGTCGCTCACGACGGTACGGCTGCCGCTGCACGAGGCGGGCGTGCGGGCGGGCCGCCTCGCCATGGGCGTGGAGGCGCCGCCGCCGGGCGGCACGGCGGTGATCCCGGGCGAGCTGACCCTGCGCGCCTCCACGGCACCCCCGCGCGCGTAGCGGGGCCGCTCGGGGCGGGCCCTCGCGCGCGTAGCGGGGCGGGGCGGCCCCGTGCGCACGGGGCCGCCCCGCGCGGGGGCCGAGCCGCTACGACCCCGCCCCGCACCGCCCCGATCGCGCCGAACCCCCATCCCGCGGGCGGCCTGTCCGCCACACGCCCCGGCGCCCCGGCTCGCCCTGCCCCGCCCCACGCCCCGCCTCCCCGTCGCGGGGCGGACGGAGCAGCGCATGCCCTCCGAAGAGGGCACGTCGCGGAGTCCTCGTGTCACTTTCGCCAGAACAGATGGTGCGTCACGCCGCTCGGGCTGGGCACGACCTCCAGGTGGAACCGGTCGAGCAGCTCATCGGGGGAGTCCCAGAGCCGCAGTCCGGTTCCGAGCTTCACCGGTGAGACCGCCACATGCATGGTGTCGACGAGGCCGGCGTCAAGGAACTGCCGGATGGTGGTGACGCCGCCGCCGAGTCGGACATCCTTGCCCTGAGCCGCCTCCCGCGCCTGCTCGAGGACCGTGGCCGGATCGCCGGCGACGAAGTGGAACGTGGTGTCGGAGAGCGTGAACGAAGGACGCTCGTGGTGGGTCATGACGAACACCGGGGTGCGGAACGGGGGCTCGTCACCCCACCAGCCGCGCCACTCGTGGTTCTCCCAGGGGCCACGCTGGGGGCCGAACTTGTTGCGGCCCATGATCTCGGCGCCGATGTTGCGTGCGTAGTCCCGCGTCAAGTAGTCGTCGAGGCCACGGCTGCCCCCAGGGGCCGTGCGCATGGGCCAGCTGGCCGTGGCGCCGGCCCACGCGAACAGCTTCGCGGGATCGACGCCGTGGCCGAACGGATTCTCGAGGGTCTGGTGCTCACCGGCACCGATGCCGTCACGTGAGACGTTGAAGTTCTGGACTCTCAGTAGCTGAGCCACGCATTTCCTCCTGCGTTGTCGATGGCGGTGATGAGACTCTCCAGACCGCGCGAACTCATCGCCGTGTCCGGGGCCGGCTCGGATCGTCGTCCGCTCCCGGCAGCTCGGCTCGGCCCCGAAACCCGTCGACCGCCTGTCGGTCTCATAGACCGCACCGTCCACCCGCCGAGCCTTTCACGGCCTCCCTGACCGCCGGGTGAACCAGCCCCGCCCACCGTCGGCGTCCACCGGCGCGGCCCCCCGCTCCGGACGGCCGGGGTGCAAGCCGGACACCTCGACCCGTACGGTCCGCGCACCCTCGTCCCGTACCGGCCGCAGCTCGAAGCCCGACCCCGGAGACCGCCCGTGCGGTGCGGCGTTCGCGGCCGGTTCGGCGACCACCGGCTCCACGGCCCGCCCGAGCCGGCTCCCGCAGGGGTGCCCCGCATGTACAGCCGATGCCCGGCCGGCAGCCGGGGAGCCGCCCCCCTGGCGAGCGGCGGAGAAGCGCTGGACGAACGCGCGGGCGGTACGGGCGCGTCGCTCCTAGGCCCGGCGCGGCAGGATCCGGAGCGCCCTCACCGCTCCTCGGGGTCCCGGAGGCCGACCGCGTCGTGCCGCCAGAACGGCTCCGCGTAGACCAGGGTGCCCGTCATCCACGGCTCGTACGCCGGAAGCCTGACGACCTGGAAGGCGCCGTCCGGGATGCGCAGGGACGGCTTGCGGAAGCCCAGGCCGGCGCCCGGCTCGAAGCCGAGGCGCGGGTAGTAGCCCGGATGCCCCTCCAGGAAGACGAGGGGGACGGCGCGCTCGGCGAGGACCCCCAGCCCGTGCCGGACCAGGGCCGAGCCGGCACCGCGCCCCTGGAACTCCGGCAGCACGGCCAAGGGGCTCAGGACCTGCACCTCGACCAGCCGCCGAGGGGCGTCGAGCAGGCTGCGGGTGAACATGACATGGCCGACGACCCGCCCGTCCCGCTCGGCCACCAGGGACAGGCCGTCCCCGGGCGTGAGGGTGTCGCGCAGGGACTCGACCAGGTCGGCCACGACCAGGCCGTGGTCCCCGAACGCCCGCAGATGCACGTCGCGCACGGCCTGTGCGTCGCCCGCCCGTTCCTCGCGAAGATCCATGCCCGGAGGGTAGGAGCCCCTTCGGCCGGCCCGCACGCGCTTTTCGGCACCGGAGGCGCAGGGCCGCCGGTGGTCTTCGGCTGGCCTGCTGGTCATGTCCTCCGCCTTCACCGGGCCCCGGGGGCACTGCCGCCGGGTGGCGCGCGTCCGCAAGCGGGTACCGCCGGGGCGGCCCCTCCCCGTCGGCCCCCGGCCCCGGTACCGGTACGGCCGGTCGTCCGGGCTCGCGCTGCGGGTGCTCCCCCGGACCCCGCGGGCGCGCCGGGGGGCGCACCGGCCGTAACCTGCCTGCATGAACGCGCAGTTGGTGAAGCCCGGGGAGGCGTGCGGGCCGTTGGCGCCCGCGACCGGCCGGTGGGTGGGGCGGTACCTCGCGCGCGGGGAGCGGATCGCCCGTGTCGTGCCGCTGCGCGGCGGGTGGACGTCCGAGATGCGGCGGCTGGACGTGGTGGGGCCGCAGGGGCGGCGGTCGCTGGTGCTGCGCCAGTTCGTGAAGCCGTTCTTCGTGCGGCACGCGGAGGGGCTGCTCGGACGGGAGGCCGAGGTGCTGCGGCTGCTCGGCCCTACCGGTGTGCCCGCCGCCGAACCGGTCGCCGTGGACCCGGCCGGGGAGCACTGCGCGTACCCGTCGCTGCTGATGTCGCTGCTGCCCGGCGCCGTACGGCTGGACGACGAGGGGGCCGGGGCCCGCGCGCCGCTGCTGGCCCGGCAGTTGGCGGTCATCCACCGGGTGGCCGTGGCGGAGGCCGGGAAGCCGCGCGTCTACCAGGCGTGGACGTCGCCGGAGCGGGTGACCCCGCCCGCCGGTACGGAACGCCCCGGCCTGTGGGCCCGCGCCGTGGACGTCATCCGGGGCGAGGCGCCCGCCTACCGGGGATGCTTCCTGCACCGGGACTTCCACCCCGGGAACGTCCTCTTCAGCGGGGGCGGTGCGCCCGACGGGGAGAGGGGCGGTGCGCCCGACGGTGGGAGGGGCGGTGCGGCGGCGGCCGGGGACGGTGCGGCCCGGATCGGTGATGCTGCCCGGAGCGGTGCGCGGGAGGCGGCGGCCGGGGACGGTGCGCTGCGGGTCAGCGGGGTCGTCGACTGGGTCGAGACCTCCTGGGGGCCCGCCGACCTGGACGTGGCCCACTGCTCGACCGCGCTCACCCTGCTGCACGGCGTCCCGGCGGGCATGGCCTTCGCCGACCTGTACGCGGCGGCGGGCGGCATCCTCGCCGAGGACCCGGCGGCCCATCTGTACTGGCGGCTGGTCGACGCGCTGGCGTACGCGCCCGACGCCGAGAAGGTCGCGGTGCCCTGGCGCGAGCTGGGCCGCACCGACCTGACGCCCGCCGTGCTGGCCGGGCGGCTCGAGGCGTACGTACAGGCCCTTCTGGACCGTTACGGCGGCTGAGACCCGGCGCGGTGGTGCCGCCGAGGGCGAGGCGGCGGCTGGGCTCGTGGTCACGGGCGGGCGGTGCGACGCGGAGGGGCCGCCCGCCACCGACGGCCCCGGCGCACGGCGCCCGGTGCCACGCTCGGTGCCGCGCCCGGTCCACGCCAGGCCCACGGGGCTTGGGGCTCCCGGGCCCCCGATCCCCCATGTGTCCCAGGTACCCGAGGCGCCCAAGACCCCTCGTCCGTCACGCAGTTCCCGCCGGTCTCCGAAAGTTTCCCTCCCGGACAACTGATTGACGTGCCCATGCCTCACTTCTAACTTGGCAAGCGCTTTCTATCGTCGACACCGAGGACGAGGACCCCCCATGAGCACCAGAACCGCACGGTACGCGCTCGCCTGCGCCACCGCCCTGGCCGCCGCCGGCACCGTCGTGATGCTGCCCGCCGCCACCGCCGCGGCCGCCCCCGTCGGGTACGAGGCCGAGCGCTCCCCCGCCACCTGCGACGGCACCCTCGACAGCAATCACGCCGGATACTCGGGCACCGGCTTCTGCAACGGCCGCAACGCCGTGGGCGCCGCCCTCCAGTTCACGGTCGACGCCCCGCAGGCCGGCACGGCGACGCTGACCTTCCGGTACGCCAACGGCACCACCGCGCCGCGCCCCGCCGCCCTCACCGTCGGCGGCGCCTCCGCCGGCCAGGTGTCGTTCGCGCCCACCGGCGCCTGGACCACCTGGGCGACCGCGACCCTGACCGTCCCGCTCGGCGCGGGCGCCAACACCGTCCGGCTCAGCCCCACCACGGGGGAGGGCCTGCCCAACATCGACCGCCTGGAGGTGGAGGCGGGCGGCACGAGCACCCCGCCGCCCGCGGCCGGCGCCCTGTACGTCGCGCCGAACGGCACCGACGGCGCCGCCGGTACGCCGTCGGCGCCCACCACCCTGACCTCCGCCATCAGCCGCGTCGCGCCGGGCGGGACCATCTACGTGCGCGGCGGGACGTACCGCTTCTCGCAGACCGTCACCATCCCGGCCGGCCGGAACGGCACCGCGAGCGCCCGCACCACGCTCGCCGCCTACCCGGGCGAGCGGCCCGTGCTGAACTTCTCCGCCCAGAGCGAGAACTCCGCCAACCGGGGCCTCGCCCTCAACGCCTCGTACTGGCACGTCAACGGCCTCACCGTCGAACGCGCCGGGGACAACGGCATCTTCGTCGGCGGCAGCCACAACGTCATCGAGCGGACGGTCACCCGCTTCAACCGCGACACCGGCCTGCAGCTCTCCCGCATGGCGTCCAGCACGCCCCGCGACCAGTGGCCGTCGCACAACCTCGTCCTCAGCGCCGAGTCGCACGACAACGCCGACTCCGACGGCGAGGACGCGGACGGCTTCGCCGCGAAGCTCACGGTCGGCCCCGGCAACGTCTTCCGGTACGCCGTGGCCCACAACAACATCGACGACGGCTGGGACCTGTACACCAAGTCCGACACCGGCCCCATCGGCGCGGTCACCATCGAGGACTCCCTCGCCTACGAGAACGGCACCCTCAGCGACGGCACGCAGAACTCCAGCGGCGACCGCAACGGCTACAAGCTGGGCGGCGAGGACATCGGCGTCGACCACGTCGTACGGCGCAGCATCGCGTACGACAACGGCAAGCACGGCTTCACCTACAACCGGAACCCCGGCTCCATGACGGTGTCGAACAACCTCAGCGTCGACAACGCCGAGCGCAACTACACCTGGGAGACGGGCTCCTCCGTCTTCCGCGGCAACACCTCGTGCCGCAGCGGCAGCGGCTCGAACGACAAGGTCGTCGGCAACGCCGACTCCTCGAACCAGTTCTGGTCCGGCACGAACGGCTCCCGCTGCTCCTCCTACTCGGGCGCCCTGACCTGGTCGTACGACTCCGACGGCCGCCTCCGCGTCGCCCTCGGCGGCCGCCCGGTCACCCTGTAGCCCCCACGACCCCGCCCCCTGCCCGCCCACACCCCCACCGGGCGGGCAGGGGGCGGGCGGCCACCGTCACGGGCCGGTGCGGGCCGGTGCGGGCCGATGGCGCGAGGGTGCGCCGCGCTCCTAAGCCGCGGCCAGGCCGAACGACCGCAGCACGGGCGCGGGGACGTCCGCGCGTTCCACTTCGTCCACCACACCCAGGATGTGGTCGGCCAGCACCACATCACGCGAGACCGGCGGGATGTCGTCACCGATGCCCCGCAGGTAGGAGGCGATCTTCGCCCAGGAGTAGAAAGCCGTCCCGCCCGTCTCCACCTCCGGCTCCGGGAAACCGCCGCTCCCGCGCTGCCCCCGTGAGAGCTGCACGAGCGACTGGCGAGACCGCGAGCACCTCTGGGCCGCCTCGCCCAGCGTGACGACGTCGTCGTGCCGGACCCCCACCGCGCGCAGACCGGGGATGAGCCGAACGTCCCGCGCGACCCGCGCCACGGCCTCCAGCAGCGTCGGCGCCTCCACGTCGCACATCAGCTCGCGCCGCGCCGGGTCGTCTGCCCTGTGATGCCCGCGGCGGTCAGGGTCCTCGGGGCCGAGCACGTAGGCGACGGAGCCGTCAGCGAAGGCCTCGCAGTGGTCAAACGCGTCGGCCTGCTCGGACGTGAGCGGCTGGTTAAGTCGGAGGACGAAGCTCCACTCGGGCATGGCACACACCTTCCGATCAGTGCTGGTGGGCGTGGACGAACCTGTCGATTCTCTTAGCCTCGTTGCCGGGACTGCGCGGCGTGCCGTGCACGGTGAGCCGGTCACCGCAGCCACAGCAGATCACCCAGCCCCAGCGATGGCCGTTCTTGTCCGGTTGCACCTGTAAGCCGGACTTCTTCGCGCGATCTAACGCGGCGGCGACATCTTGGCTCTGGTGCCGACCTTTGGAAATCACCAAGTCACGATACGCCATCGCGTTGCGAATGTGCAACAAAGTCGCCCTGGTTGGCGACTCCCGTCCGGACACATTCTCGTGAGCCAGTGCCGTCGCGCGGGTAGGTTCGGGGGATGAACTTCGCTTTTTCGACACTCGGGGTGCCCGGCATGGAGGTGCGGGACGTGGTGCGCACGGCCGCCGAGACGGGGTGCCGGGGGGTGGAGCTGCGGGCGCACCCGGAGGAGCCCGTGCATCCCGGCCTCCTCCCGCAGGAACGGCGGTCCGTCGTGCGGGAGTTCGCCGCCGCCGGGGTGGAGGTGCTGGCCGTCGCCGGGTACGCGCGGGTCGCCGCCGAGGGGGACGACGAGGCCGTGTACGAGGAGCTGTACCGGCTCGTCCACCTCGCCGCGGACCTGGGGGCGCCCTTCGTGCGGGTCTTCCCCGGTGGGGGCGGGCGACCCCAGGACGACGCCGACGCCACGGCCGCCCGGCGGCTGGGCGCCGCCGCGGAGGTCGCCGCCGACGCCGGGGTGCGGGTCCTGCTGGAGAACCACGACTCCCACCCCTCGGGCGCCGACACCGCACGGGTCGTCGCCGCCGTGGGCCACCCGCACGTGGGCGCCGTGTGGGACGTACTGCACTCCTGGCGCGCCGGTGAGGCACCCGCGCGGACACATGGGCTGCTGGCCCCGTACCTCGGGTACGTGCAGGTCAAGGACTGCGCCGACCGCGACGACCCGACGCCCCTGCCGCTCGGCGCGGGCACCCTGCCGCTGGGCGCGTGCGTGGCGGCCGCCGGGCCGGACGGCTGGTTCTGCTGGGAGTACGAGAAGCGCTGGTTCCCCGGCGTCCCCGCACTGCCGGGGCTCCTCGCCGCCGGACGCGCCCACGTCGAGGGGCTGCTCGCCGGGGGGTCGCGCTGAAACGCGGCCGGTCCACAGGCCGGGATCCGTTCCGGGGCCTTCCGCGCGTGCACCGTGCCGTGCCGATGCGATAGGAGTGGGGGTGCCGGTCGGCCGCGGGGGCGGCCGGAAGTGTTCGGGAGGGGCGTCGTCGTGGCGTACGGGGGGCAGGGTCCATACGGCGGGGACCCGTACGGGGGGAACCCGCACGGCGGCAGTCCGTACGGGGGGAACCCCTACGGGGCCTCCGGGGGCGGTGGGCCTCACGGCCCCCACGGGGGCGGCCCCTACGGGCAGGGCCACCCGTACGGGTACGGCGCGCCGTACGGCGGGCCCCACGTGCCGGGGCAGCGCCCGCCCTACCCCGGCCCCTACCCGTACCCCCGCCCCGGACGGCCGTCGCTGTGGCAGCGCTTCCGGGACGACGAGTGGCCGACGCTGCGGGAGTTGCTCGGGTACATGAGCGGCGGGCGCGCGCTGCTGTGGGTGCCGCTCCTGTGCTGTGTGTGGCCGGCCGTCGCCGTCCTGGTGGGGTACCCGATCGCCCGGCTGGCGCGCCGGAAGGCCCGGCAGGTCTTCCCGAACGACGGGCGCCGGTTCGGGGACCCGGACATCGCGCGCGTGCAGAAGGCGCGGGCCTGGGCGGCGGCCGTCGCGTCGCTGCTGATCCTCGCCGTCTACGGGACCTCGGAGGACTGGGACCAGGCCCAGGAGCAGTACCTCATGCGGCTCGCGCTCACCCCGTGGCTGCTGCTGCTCAGCACGCCCGTGGTGGTGCTCGTGCTGTTCCGGCTGTCGCCGCCGGAGGCGCGGCCGGTGATGCGGGCGGGGCTGCGGCCCGCCGTGCGGTCGGTGCTCTGGTACTTCGGCGTGCTGACGGCGACGCCGCTGCTGGTGTGGGCGAGCGTCCTGGCGGGCGACGCGGCGCGGGGCGCCGTACCGGGCCTGGTGGCCTCGCTGATCGGGTTCGCCGTGCTGATGGCGGCGGTGGGGACGGGGCTGTTCCTGGTGTTCGCGTCGGGGCGCGCGGTGCGCAGCGCGTTCAACACGACGGAGGTGCACCCCGCGCTGCCGGCGCTGCTGACGGGCGTGCTGGTGTGGGAGATGTCGGCGATCAACCTGTCCGCCGGGGGCCTGCCGCCGGGCCCGCCGCTGGTGCAGATCTGTGCGCTGCTGGGCGGCCCGGCGTCGGTGACGGCCGTGGCGTGGTGGGAGACCCGGCAACTGCGGCTGCGCCACGGGGTGAGGGTGCGGGGCCGGTCCCTGGGGTGAGGGTGCGGCGCCGGGCTCCGGCTCTCGGCACCCGGTCGGCCGGTGCGCGGCCGGTCAGTGGGCGTGGAAGCCGCCGTCCACGAACACCGACTGGCCCGTCACGTACGCCGAGGCGCGGCTCGCCAGGAACACGGCCGCGCCCGCGAAGTCGTCCGGCACGCCGTTCCGCCCGACGAGGGTCCGGCCGGCCAGGGCGGCGACGGTGTCCGGCCGCTCCTGGAGCCGGGCGTTGAGCGGCGTCAGGACGAAGCCGGGCACGAGGGTGTTGCAGGTGACGCCGTACGGGGACCATGCCTCCGCCTGCGAGCGGGCCAGCGACTCCAGACCGCCCTTGGACACCCCGTACGCGCCGCTCTGCACGAACGCCCGGTGCGCCTGCTGCGAGGTGACGTGGATGATCCGGCCGTGCCCGCGCTCCGCCATGCCGGGTCCGAACCGCTGGCCGAGCAGGAACGGGGCGTCCAGGTTCACCGCCATCGTCCGGTCCCACACCTCCTCGTCCAGCTCGCCCATGGGCGGGCGCAGGTTGATCCCGGCGCAGTTGACGAGGATGTCCGGCTCGCCGAAGACGGCGGCGGCGCGCTCGGCGGCGTCCCGGACGCCGGGGCGGGTGGACAGGTCGGCGGCGACGCGGGCGGCCCGGCAGCCCAGGGCCTCCAGTTCCCGGACCGTGTCGTCCAGTTCGGCCTCGCGGCGGGCGACGACCACCGTGTTCGCCCCGGCGCGGGCGAGGGCGGTGGCGACGGCCCGGCCGATGCCGGAGCTGCCGCCGGTGACGAGGGCGGTGTCGCCACGCAGCGAGAACAGTTCGGTGAGGTACGCCTGCGAGTCCATCGGCCCAGCCTAGAGCCCCGGCCCGGGGACGCCGGGCCTGGAAGGCGGCTTGGGGCCGACGGGCCCGGGTCGACGCTCCCGGGCCGACGGGGCTGGGACGACGAGCCTGGGCCGACGAGCCAGGGCCCGACGGGTCTGGCGGGTGGATGCGGGGGGCGGCTCGGGTGCGCCGGAGCTGACGGGGCCAGGCGGGTGGGCGTGCGGGGGGTTGTGTGCTGATGCTTGACCCGGCAGGTGCTTTCGCCTACCTGTGACTCCTCGGCAGTTTCCCCCATCCCCCTGCACCGCACGGCCGGAAGGAGCACCAGTGCACCACCGCGCCACGTCCCGACGCACCGTCCTCGCCGCCGCCACCGCGACGGCCGCCACCGCCACCGCCGCGGTCGCCGCCCCGCTGGCGACCGCCGCCTCCGCCTCCCCCGCCCCGTCCGGCACGGCCGCCCCACCGGCCGGGTCGCTCGACGCCGACGTGGCGGCCGCCGGCACCCTCGACTCCGACGCGCGGGAGCGGGCGCTCGCCCGGATCGTCGCCCGCATGAGCCTCGCGGAGAAGGTCGGCCAGCTCTTCGTGATGCGGGTGTACGGGCACTCCGCCACCCACCCCGACCAGGCCGACGTCGACGCCAACCTCCGCGAGATCGGCGTCCGCACCGCCGCCGAGCTGGTCGCCACGTACCACGTCGGCGGCATCATCTACTTCGCCTGGGCGCACAACACCCGCGACCCGCACCAGATCGCCGACCTGTCCAACGGCATCCAGCGCGCCGCGCTCGCGCAGCGCGTCCCCCTGCCCGTGCTGATCGCCACCGACCAGGAGCACGGCATCGTCGCACGGGTCGGCGAGCCCGCGACGCTGCTGCCCGGTGCGATGGCCCTCGGCGCGTCCGGCGCCCGTGACGCGGCCCGCCGGGCGGCGCACATCGCGGGCACCGAACTGGCCGCCCTCGGCATCCGCCAGAACTACGCCCCGGTCGCCGACGTCAACGTCAACCCGGCCAACCCCGTCATCGGCGTACGGTCCTTCGGCGCCGACCCGCGGGCCGTGGCCCGCATGGTCGCCGCGCAGGTGAAGGGGTACCAGGGCGCCGGGGTCGCCGCGGCGGCCAAGCACTTCCCCGGCCACGGCGACACGACCGACGACAGCCACACCAAGCTGCCGTACATCCGGCACACGCGCGAGGAGTGGGAGGCCCTCGACGCGCCGCCGTTCCGTTCCGCGGTCGCCGCCGGGATCGACGCGGTGATGACCGCGCACATCGTCGTCCCCTCCCTCGACCCGTCGGAGGACCCGGCGACCCTCTCGCGGCCGATCCTCACCGGCATCCTGCGCGAGCGCCTCGGCTACGACGGCGTGGTGGTGACCGACTCGCTCGGCATGGAGGGCGTGCGCACCAAGTACGGCGACGACCGGGTCCCGGTGCTCGCCCTCAAGGCCGGCTGCGACCAGCTCCTCAACCCGCCGGACCTCGACCTCGCCTGGAACGCCGTCCTGGACGCCGTACGCGGTGGCGAGATCTCCGAGGAACGGCTCGACGAATCGGTTCTGCGGGTGCTGCGGCTCAAGGCGCGGCTCGGCCTGCTGCGCGACCCGTACGTCACGCGCGCGGGGGTGGACCGGGTCGTCGGCAGGCGGGCCCACCTCGACGCGGCCGACCGCATCGCGGACGCCACGACGACGCTGCTGCTCAACGAGGGCGGGCTGCTGCCGCTGAACCGGCTCACCCACCGGAACGTGCTCGTGGTGGGCGCCGACCCGGCCTCGCCGTCCGGCACGACGGGGCCGCCCACCGCGACGCTCACCGCCGCCCTCGACGGGCTCGGTTTCACCGCGACCGCCCTGTCCACGGGCACCGCCCCCACCACGGCCCGCATCGAGCAGGCGGTCGCGGCGGCGGCCGGGAAGGACGCGGTCGTCGTCGCCACGTACAACGTGTCGGCGACCAGCACCCAGCGCACCCTCGTCGCACGGCTCGCCGCCACGGGCGTGCCCGTCGTGGTGGTCGCGATCCGCAACCCGTACGACGTCGCCCAGCTGACCGGCCAGCGGGCCGTGCTCGCCACGTACTCCTGGACCGACGTGGAACTGCGGGCCGCCGCACGGGTCGTCGCCGGGCGGGTCCGCCCCGAGGGGCGGCTGCCGGTGCCGGTCCCGCGGGCCGACGACCCGACGCGGGTGCTGTATCCGATCGGGTACGGGCTCTCGTACTGACCGGAGCCCGAGAACGCGTGCGGGGTGCGCGCCCGGCGTCGGCCGCCGGACGCGCACCCCGTCTGTCGTGGCGGCGAGCGCCACAGGTGGTGCGGGTGGTGCTGATGGTGGTGCCCATGGTGCGGGCACGGCGCGTGCCGTTCGCGCCTCGGGTCCTACGGCGCTACGGCGCCGCTACGGCGCTACGGCGCTACGGCAGGAACCGGGGCTCGCGCAGCAGGTCGCGCTTGTCGAGGCGGGCGTCGTAGCGGGCGAGCGGCTCGGCGCGGTCCGGGTTCGCCTTGACGGCGGCCGAGGCGACGCCGGTCCACTCCAGGAGCTTCGCCGTGGCGAAGTCCCGCTCCTTCTCGGTCAGTCCGGCGATGTTCGCGCCGTGGTTGGCGCCCGGCGCGGTGAGGACGTAGCTGTCCTTCGCGCCCCGGCCGACGCGGAACGGCTCGGCGCTCCACGGGTCGCGCTCGCCGTTGACGAACAGCATGCGGGTGGCGTTGTGGCGGACCCACGTGTCCACGTCGCGCATCACCCACGGCTTGAACCGGACCGGGATCTCGTCCGGCACGAAGGTGTGCGCCGGCTGGTAGCCGTAGCGGCTCAGGCCGTCGAGGTGGCGCATGCGCAGGCTGGGCGAGCCCAGCTCGGTGGCCGCCTGGTAGTAGTACGGGGTGTACGGCTCGAGGCCCTGGTCGGTGTAGAAGGACCAGCCGGAGTACGCGTCGATGGTGTCGTACACGGCGTCGTCCGTGGCGGTGGCGGCGTCCGGGATGCTCGCGCAGTCCTGCTCGCCCCAGTACTGCCAGAAGCCCCAGACGAAGTCGAGGACGACCGCCTCGTACGCCTTGTCGAGGCTGCCGACCGTGCGGAAGGTGGCGCCCTCGGCGGCGGCCCACTGCCGGTACTTCTCCTGCAGGGGGGCGCGGCGGACGAGGGCCTCGCGCTGGAGGGCGTTCAGCCGGTCGCGGCACTCCTTGGTGCCGACGGTGGCGAAGAACCGGTCGTACGCCGAGTCCTCGCGGTTGACGACGTCGTTGGGCGCCACGTACGCGACGACGGCGTCCATGTCGCGCGGGTAGAACCGCTCGTAGTAGGTGGCGGTCATGCCGCCCTTCGAGCCGCCGGTGGCGACCCACTTGCGGTCGTAGACCTGCTTCAGCGCGGTGAAGAGGCGGTGCTGGTCGGAGGCGGCCTGCCAGATGTCCAGCTTGGACCAGTCGGCGGGCTGCGGGCGGGACGGGGTGAAGAAGCGGTACTCCAGGGAGACCTGGTTCCCGTCGACGATCCGGGTCGGCTCGGAGCGGCGCGGGCTGGTGCTGAGGCCGTAGCCGCTGGTGAAGAAGACCGTGGGGCGGGTGGTGTCCTTGTGCAGCAGGGTGAGGCGCTGCTGGAAGGTGCCCTTGCCCGGCCGGCGGTGGTCGACCGGCTGGGTGTAGCCGAGGACGAAGAAGCGGTAGCCGGGGTAGGGCTTCTCCTCGATCAGGGACATGCCGGGGATCGCGAGGACGCGGTCCTTGATGTCCTGGCCGGCGGCGTCGGTGCCGGCGGTGTCCCGGCCGGCGCTGTCGGGGCCGGCGGCGGTGGCCGTTCCGGCCGCGCCCATGGTGCCTATCAGCACCACGAGCGACAGCAGCCATCTGAGCGTCGTGCGCATGCGCTGCCTTCCACTGGGTTCGGTGCGGTCGCCGTGAACCTAGCGGTGCGCGCGGGTGCGTGACCAGACCCGCGGGGTGGCCGGTGACGGTGTGTCGGGTGAGCGGCCACCATCCGGGTGTGCGGGGCTGAGGGGCGGTCAGCCGTGCGGGGGCCGGGGGGAGCGGCGGGGAGCGGCCGGCTCGTCGGGGTCGGCCGGCTCGGCGGGGTCGGCCGGCTCGGCGGGGTCGGCCGACCGGCTCAGCAGAGGATCCAGCCGGTGCTGCCGGCGCGTCCCGCCACGGCGCCGGTGGCGCGGACGCAGCGGTTCAGGGCGTGGACGCTGACCGGGCCCGCCTGGCGGGTGAACCGGCCGGAGTCCACGACGGCCCGGCCGCCGCGCGGCTGGAGGGTGACGGTCATGGTGCGCCGGGGGCCCGGCTTGGTGGCGACGGTGACGGCGCAGGCGTACTGGCGGTTCTTGTAGACGCGCAGCTCCCCGGTGGCGAACTTGACGCTCTTGGCGAGCCTGCCGGGGCACCCGCCCGGCGCGGCGGCCTCCGCGGCGGCCACACCGGGCCCGGCCACGCCGAGCACCCCGGCGGCGAGGACGGCGACCGCCCCGACCGCGATCCGCCCGCGCCACGCGCTCGTACTGAACCTGGACAACCGTCGGCCCTCTCGTCTCGCCCCCGTACAGGCGTACGACGCGAGAACGCCCCGGACGGTTGCCCGCCGCTCAAACGGCCCAGGTCAGGACCCACAGGACGGCGACGCAGGAGAAGAGGAGCTGCGCCCGGTACGCGACCCGGCGCACGCGCGCGTTTCGGGCGCCCCGGTCGGGCGCGACCAGCACCGTACAGCAGGCGATGACCACGGCGGCGAGGGCGAACTGCAGGGTCCCCTCCGGCCAGAGGGCGCCGCACACGGGGTCGGCCATCACGCACGCGGTGCCGCGCTCGGTGGACAGCGGCACCACCCAGGCCCCGAGCCACACGGGCACCAGGACGAGGGCCCACAGGAGGGACCTCCTCCTCAGCCGGCGGGCGGACGGGGGGCGGGGGGACGAGGGGCTGGGGGACGGGGACGGGGACGGGGACGGGGGCGGGGACGCGGGTCCGGGGGTGTCGGCACTCATGGCCCCACCCCATCCCGTGCGCGGCGGCCCGGACATGGGCGCGGCTACTCGGACGCGGCCGGGTACGGTACTCAGCCGCCCGGCGTCACCCCACACCCCCGCCCGGCGTCCCCCACGCCCCCGCCCGGCGTCACCCCACGCCCCTCACCGGCCCACTCCGCGCGACCCGCCGCTCCCTCCCGGCTTCCCGCGCCCGCCTCCCCCGCTCACCGCACCCGCGGTCCCCGCACGCCCGGCCCCCGCGCGCCCGGTTCCTCACCCCACGTGCTCGGGCTCCCCGACGAAGGTGCGCCACAGGGCGGCGTAGCGGCCGTCGCGGGCCAGCAGCTCCTCGTGGGTGCCGTCCTCGACGGCCCGTCCGCCGTCCATGACGACGACGCGGTCGGCGCGGGCGGCGGTGGTGAGGCGGTGGGCGACGACCAGGGTGGTGCGGCGGCCGGCGAGGCGCTGCGTGGCCGCGTTCACCTGGGCCTCCGTCGCCAGGTCGAGGGCCGCCGTCGCCTCGTCGAGCAGCAGGACGTCGGGGTCCACCAGCTCGGCGCGGGCGAGGGCGATGAGCTGCCGCTGCCCGGCGGAGAGGTTGCGTCCGCGCTCGGCGACGCCGTGCAGGTAGCCGCCCTCCAGGGTGGCGATCATGTCGTGCGCCCCGACCGCCCGCGCGGCGGCCTCCACCTCGGCGTCGGTGGCGTCCGGCCGCCCGTACGCGATGGCGTCCCGCACGGTGCCGGGGAAGAGGTACGCCTCCTGCGGGACGACGCCGAGGCGGCGCCGGTACGCCGTGAGGTCCAGCTCCCGCAGGTCCGTGCCGTCGGCGGTGACCCGCCCGGACGTCGGGTCGTAGAACCGGGCGACCAGCTTGACCAGCGTCGACTTGCCCGCGCCGGTCTCCCCGACGAACGCGACGGTCTGCCCGGCCGGGATGCGCAGGTCGATGCCGGTCAGGGCCTCCTCCTCGTCGCCGTACGCGAAGGAGACGTCCTCGAAGGCGATCTCGCCCTTCAGGGCCGGCACCGGCCGCGGGTCGGCGGCGGGCGGCGTGGAGGTCGGCTCGCGCAGCAGGTCCTGCACGCGGCGCAGCGACACGGCCGCCTGCTGGTAGCCGTCGAAGACCTGGGAGAGCTGCTGCACGGGCGCGAAGAACAGGTCGATGTAGAGCAGGTACGCGACGAGCGCGCCCGCCGTGAGCGTGCCCGCCTCGATCCGGCCCGCGCCGACGACCAGCACCGCGGCGGCGGCCAGCGACGACAGGAGCTGCACGAACGGGAAGTACACGGAGATCAGCCACTGGCCGCGCACCCGCGCCTGGCGGTACTCCAGGCTCCGCTCGGTGAACCGGTCGGCGCCGGACCGCTCGCGGCGGAACGCCTGCACGATGCGCAGGCCCGCCACGGTCTCCTGGAGGTCGGCGTTGACGACACCGATCCGCTCGCGGGCCAGCTCGTACGCCTTGACGCTGGCGCGCCGGAAGAAGAACGTCCCGATGATCAGCACCGGCAGCGTCGCGAAGACGACGAGGGCCAGCTGCACGTCGATGACGAGCAGCGCGACCATGATCCCGAAGAAGGTGACGACGGAGACGAAGGCGGTGACGAGGCCGGTCTGGAGGAACGTGGACAGGGCGTCCACGTCGGTCGTCATCCGGGTCATGATCCGGCCGGTCAGCTCGCGCTCGTAGTAGTCGAGGCCGAGCCGCTGGAGCTGGGCGAAGATCTTCAGGCGGAGCGCGTACAGCACGCGCTCGCCGGTCCGCCCGGTCATGCGGATCTCACCCGTCTGGGCGATCCACTGCACGACGACGGTGAGCAGCGCCAGCGCGGAGGCCGCCCACACCGCGCCGAGCGCGAGGCGGGTGACGCCCTCGTCGATGCCGTGCCGGATCAGCACGGGCAGCAGCAGGCCCATGCCCGCGTCGACGGCGACGAGGAGCAGGCTGAACAGCAGCGGCAGCCCGAAGCCGCGCAGCAGCCGGCGCAGCCCGTACGACTCCTCGGGCCGTACGGCGGCCGCCTCGTCCACCTCGGGCGTGTCGGCCGCCGGGGGCAGCGCCGCCACCTGGGCGAGCAGCTGCGGGGTGGCGCCGGGCGTCCGGTCGGGGCCGGGCCCGGCGGCGTCGCGGTCCCACAGGGCGGGGGTGATGCCGCGCTCGGCGTCGTACTCCGCGTCCAGCTCGTCGCGTACGGAGGTGTCGCCCTCCTCGTCCGCGCCGGCGGGCCGGAGGTGGCCGGGCGAGACGCCGCCCAGCTCGTCGGGGTCGGTGAGCAGCCGCCGGTACAGGGCGGAGCGCTCCTGGAGCTCCTCGTGGGTGCCGATGTCGGCGAGCCGGCCGCCGTCGAGGACGGCGATGCGGTCGGCGAGGTTCAGCGTGGAGCGGCGGTGGGCGATGAGCAGCGTGGTGCGCCCGGCCATGACGGAGCGCAGCGCCTCGTGGATCTCGTGCTCCACGCGGGCGTCGACGGCGGAGGTGGCGTCGTCGAGGAGGAGCAGCCGGGGGTCGGTGAGGATGGCGCGGGCCAGGGCGATGCGCTGGCGCTGCCCGCCGGAGAGGGTGAGGCCGTGCTCGCCGACGGTCGTGTCGTAGCCGCGGGGCAGGTCGGCGATGAAGCGGTCGGCGCGGGCGGCGCGCGCGGCGGCCTCGATCTCCGCGTCGGTGGCGTCGGGCCGCCCGTAGGCGATGTTGGCGCGGACCGTGTCGGAGAAGAGGAAGCTGTCCTCGGGGACGAGCCCGATGGCGTCGCGCAGGGAGCGCAGGGTCAGGTCGCGCACGTCGTGGCCGCCGACGCGGACGGCGCCGCCGGTGACGTCGTAGAAGCGGGGCAGGAGGAGGGAGACGGTGGACTTGCCGCTGCCGGACGCGCCGACGACGGCGACGGTCTCGCCGGGGCGGATGGTGAGGGAGAAGCCGTCGAGGACGGGCGGCACGCCGTCGCCGTCGTCGCCGTCCGGCCCGTCGCCGCTCCCACTCCTGTCCTTCGCCCCGCTTCCGCCCTGGTAGGAGAAGGTCACGTCGTCGAACTCGACGCCGGCGGGGGCGTCGGCGGGCAGGTCGCGGGCGCCGTCGGCCAGGGACGGCTCGGTGTCGATCAGCTCCAGGACGCGTTCGACGCCGGCGCGGGCCTGCTGGCCGACGGTGAGGACCATGGCGAGCATCCGGACCGGGCCGACGAGCTGGGCGAGGTACGTGGAGAACGCGACGAACGTACCGAGCGTGATCTCCCCGCGGGTGGCCAGCCAGCCGCCGAGGGCGAGCATGGCGACCTGTCCGAGCGCGGGGACCGCCTGGAGGGCGGGGGTGTAGCGGCTGTTGAGGCGGATGGTGCGCAGCCGCGCGGCGAACAGCTCACGGCTCGCCGTGCCGAGCTTGCCGGCCTCCTGGTCCTCCTGGCCGAAGCCCTTGACGACGCGTACGCCGCTGACGGCGCCGTCCACGACGCCCGCGACGTGCCCGGCCTGGGCCTGGGCGTACCAGGTGGAGGGGTGGAGGCGGACGCGGCTGCGCTTGGCGATGATCCACAGGGCGGGCGCGACGGCGAGGACGACGAGGGTGAGGGGGAGCGACAGCCAGGCCATGACGCCGAGGCTGAGGAAGAAGAGGAGGAAGTTCCCGATGGTCATCGGGAGCATGAAGAGCAGGCTCTGCACCAGTTGCAGGTCGCTGGTGGCGCGGCCGACGACCTGGCCGGTGGACAGCTCGTCCTGGCGCCGCCCGTCGAGGCGGGTGATCGTGCCGTACATCTCGGTGCGCAGGTCGTGCTGGACGTCGAGCGCGAGCCGCCCGCCGTAGTAGCGGCGGACGTACGTCAGGGCGTACACGGCGAGGGCGGCGGCGATCAGGACGCCGATCCACAGGCCGAGGGAGCCGCTGCCCTCACCGATCACGTCATCGATGACGATCTTGGTGACGAGGGGGACGAACGCCATGACGGCCATGCCGCCCAGCGAGGAGGCGAGGGCGAGCACGACGTCGAGCCGGTGCCGCCAGGCGTATCCCCACAGCCGCTTGGCCCACCCCTGCCCGGCCGCCCCCGCCGGCTGCCCGGCCGCCGGCTGCCCGGCCGGCCGCTGCCCGGCCGGCAGCGGTCCTGTGCGCTGCCCGGCCGCCCGTTGCCCCGCCGCCTGTTTGTCCCCCGCCGCCGACACCACGTTCCGGCCTCCCGTTTCGCCCGTTTCCGCTGATCTACCGCAAGGCACCAACAGGGCCCGATCCGATTTTCATCCCGGCACGGCCCCGACTCCCCCGAAGACCGTCCTTTCGGCCTAGGTCTCCCGCGGGGCGGGCCGGCCGGACCACCCCACGGAGGAGCCGAGGGCTACTGTCCGGAAGGTTCCGATAAGGGGGATTCGCGCGAACCATGGAGGCCGACCGATGTCCCAGGCACTCACCCCCAAGGGCGAGCTCGCCGTCCGCGCCGCCGCACCCCGGGAGTCGGGCCCCGGCGAGCTGACGGTGGCCCTCTACCCCTACGTCCCGGACCCCCAGCTCTTCCAGGACAAGGTGTCGCAGGCCTGGGCGGCGCTCGGCACGGGGTACGCGCTGTCGTTCCAGACGTACGACCCCTACAGCGGGCCACCGGCACCCACCATCGACGTCTTCGCCTTCGACTGCTCCTTCTCCGGCTCCCTCGTCGGGGAATACGCCGTCTCCCCTCTGCGGCCCGACGAGGTCGACAGCCCGGAGGACCTGTACCGGTTCGCACGGGACGCGGCGACGGGCCCCGACGGCCACTTCGTGGGAATCCCGTACCTGGGGTGCTGCAGCACCCTCTACTACCGGGACGGCGACCAGCCCCTCGGCAAGCCGGAGCTGTCACTCGACGCGCTGTTCGCCGTTCTCGGGGCGGCCCCGTACCCCGAGAAGGAGATTCCCGCGCCCGGACAGGGCCTCATCGTCGAGCTGAGGGGCTCCACCACCGACGCCTGCATGTACCAGCAGGCATGGGAGCAGCTGAACGGCGGATGCGTACCCGAGCCCCCGCTCCCGGCAGCCGACAGGCTCGACACCCGGGCGCTCGACGCGCTGCGCAAGCTCGTCAAGATGGCGGGCGTGGCCCAGGCGGCCTTCAGGGACCCCGGCTCGCAGCGCGTCAAGTGGTTCGAGGCGGGGCTCGGACGGGCGATGGTGGGCTTCACGGAGTGGCTGCCCTCCATGAGCCCCGGTCTGCGCAAGACCGTCGAGCTCCGCGCCCTGCCGCTCGGGCCGGGCAGGCCGACGCCGTGCTACGCGGACGCCATCGGCATCAGGCCCGGCCTCGAAGGCGAGGACCGCGCCGCGGCCGTGCGGCTGGCCAACCTCGTCGCCTCGTCGGACCTCCTCCAGAGCGCCGTGAGCTCCCAGTACCTGGTGCCGGCCCGCGTCAGCGCGCTGAGGAACCTGGCCCAGCGGGATCCGGTGTACGCGAGGATCCAGAGGATGCTGGACGCGGCCGACCCCTGCGGCTTCCGGCTCGGCCCAGGCGGCCGGCTGTGGATCAGGGAAGTGGGGCCGAAGATCGTGAGCGGCCTGCTCGGCATCTCCATGGTCACACCCCCGGTGTCGGCACTCTCCGCCGAGGCGCCGGACGCGTTCGAGTCCACCCCGGCCGGGATCTGGCGCCGCGGCTTCTAGCGTCGCGCCTCACGACGCGGGGCGGGGTCCGGCGCGCGGCCTGGTGAGCCGGGAGCGCGCCGGACCGGGGGCGGCCACGGACTCGCGCGACCGGGCGGGGCCGGGGCCCCGGGATGACGGGCGGCGGGGCGCCGCCACGGGGGGAGTCGCGCCCCACGGCGGGGCGGAGACGGAGGTACGGCGGACCCGGCGGGCGGAGTCGGGGGACGGCCGCCCCGGCGTGGACGGGGCACACCGCTCAGCCCCTCCGGGCCCTCAGCCCCTTCAACCCCTCCCGGCCCTGCCCCCCTTCAGCCCCCTCCCGGCCCTCGGGGCACTGCGGAGCCCTCGGGCACTGCGGAGCCCTCGGGCCCTGCGGAGCCCGCGAGACCCTCAGGGCGCCGTCGCCGCGCGTGCGGACCTGCGCGGCGGACCTGCGCGGCGGACCTGCGCGGCGGACCGCATGCCGCGCCGTCCGAGGCGGCGCCGCAGCCGACGGCGATCTTGCGCGGCGCGCCGCGCCGCACGGCGCGGAGTGCTGCCGCACAGGCCCTCGCGGGGCCATGCTCGCCACGTCCATGACAATGTCACAGGACCGACCCGTCCCGTTCACACGCGGGTCGGCGCCGGCATGGCAGTCTCCCCTTGCCCGGCGGTCAACTCGCGTAGATCGCCGAAACGTTTCCTCGCCGTGTCCCTTCGCGTCCCCCTCGTCCCCCCTCGTCCCCTCGTGTCCCCACCTCGGGAAAGGACTCCCCCATGCCGTCATCCCCGGCCGCCCCCGCCCGCCGCTGGAGGGTTCCCGTGCTGGCCGCCGCCGCGCTGCTGGTGGGCGTGACCGTACCGGGCGCCGCCGCGGCCCCGGCCCCGCTCCCGGCCCCCGAGGCGACCGCCTCGGCCGGCACGGCCACGGCGTCCGCCGCCGTCACCGCGTACGACGACACCTACTACGCGCCCGCCGTCGGCAAGACCGGCAGCAGCCTCAAGAGCGCCCTGCACTCGATCATCCGCGACCAGGCGAAGATCTCGTACTCGGCGGTGTGGACGGCCCTCAAGGAGACCGACGAGGACCCCGCCAACAGCGCCAACGTCCGCCTCCTCTACAGCGGCACCTCCCGCTCCAAGTCCCTCAACGGCGGCGACCTCGGCGACTGGAACCGCGAGCACGTGTGGGCCAAGTCCCACGGCGACTTCGGCACCGCCACGGGCCCCGGCACCGACCTCCACCACCTGCGCCCCGCCGACGTGAAGACCAACAGCATCCGGGGCAACAAGGACTTCGACATGGGCGGCAGCGCGGTCAGCGGCGCCCCCGGCAACTACACCGACTCGGACAGCTTCGAGCCGCGCGCCGCCGACAAGGGCGACGTCGCCCGCATGATCCTCTACATGGCCGTCCGGTACGAGGGCACCGACGGCTGGCCGGACCTGGAGCCCAACAACTCCGTCAGCAACGGCAGCGCCCCGCTCCACGGCCGCCTCTCGGTGCTCAAGCAGTGGAACGAGCAGGACCCGCCGGACGCGTTCGAGCGCAAGCGCAACGACCTGATCTTCAGCAAGTACCAGTACAACCGGAACCCGTTCATCGACCACCCGGAGTGGGTCGAGGCCATCTGGTGACCTCCTCCTGAGTGGTGACGCCCCGTCAGTCCTCCGTGTGGGTCGGCGCGAACATGCGGAGGACCGCCGGGAGCACCACCACCGAAGGACCGGGCGCCGCCAGGGCCTCGCGCAGGTCGCCCTCCAATTCCTCGGGCGTGGTCCGCCTCGCCGGCACGCCGAACGACTCCGCCAGCGCCTCGAAGTCGGGGCGCGCCAGCTCCGTGCCCGTGGCCCGGCCGTACGACTCCGTCATGTACTCGCGCAGGATGCCGTAGCCGCCGTCGTCCACGATCAGCCAGGTCACCGGCAGGTCGTGCTGGCGGGCCGTGGCCAGCTCGGCGACCGAGTAGAGGGCGCCGCCGTCGCCGGAGACCGCCAGGACCGGGCGGTCCGGGTCGGCCGCGGCGGCGCCCAGCGCGGCCGGGTAGGCGTAGCCGAGGCCGCCCGCGCCCTGCGCCGAGTGCATGGTGCCGGGCCGCCGCGGGTCGAACGCCGACCACGCCCAGTACGCCAGGATCGTCATGTCCCAGAAGGACGGCGCCGTGTCGGGCAGCGCCTTCCGCACGGCCGCGAGGACCTGCCGCTCCAGGGTGAGGCCCTGCGCGTCGATCCGCTCGCGTACGGCCTCCAGCACCGCCCGTACGCGCTCCGGCGCGGCCGGGTCGTGCCGCTCCTCCACCGTCTCCAGCAGCGCCGACAGGGCGAGGCGGGCGTCGGCGTGGATGCCGAGCGCCGGGTGGTTGGACTCCAGTTTCCCGAGGTCGGCCTCGATCTGCACGACCCGGCCGCGCGGGTGGAACGTGTGGTAGTTGGACGACAGTTCGCCCAGGCCGGAGCCGACGACCAGCAGGACGTCCGCGTCCTCGAGGAAGTCCGTGGTGTGCCGGTCCTCCAGCCACGACTGGAGCGACAGGGGGTGCTCCCACGGGAAGGCGCCCTTGCCCCCGAAGGTCGTCACGACCGGCGCCGACAGCCGCTCGGCCAGCGCCCGCAGCTTCGTGGCGGCGTCCGACCGCACGACCCCGCCGCCCGCGACGATCGCCGGGCGCTCGGCCCGCGACAGCCAGTGCGCGGCCAGCGCGGTCAGCTCCGGACGGGGCACCAGGTCGTGCGGGGTGGCGTCCGGCGCGGTCACGACCGGCAGGTCCGTCGGCGCGGCCAGCACGTCGGCCGGGATCTCCACCCACACGGGGCCGTGCGGGGCGGTCAGCGCCGACTCCCACGCCGCGGCGACGGCGGAGGGGATCTGGCTCGCCGTACGGGCCTCGTGCACGGACTTCACGACGTCCCGGAACGACGCCCGCTGGTCGCGCAGCTCGTGCAGGTACCCGTGGCGCCCGCCGCCGAGGCCCCGCGCGGGGACCTGCGCGCCGATGGCGACGACCGGTGCCGACGCCGCGGCGGCCTCCTGGAGGGCGGGCAGCGCGGTCAGCGCGCCGGGCCCGGCGGACAGCAGGAGCGGGGCGGCCTCGCCGGTGACCCGGCCGTACGCGTCGGCGGCGAAGCCCGCGTTGTTCTCGACGCGCAGCCCCACGTACGTGAGGTCGGAGCGGCCGAGCGCGTCGAACAGCGCCAGCGCGTGCTGCCCCGGCAGCCCGAACACGGTGGTCGCGCCGAGCCCGCGCAGGGTCTCGATCACGAGGTCCCCGCCGGTGCGGCCGGGCGGGGCGCTCAGCGCCGCGGCCGTCTGGGCGGCGGTGGGCCGCAGAACGAGGTCGTGGTCGTGCGTCATGGTCTCCGGGCTCCTGGGCGGTACGGCGGCACGCGACCGCGCGGCACGGTCCGGCCCCGCAGGGAGCGGTCATCCCCTGCGGGCGTGCCGGTCCTGTGACGGGCGGCCGTCCCGTACGAGGTGCGGGTCCCGTAGGGCCGGCGCGTCCCCTACGGGCGTTCCGGCCCCTAGGGGATGGTGCACCCCCCAAGGGGCGGTACGCCCCCTAGGGGCATGCTGATCCCGTAAGGGCCACCGGTGCCCCAAGAGGCGATCGGTCCCGCAGGGGGCGGGGCGACCCTACAAGACCGGCCGCGACCCGCACGGGAGCCGCGACCGCCCGTACGGCGAGGCGCTCCCCTGCCCGACGGTGTGGCTCACGCCCCGGCGGTGCGGGCCGCCGCGATCTGGCGGGACATGATCGTGGTCAGCTCGTACGCCGTGTGGGACGCGGCGACGGAGGTGATCTCGGCGTGGTCGTACGCGGGGGCGACCTCCACCACGTCGGCGGAGACCAGGTTGCAGGACGCCAGGCCGCGCAGGATCTCCAGCAGCTCGCGGGAGGTCATGCCGCCCGCCTCGGGCGTGCCGGTGCCGGGGGCGTGGGCCGGGTCGAGGCAGTCGATGTCGATGGAGATGTACAGCGGGCGGTCGCCGATGCGCTGGCGGAGCTGGTCGGCGACCTCGTCGACGCCCCGGCGGTACACGTCCGCGGAGGTGACGATGCCGAAGCCCATCTTCTCGTCGTCCGTGAGGTCCTGCTTGCCGTACAGCGGGCCGCGCGTGCCGACGTGGGAGAGCGCCTCGGTGTCGAGGATGCCCTCCTCGACGGCCCGGCGGAACGGCGTGCCGTGGGTGTACTCGGCGCCGAAGTAGGTGTCCCAGGTGTCGAGGTGGGCGTCGAAGTGGAGCAGCGCGACCGGGCCGTGCTTCTTGGCGACCGAGCGCAGCAGCGGCAGGGCGATGGTGTGGTCGCCGCCCAGCGTCATCAGGCGGGCGCCGGTGCCGAGGAGGTCGTCGGCGGCGGCCTCGATCGTCTCGACGGCCTCGTTGATGTTGAACGGGTTGACCGCGATGTCGCCGCCGTCCGCGACCTGGGCGAGCGCGAACGGGGAGGCGTCCTGGGCCGGGTTGTAGGGGCGCAGCAGGCGGGACGCCTCGCGGATGGCGTTGCCGCCGAAGCGGGCGCCGGGGCGGTAGGAGACGCCCGAGTCGAAGGGCACGCCGACCACGGCGACGTCGGCGGTGCCGACCTCGTCGAGGCGGGGCAGGCGGGCGAACGTCGCCGGTCCGGCGTAGCGCGGGACGCGGGAGGAGTCGATGGGACCGCGGGGCGTGCCGCTGGTGCTGCTCATGTGGGGTGCCTTCTTTCCTGCGCTCGCGCCGTACGTCGCACACACGGCGTCCATGGACACGACGGTACGGCCGCCGGACCCCCCGTAGAAGTGTACGTTTCTTCCATTCGGGGGTCGCGGAGTGGAGGAAGCGTCCATGACGGAGCGGACCGAGGCAGCGGAACCGGCGGGACCGGTGGGACCTGGGGGGCCGGCGGGGCCTGCGGAGGCGGTGGCGCCTGCGGGGCCGGCGGAGGCGGTGGTGCCGTTCGGGCCGCCCGTGCGGCTGGCGGCGCTGCTGGCCCGGCGCGAGCTGGGCCTGCGCCTGGTGGCGGGCGATCCGGGGGCCGAGCTGCACTGGGTGCACACCTCGGAGATGGCCGACCCGTACCCGTACCTGCTCGGCGGTGAGCTGCTGCTCACGGCGGGGGTGCAGCTGGCGGACGCGGGGGCGGACCCGGAGCGGTTCGTGGCGCGGGCGGCGCAGGCGGGCGCGGCGGCGCTGGGGTTCGGGGTGACACCGGTGTACGACACGGTGCCGGAGGCGCTGGCGGCGGCGTGCGCGCGGCACGGGCTGCCGCTGGTGGAGGTGGAACCGGGTACGACGTTCGCGGCGGTCGCGCGGGCGGTGTGGCGGCTGAGGGCGGACGCGCGGCTGCACGAGCTGCGCCGGGTGACGGACGCGCAGCGGGCGCTGGCGACGGCGGCGGCGCGGCCCGGTCCGGTGCCGGCGGTGCTGAAGGTGCTGGCGGGGCGGCTGGGCGGGTGGGCCGCGCTGTACGCGCCGGACGGCTCCGAGTACGCGGCGGCCGGGCGGGGGCTCACCCCGGAGGAGGCGGCGGCGCTGTCCCGGCTGGTGGCGGTGGTGGCACGGGCGGAGCGCCGCCCGTCGTCGGCGTCGGACACGGTCGCGGCCGGGGGCGCGGTGGGCCCCGGCGGTGGTGCGGGCGGCGCCGGGGGCGGGGCGGGTGCCCCCGGCACGGCAGGCGGTACGGGTGGCTCCGGTACGGAGGGCGACCCCGGCGCGGTGGCGGCACGCGGTACGGGCGGTCCCGGCACGGCAGGCGGTCCGGCCGGCCCCGGCCCCGGCACGGCAGGCGCTCCGGCCGGCCCCGGCCCCGGTGGCGCCTCCAGGGGCGTGCGGCTCGTCGCGTACAGCCTGGGCACCGGCCGGGAGGGCCTGACGCTCGGCCTGGCGCTGGCGCGGCACGAGGAGGCCGACCAGCGGATCGCCGAGACCGCCATGGTGCTGCTGTCCCTGCTGACCGCGCCCCACCAGGGCGCCGACGAGGCCACCCGGTCGGCCGCGCTGGTACGGCTCCTGCTGGGCGCCCGCCCCGAGGAGGTGGCGCCGCTGCTGGGCGAGGCGCCCTGGACGGTGGTGCACGCGCGCGGCGGCGACGGGCAGGCCCCGCCCGCGCTGGGCACCCCCCTCGTGGACGCGGCCGGGGGCACCGTACGGGCGCTGCTCCCGGCCGGCCGGGAGGCGGAGCCGCAGCCGGGCTGGACCCTGGGGGTGAGCGCCCCGGCCGGGCCCGGGTCGCTGGAGGCGGCCGACGCCCAGGCGGCCCGCGCCCTGCGCCGCGCGGAGGCCGCGCACACGGGCCTGGCCCGCCACCGGGCGGGCGGCCTGGACGCCCTGGTGGATCCGGCCGAGGCGGACGCGCACGCCCGCGCCCTGCTGGGCCCGCTCCTGGACAGCCCGGCCCTGCTGGAGACCCTGCGGGTGTGGCTGTCCCTGCACGGCGGCTGGGACCGCACGGCCACCGCCCTGGGCGTCCACCGCAACACGGTCCGCCAGCGCGTCGCCCGCTGCGCGACCCTGCTGGACGCGGACCTGGAGGACGCGCAGACCCGTATGGAGCTGTGGTTCGCGCTGCGGCGGCTGTGAGGTGGGGCGGGCGGGCGGGGCGTGCGGGGCCTGGCGGACCTGGGACGCCAGCTCCTGTGATCCGGCGAGGGAGAACACCACGTCCGTTCCGGGGTGCCGCCCGCGGGGCGGGCGGTTCGGCCCCTGGCGCGCCGGGAGCCGGACGGTGGCCGGAGGTCGCGCGGGGGCTCAGGTCCCGTGCGTCGCCAGGCAGAAGGGGTGGCCCGCCGGGTCCAGGAGCACCCGCCACACGTCGGGGCGCGGCTGGAAGGAGGGCAGGACGGCGCCCAGGGCGAGCATCCTCTCCTGCGCGGCGTCCAGGTCGTCGACGCCCAGTTCGAGGTGGGCCTGCTTGCTGTGGGAGGGGTCGGGCCAGGCCGGGGGTCGGTAGCCCGCCTGGCGGACGAAGCCCAGCCCCGGGGCCCCCTCCCGCCCCAGCAGGACGAAGTCGTCGCTGCGGTACAGCACGGGCAGGCCCAGGGCCTCGCCGTAGAAGCGGGCCAGCTCGGCCGGGTCGGGGCAGTCGAAGTCGCAGGAGAGGAGACGGATCTCTGGGGTGCTCATGGGACCGGACCGTAGGCCATGACCCTGACAGGACGTGTCCTGGTCGTACGGGACACTGGCTGCTCGTGACCACGACCTCCTCCCGCCTGCTGCGCCTGGTGTCGCTGCTGTCCGCGCGTCCCGAGTGGACCTGCCGCCAGCTGGCCGAACGCATGGCGGTCACCGACCGCACGGTCCGCCGCGACATCGCCCGGCTGCGGGACCTCGGCTACGGGGTCGAGTCCGCCCCCGGCCCCTGGGGCGGCTACCGGCTGAGCCCCGGCACCCGGACGCCGCCGCTGGTACTGGACGACGAGGAGACCCTGGCCGTCGCCGTCGCCCTGCGCGAAGCCGCGCTCAGCGGGGTCCTCGGCACCGGGCAGGCCGCCCTCTCCGCGCTGCTCAAGCTCCGCCAGAGCCTGCCCGCACGCCTCGCGGGCCGGCTGAGCACGATGGACGCGGCCCTCGAACACACCCCCCGCTCCGGCGAACCGCAGATCGACCCGCTCCTGCTGCTGGAACTGGCGCGGGCCTGCCACAGCGCCCTGCGCGTCACCCTCTCCTACCGGGACCACGCCGGCCGGGCCTCCGTGCGGGCCGCCGACCCGTACCGCCTGGTCCACACCGGCCAGCGCTGGTACCTGGTCGCCCGGGACGTCGCCCGACGGGAGTGGCGCACGTTCCGCGCCGACCGAGTGATGGGCGTGCGCTCCACCACCGAACCGGCCGACCTGACCGATCCGCCCGACGCCGCGGCGCTGGTCTCCCACGGGATAGCGAGCGTCGTGTACCCGGTGTACACGACGGTCCGCCTCCCCCTCCCCCTGGACCGCGCCCTGCGGAAGGTGCCCCCCACCATCGGCACCCACCACTCCGACGGCCCCGCGGCCACCGTGGTCCGGATCGGCGGCAACAGCGTCGACCAGCTCGCCGCCTACCTCCTCGGTCTGGCCACCCCGCTCACCGTGCTGTCCCCGGACGAGGTGCGCCAGGCACTCGTCCGCCACGCCCGCGCCCTCCTGGCGGCCAACCGCTGACCGCGACGGACACCGGGGCGGCGAACACCGGCTTCCGCTCGTCGCGTTGCGGTCGGGTGCCCGCCGGGCGAAGCCCCGGCAGCGTGCTGCCCCTCATACCAACCTCGACCTCATTCGTCTTTCTGCGTGAGGTCCCCCATCCACATGCGCCGCCCCAGCTCGTCGAGTTCCGCCTTGCGCTCCTCGTACTCGGGCAGGGCCCGTCCGAGCAGCGCCCAGAAGCCCGGGCCGTGGCCGTGGACCTTCACATGGGCGAGCTCGTGGGCGATGACGTAGTCCACGAGGTGCATGGGGAGCTGGAACAGCGGCCAGCCGAGGCTCATCCGCCCCTTCTCCCGGTTGTCGGGGCCGGGCCGGTAGCTCCCCCAGCGTCCCCCGAGGTCGGACACGTCCAGGGCGGGCTCGGGCACTCCCATGCGGGCCGCCCACGGCTGAAGGCGCCCCACGGCCCACCGACGGCCGGCTCGGCAGTACCAGGCGGTGAGCGCGGCCCGTCCCAGGGCGGCGTCGGAGGCCTGCGTCGCGCTGAGCACGAGCCGTCCGGCGACCAGCCGCACAGGGGCCTCCGCCGCGCACTCGTGGTCAACGGTGAGCCGGTACGTACGCCCCAGGTACCGGAAGACCTCGCCCTCCACGAGGCGCTTGGGCGGAGTCAGCGGACGGGTGCGCTCCCGGAGCGCGACCTTGTCCGCCACCCAGTCCCTATGCGCCCGGACGAAATCCACCGCGTCCGCCTTCGAGCACCCCTGAGGCGCGTGCAGGGTGACCGCGGCATCCAGCTCCACCGTGAGCGCGAACCGTCTGCGCCGGGGACTGACTCGCACTTTCAGCGCCAGACCGTCCACGGCGAGCCGGTCGCCCTCACTGAGGGCGACCGGCGCTGCGGAGTCGAGGATCGGGGCGGTCACCCCGCCTATTCTCCCCGCCCCCTCGCCAGGAACGACTTCCGGTTGCGGTTGGCGTGGGCGGCGAGTCCTTCCGCGAGCGCGCGAAGGGGCCCCCAGTCCGGCCCGGCAGGCAGCACCTGCCCCTGGATCAGCGTCGTCTCGATCTTGTTGGCGAGATGATCGATGTCCTGCCCCTGGCCCTGGTACGAGGCCTTGGACATGGTGCGTGCCGCCGTCTCGCACACCGCCTCGGCCACCTCCCGCAGGTTCACCTCGCTGGTGTTGAGGTCCGGGTTCTCCACCGCGTCCTTGTCCAGCATGCGGTACACCACCTGCTCCAGCGGCGTGAGCCCCGCCAGCCGCGGATCCTCCTCGGTCTCGCGGCGCACCTGCTCGAACAGCGGCCCGAACGCCTGGATCTGCTCCTCGAACCGGCCGGGCATCTCCCGCAGGATCTCCTCCAGCCGCTGCGAGAGCCGGGTGTACTTCTCCGGGTCCTCCCGCCTCACGCGTTCCTCCAGGTGGAAGCGAAGGGCGTGTCCCATCTCGGCGGCAGCCTCACGCGCGGGCATGGCCCGCACCCGCTCGTCGAACAGCGGCGACGCCAGCGACACGGGCGCGATCACCTGGTCGATCTCCGGACCCTCCAGGTGCTCGGCGATCAGAGAGCGGACCTTGCGCCCGTACAGGCGCAGCGTGAAAGCACCGCCCGGAGCGTCGCGGTGGAGCGTACGGATGCGCTTCTGCAACAGGCCCCATCGGCGGGCCTCGCCCACGTAGTCCAGGCCCCGCTCGTGGGGCAGCACCCGCTCCAGTGTGGCGAGGAACTCGTGCAGCACCGTGTCGAAGCCCATGCGGACGGCCTCGTCCTCGAAGGCCAGGGCGGCGGACCGCACGGCGGCGAAGTCGACGAGGTCGGCGTCGATGACACCGGCGTGCTCCTGGAGGTACCGGCGCACCTTCTCCGCCGCCGGTTCCAGGGCGCCGACCTCCACGGACATGCTGAGCATCGTGTCGTCCACGTCGGCCGCCTCGTAGTCGGCGAGCGCGTCGCTCAGATGCTCGAAGACTCCGTAGTAGTCGACGACGTATCCGATCTCCTTGCCCGGCATGGGCCGGTTCACCCGCGCCACGGCCTGGAGCAGTTCGGCGTCGCGGATCGGCCGGTCCAGGTACAGCACCTGCTCGCGCGGGGCGTCGAAGCCCGTGAGCAGCATGGACTTGACGATCAGGAAGGCGATGGGGCTCTCGGGGTGCACGGGGTCGGGCTCGGTCTCCGGCTTGCCCGGGTGTTCCGTGGCTCCCCGGGACCACGGGTTGCCGCCGGTGTTGGCCGGGCCCGACGGCTTGTTCACCGGGACGTGGAAAGGCGTGGTGACGACCCAGTCCGGTTCGGGCGGCAGGACGGGGAAAGCCTGGTGGAAGCGCTCGATGTACGCGGCCTGCCGCACCGGGTCCGTCCAGTGCAGCCACTGGCGCCGCTTGCGCTCCTTCCCGGGTGAGACGACCGGCACGAAGTCGATCCGGCGCAGCAGCGAACGGAACGGGTACGCCTGGAAGAGGTACCGGGTCCGCCGGTCCATCGCCTCGATCGGCGTCCCTGCGACCGACTCGGGACGGAACGCGGCGAGCTCCGCCAGCAGGGCGTCCCGTGCCGCCCGCAGCGCGTGGTGGTACTCGACGGCAGCCTTCCGGCTGACCGCCGCAACCTGCGCCTTGAAGCCGCCGCCCGGCAGCACCGTCGTCACCCAGTGCTCCAGCATGTCCGCGGCCTTGGCCCGGATCATCGGCGTCGATTCGGCGACGTCCCTCTCCGTAGGCCACCGGTGGAGCAGCCGGCGCCGCTCCTCGTCGGTGCGGTCGCGGATGAGGTCCTCGAAGCGCCGGTCCAGACCCTCCTGGTCCAGGACCGCCCCCTCACCGGTGCGGCCCTCGTACCGGATGCGGACGACCACGCCGTCGCGCTCGGCGTCCGCCATCCGGTACTCGTCCAGGAACCCCCGGCCGGGACCGCCGCTGAAGATCCGGCGGGTGTCCTCGGCCTCACCGGTGATGATGGGGGTGCCGGTGAAGCCGATCTTCGCCGCGTTGGGGATCGCCTTGCGCAGCGCGGCATGCAGCAGGTTCGTGTGGGACCGGTGCGCCTCGTCGACGAGGACGAGGATGTCCGGGGAGGTGTTGCACTCGGGGAAGTTCGGCACCTTGGGCCGCTTCGCCGCACGCCGCTCCCGCCGGGCCTTCTCCGCCTCGTCGTACTCCGCGGCGAAGTCCCGGTCGTCGCCGTCCCCCTCTGCCTCGCCCGCGAAGGTGAACCCGCCGGCCCCGTACTTCTGGATCATCGCGAAGACGACCCGCCGGCCGCCGTCCCGCAACAGCCCCTCCATCTGGGCCGCGGTCTTCGCGGTCTCCACCTCGGACTCGCTCAGCCGCAGCGTGCCGGCGAGCTGTTCCTGCAGCTGGGTGCGGTCGGTGACCACGACCACCATGAACTCGCTCAGCCGGTGGTGCAGATGCATCCGGCGGACGAGGAACGTCATGGTGAGGGACTTGCCGGAGCCCTGGGTGTGCCAGATGACGCCCCCTCGCTCGTCCTCGGTGTCCGGGCCGCCGCGCGCCCTGCCGGTGAGGAGCTTGCGGACCGCCTTCTCGGCCGCCCGGTACTGCTGGTGGCGCGCGACGGCCTTGACCGTCCGGGCGCCGCCCGACTCGGTCGGGACGGTCATCGGGATGATGTAGTGCCGGACGATCCTGAGCAGCGCCTCGGGGCGCAGGACTACACCCACCAGCTTGTGCCGCTCGTTGAGCTTGCCCGCACCGCCCGGCAGCTCGGCGGTCAGCGTCGCCGGGTCCTCCGGCTCGACGCTCCGCCAGGGGTGGAAGTGCTCCGGGGAGGAGGTGATCGTGCCGAGGTAGGCGGTCTCCGTCGTCGCGGCCACGAGCAGCTGCACCGTGCGGAAGAGTTCCGGGACCCCGGCGGGAAGCGGCAGGCCGCCGCCCTCCCGTTCGTCGTCGGGCAGGGGGGATCCGGCGTAGTGCCGCAGGTCGAGGACGGCGCTGCGGATGGGGTCCGCGAGGTCCGGGCTCTTGCACTCGAAGGCGACGAGCGGGATGCCGTTCACGAACAGGACGATGTCGAGGACCGACACCTCACCGGACCGGCTGCGGACGCGGAGCTGGTCGACGACGGTGAACTCGTTGCGGTCGGCACGCTTCTCATGCCACTCGACGTACTGGACGGTGGCGGACGACCCGCCGTGCGCGGCGGACGGGTTGAAGAGCGTCAGCCCGCTGAGGAGGAGGTCGGTGGCGGCGAAGTTGGCCCGGTCCACGCCCTCGCCGAGGGAGACGTCGGCCAGGGCGGCGATCGACCGCCTGACGTCGTCCTTCTCATCCATCCACGGCCGGCCGTCGTCGGCACGGAGGTTGATACGCCGCAGCGCCCTGGCGAGCTGGTCAGTGAGGAACGGTGCACCGGCGTCGAGCGTGCCGACGTCCTTGCCGGGGACGTGCTTCCAGCCCATCGCCTGCAGCTGCGCGACGGTCGGCCGCTCCACCTCGTCCCGCTCGGCCTGCAAAGCCGCCATTCCCCCACGCCCCTCGCCCGCTCACGACACCGTGCAGGCGATCCATTCTGCGCGATGGGCGCGGGGCGGGCGAGAGTTCAGGCCGCCGGAGGGTTCCGGCTATTCGGGGTGATCGGCACGAACGGCGGCTCCTTCCAGCCGTGCGCCCCGGCTCAGCGCGACGCGGTGCACGTCACGCAGGGACTCCGCCAGGCGGGCGACGACGTAGCGGAGCTGCTCGGGGGTCGCCGAACGGTCGCCCAGCATTTCCTCGACGTGACCGAGGAGATCGTCCGCCATGTCCAGCTGCACGCTCTCGACGTTGTCGGCGACGCGGGAGATGTATCCCCCACCGTCACCGATGAGGTAGCAGGGCTGGCCCTCGGCACCGGTCCAGGGGAGCAACCGGGCAGCCTCGGTGGCGTACCGGGTCACGACGTGACCTCCCTTCCGTGGATGAGGCGCGGGCCGATGTCGATGCCGTGCACGGCGAGCCAGAGGGCACGGCGGCGGCCTCGCTGGCGGCGGGCTTCCGCCTGGCGGCGCTCGTGCGCGAGGAGGTAGGGCCGAACAAGCGGGCTGTTCTCTCCCCAGAACCACGGCTCGGGCACGGGCGCGGCGGTGGGAGCGGGTGCGGGCGAAGGCGGTACGGGGAGGGGGTGGGCACACGGCTGGCGGTGGCGACCTGGCGGCGGCCACAAGAGCCGCAGCAGCGGGTCGAGCATCCGGGCGATACAGTGCAACACGTCGTCAACTCCTGACTAGTTGAGGGCCACGCCCCCGGACCGTTCACGTCGGTCGCGGGGGTCTCGCACGTTCGGCTCCGGCGGGCGCGCCCACCCACCGGAACTTCAGTCCGTAGCGATTCCCTCACAGCGTGAGACCGACAGGGCTACGCTGACCAGGGGGTTCGAGGTGACAGAGCTTTTGTCGCAGAGGGGTTGACGATGACGAACGTCTACGGGGAGTGGCTGAAAGCGCAGCGGGAGGCGGCCGGCCTCACCCAGCAGGAGCTGGCCGACCTCGCGATCATGACCCGCTCGCACATCGCCCACATCGAGGCGGGCCGCAGGATTCCCTCAGCGGAAGACGCACGGCGGCTGGACGGCGCGCTGGGCACGGGCAACGTCCTGCAAAGCTTCCTGCCGAAGCAGGACGTGGCGGTCGCGGACTACTTCGAGGCGGCGCTGGCGCTTGAGCGGCAGGCGACGGTGATCCGCGAGTTCGCCCTGTCTTTCGTGCCGGGCATCCTCCAGACGGAAAGGTACGCACGTGCGGTTCTGAGCACGTCGTACCCCCCTGTGAGTGAAGAGGAGTGTGACAGGCTCGTCGTCACACGACTGCAGCGCGCGAAGGTGCTAGTGGACCCGGTGAGCCCGGTGGTGTGGGCGCTGATCGACGAGGCGGTGCTGCGCCGGGTCGTGGGCAGTGAGGACGTCATGGCGGAGCAGATCACGCACCTGGTCCGCCTGGTGGAGTCGAGGCGAGTGCGGGTGCACGTGCTGCCGTTCGGAGTCGGCGCCTACCAGCTGCTCCAAGGCATGCTGAGCCTGATGTGGTTCGAGGACCAGCCGCCTCTCGCATACTCGGAGGGGAACAGCGTGGGCACGGTCCACGACTCCCCCGCCCTGGTCACCCGACTCCAAGGTGCCTACGATCTCGCACTGAGCGACGCGCTTCCGCTACGGGAATCGCTCGCCCTCTTAAGGGCAACGGCAAAGGACTACGAAGATCGTGACTGACCACACTATCCCCGACACTTCCACCCGCCAAGGCTGGCGTAAGTCGTCATACAGCGGTCCAGAGGGCGGCAGCTGCGTCGAGGTCTTGAACAGTTACCCCTCGGGGGTCCGTGTCCGCGATTCAAAGACTCCCTACGCCAAGGTCTTGATATTCTCGACGGATAGCTGGAAAAAATTCATCGCCACCATGCAGCCCGCAGACACCGAGACCAGCAATCTCTTTTAGCTCTCCGGTTCGCTCCTAATCGAGTCGGCTATATCAACCAGAGACCCTCGATCCGGAACAAACCATCTGCGTGTCCCTTGGACCGCTTTAGGAACGTCCTTACCCGCTAGTTCAAACATCACTTGCACAAGGCGACTTGGCGAATACCTGCCGCCATCCCACTCCCAGAGCAGCGGATTCGTTTTGTCATCCACCCAGGTCGCCCGCGACCTCCGGGGATCTTCGGACACCCAAGCGGATAGAGCCTTCCTCTCCGGTTTAGTAGCAGGGCGAAATTCGAGATGCACCCCTTCTTCGATTGCACCAGCATCAATAATTACGGTAACCGCGTTCGCTTGACGGGCTCGACGCTCTCGCTCCTCCGCCTTATAGTCAGGAGCGAGCTCGGGTGTCGGCCGTCCCGAAACCCAACCTTGCTTGACGAATTCGACAATCGCTACATACCTGCGCGCGGTCCGGAAGATACTCCACACCTGCAAAGTCTCAGCTGCACCAGAATCAATAGCCGCCATCACCCAGCGAAGGATCTCGCTTACCTGCACAGAAACGTCATCAAGAAGAATCCCCCATTCACTATCCGGGATAGTGGACCATTCAGGATTCTTTTGAAAGAAGAGATGCGAGATTAGGTTCCGGCCTTGATCGGCCAGAGATGCCGCCTTCCCTTCCCTATCAGATTGGGTACCCTGAAGGAATATACCCACTTCTCGAACTACCTGAACTGCACGCCAAGTCTTACGGGCATCTGGGTGGCGAAAAATTTCAAAGTAAGTATCATCACTCCAGATACGCCGCTCCTCCGAGTTAGAGCGGAACGACATCTCGGGGTTCGGGTGAGAGCACGCCAGCGCAACCGCGGCCTCAAGGATCCCGCACCCTTGCGACGCATCCGGCACTGACTCACCACGCTTGTTCGCATACTTCAGATCCAGCACCACATCGAATTCGTAGCGCAACCTAGCCTGGATCTTATCGAGGGCTCGAAAGTCCTGTTGAGCTACGCCATTCTGGGTGTTGGTAGCAACTGTCACTCTGCGATCAAAGTTTTGCGGCGTACCCTGAAGTGGGATCACTCTCACCGAAATGCGCGCCTTAGCCACAGAGGCAGGGTTACGCTCATAAGCTTCATGGATGGACGCAACCGTCTGAGCGCCGTTTACGACACTCGCGCCAAGGAGTTCCAGGTCACCCCTGAGGCCAGCCTCCATTCGATCACAAAGCACAGTAATACCGTTATGGAAGTACCAGAACTTTTCCGGCTCGGAAAGCAAGGTATCCACAATCCCAGAGTTCACCTTAGTCAGTCCAAGAGGGTGCCGAATGTTCCTCCTGAAGAGACGGTGCCTCTCTCCCGAATACCAGCTCGCAATCTGATCGGCAGAGATGTTTCCGAAGTAAGCAAGATAAGGCTCTTCAAGGAACCTCAGGTCGGTCATCTTGGCCCTGAGGTTAACCCTTGGGTCATGGATTCCTGCACGAATTGCAGCAATGAAATCCGAGAGTAGAAGCGGCTCGACTCGCATCACTTCTGGATCAAATTCATTACGCAGCTCCGTCAAGCCGCTTTGCACGTTCGGGGAAATGATTTGATCGCCAGCAAGCGCAGGAACCAGAACAATCTTGACCCGTGGATTATTCAGCGCAGAATCAAGATCCGGAACGAGTGGATCGATTCTTCGATTGAAACGATTATACTCACCCCTGACAAGCTTTCGCAGCCCATCTTCTAGCGCCCTTAGGGCATTCCCGTCAAAAGTCGCGTTTCCCTCCTTGCTCCACTTCGCCTGGATAATCCAAACTTGGGGAACCTCGCTGTCGGCATCGACAGCAATCGCATCGATACCCCAATCATCAAAGCTGTCAATTACACACTTCGCACTTTGCTCTGGGGTCATTCCTGTAAGGACATGCACAGAAAGAGCAGCCAATGCGCGACTAAGGAATGAGGAGCGCTTAATATGCTTCGGTCGATCGGTAAGGTCCGTCAAATCGATGAACTGAGAAAACTGGGCATCAAGTTCTGATTCGAGCTGTCGGACGTGAAGGTCTTTCATGCACTCACTCTCCTGATTTCCTAGAAATCACGGCAACACTGGGGTGCTGTCCACGGCTCCAGATAGAAGATTACCGATTACGCCGAGCTTAACCTCTCTAAGTTTGCTTAGCTCCGACACTTCGACGTCAATCAACCGATCACACGAGCGCAGCAAATCGATCAGCTGCTGCTGTTCACCGAGGCTGGACGGGAAATCAATCTCCAGCTCTCGGAGCTTCGTAGGGTTAACGTTGACCTGCTGGACGGCGACTGTCGAAATCGACCTGACTCTTTGACGAATTACGGGGTGCATGAGCCATTCAACCAGATATTCCGCAGAGAGTTGGGATGTGTCTGGGTTGATCCTTACAAGATAGGATGCGAAGGAAGCTCTTGGCAGTTCCCCTCGCCAAATTGCCGACTTTCCAATATGATCAATACTATTGGTTCGGTTAAACAAAACATCGCGATACTTAAGTTCCAGCTTGGCAGGAACAGGAGTGGGGCTATATCTCAGGTCTGACAACTCAAGTCGTCCGCCTTCAAGGTTGTTCATACGAAGAATGGGAACGCCGCGCGCATCACGGTTTAGAGCTTCGGAAACGCCGTACTCTGCCACAGGAACCACTTCTTTGAGTGGCACCCGGACCCACCCTTTCGGGGGTTCTCCCAGCTGCAAAGGGGACATAGCTGACAGCAGCGTGCCCTGACGCGCACTGCGCAGCTTCGCGATCGAAGTTAGGAGAGCACGCTCCTGCGCCGCCACCGCGTCGATCACCTCGACGATCCGCCGCTGCTCGGATAGGGTCCGCAGAGGGAAGAGCAGGGACCCAAACCGATTTCCGCCCAGGTGCGAGATGCTTGTCTTCTCTGCGATGCTGGCGAAAACTCCTTGCGCCCGCCATCGCACGAATACCGCTTGCGCGTACTCCGGAAGAACCTCGCCCCCCGGGCGAAATCTGATGAGCGTGTTCTGGAAGCAGAACGCTCCCGGCTCACCCGTATAGATGGCGCTCCTTCCCACCATCCGAAGGTTCTCCTGGCCTTCGTTGAGAAGAACGTCCCCGGGGCGCAGCCCGTATACCTCGCGTTCGGCCGACGAAAAGCCCATCGTCTTGACGTCGGACAGGTCGATCCGTCCCTCGTAGACGTTCGCGACTCGCAGGTAAGGGTGCTGCCCCGCCGCCTCCCGGCTGCTCGGCGAGAGCTGCTTGCCCATGCGGACTTCACCGACCTCCCGCACGGGAACCCATCGGATCTCGGCGTCAGTCGACATAGCCCAGCTCCTTCAGGAACCCGTCCAGCGTCGCCGCCGCGCGTTCGCGCTCCGCGCGGATCTCCCGCAGCGAAACCGCGTACTTGTCCGTCCACGCCGCGTACGCGTCGACCAACTCCCGTCGACGCTGCACCACGTGGCCCTCCAGCTTCCCCGCCAGGTCGTCCCGCAGCAGGTTCAGCACCACCCGGCGCTCACCCTCCGGGTCCTCCGCGTACCGCTTCCGCGCCGCGATCAGCCTCGGCGGGTCCTCCACCAGCTTGGACTGGTCCGGCCAGGGGAACCAGAACTCCGCCTCAAGCTTCTTGATGCGCGCCGCGGCCTTCGTCCGTTCCCTCTTCACGTGCGCCAGCTCCGCCAGCTGCTCCACGCTCAGCTCGACCTGTTCCCGTGTGACAGCATCCTCGTCACCCTCGGTCTCGCCGTCCTCCGATGCCTCCGGCTCGGCGTTGAGCTCCTTCCAGCGGGCGTCCAGCTCCGCCTTGCGGGCGTCCGCCTCGGCCAGTTCCGCCAGGAACTCCGGGACGATCGCCGCGACGACCTTGTGGTCGTACGCCTGGCGCCGCTCCGCCGCCGTGCGCTTGCGCAGCTTCCGCGTCTTCGGGTCCTGTTCGGGCGCGAGCATCGTCTCGACGTTCTCCACCCAGCCGTCGAGGACCCCGGCGAAGCCGTTCTCCGACAGGGCCAGCAGGTCGTACTTGGCCTCGTACCACCAGCCGGCCACCGCGCCCGCGAGCGCGTACCGGTCGAGCAGGCCGATCCCGCCGAGCCGCTCCACGAAGGAATCGATCAGCGAGCTCCGTACGGCCATCAGCGCCGCCTTGCGCTCCGAGGCCGTCAGGTCGGCCAGGCGCTCGTCCGTGGCGGCCACGGCCTCCAGGTGGCGGGCCTCCTCGTCCCACCACTTGGCGAAGGCTCGCCGCAGCTCCTCCTCGCGGGGCCGCGCCAGCTCCGCCAGCCGGGCGGCGTCCGGGCGCTCACCCTCCGGGAGGAAGTCCACATATGCCGGGTCCACCGGATCCCGCTCCGCGAACAGGTCCTCCAGCCGGATGCCGTAGGCGTCGAGCAGGTCCCGCCTGGCCTCGATCTCCGCGCGCGGCATGCCGCCCGTCAGGTGGGCCCGCACGTCCTGCGGCTCCGGCGGGGGCGTGTTGTCGACGTAGCGGCGGATGTTGAGGTTGTAGTCGTTCTCCCGCAGTTCCTCGCGCTCGACCACCCGCGCGAAGCCGGGCACGTCCTCGTACGCGCGGAACGTGGTGACGATCTTCTCCGCGTGCTCGGGCAGGAGCACGTTCTGCGCCCGCTCCGCGTGGTACTCGCGGTCGGCGTTGACAAAGAGGATCCGGCCCTCCCGGTCGCGGTCCTTCTTGCCGGGCGGGCGGAGCACCAGGATGCAGGCGGGGATGCCGGTGCCGTAGAAGAGGTTCGGGGCAAGGCCGATCACCGCCTCGATCGCGTCCTTCTCGATCAGCTCGGCGCGGATGTCCCGCTCGCCGCCGCCCCGGAAGAGCACACCGTGCGGCATGACCGTGATGACCATGCCGCCGCGCCCCTCCTGCTTTGTCATCCAGAGCATGTGCTGGAGGAACATCAGGTCGGCCTTGCCGCGCTCGCTCGTCGCGCCGTACTTCGCCCGCTCCGCCTTGTGCGGATAGTTCTCGTACGAGTAGTCCATGGAGAACGGCGGATTGCTGAGCACACCGTCGTACCGGTCGTCGTCCGACCTCGGGACGTGCGCCGGCTCCGACAGGGTGTCGCCGGTGCGCAGGTCGAAGCGGGTGCTGACGCCGTGGAGCACCATGTTCATCGTGGACATGATCCAGGAGCCGCTGTTGGCGTCCTGACCGGCGAAGAACATGTTCTCGGTGTCCCCGCCGTGCTCCTCCACGTACTCCTTGGCGTGGATGAGCATGCCGCCCGAGCCGACGCAGGGGTCGTAGATGCGCGTGCCGTCCTTGGGGTCGAGCAGCTCGACCATCATGCGGACCACCGCACGCGGGGTGTAGAACTCTCCGCCCTTCCGGCCGGCCGTGTCGGCGAACTCCTTGATCAGGTACTCGTAGGCTGCACCGATCAGGTCCGGGAACTCGAAGTCCTCCGTCCGCAGCCGTACCCGCCCGAAGTGGGCGATCAGCATCTTCAGCCGCTGGTCGGCGAGCTTCGCCGCGCCGGCCGTGGCGCCCGAGCCGCCGATACGGTTGAAGTCGAGCTGGTCGAAGAGGCCTCTAAGCTTGGCGTTCTGCCCTTCGAGGGCCTGGAGGGCGGGCCTCAGACGCGTCTCGTTGATGTTGTGGGTGCCGGACGCGATCCTGGCCCAGCGCGCCTCCTGCGGGACGAAGAGGGCCCCGCGCTCGCTGTACGGCGACGGGCGCTCCAGGTAGCCCTCCAGCCGCTCCCCGGTCATGCCCGGCACGGTCTTCGCGTGCTCTCTGATCCGCTCGCGCGCCGCCTCGAACTCGTCGTTGGCCCGCTTCAGGAACAGCAGGCCGAAGATGTAGTCCTTGTACTCGGAGGCGTCCATCGTGCCGCGGAGGATGTCCGCGGCGGCGAACAGATGCCGCTCCAGCTGCGCGAGCGTGAGCTTGGCCACGTCACCGTCTTCCCTACGACCCGATATGACGAGGGAACCCTACGGCGACTCGGGGCGGAGGTGGAAACCGCGGAACCTGCCGGTCGCGATCCGTCAGTATCCGGCGACCCTGAGGCCCTTCTCGACGAACTCGTACACGTCCGTGTACGGGTCGCGCTGGTCCATCGGCACGTGGGCGGGATGCTGCGCGTTGATCTTCTGCGCCCACTTCTTCGCCTGGGCGAAGCTGTTCTCCGGGAGCTCGTCCGGCCGCATGTGCTTGAGCGCCTCGGGCGTCCCCGCGAAGGGGAGCTGCCTCACGACCTCCCCGCACACACCGCTGAACCTGCCGTGCACCGGCTTGTGGTGGAGCAGCCGCCACAGCTCGAAGCACGGGTGCGAGAAGGCGACCCGCACCCCCGCCTCGTCGGCGAGCCTCAGGGCCGCCGGGATCTGCAGGTGTTCGTCGCGGTCGAAGAGGCACCAGACCTCCGGCCACAGCTTCTCGTCCAGCTTCGCCTTTCTCGCGGCCCGCGTCTCCTCGCGCATCAGCCGAACCGCTGCCTCGACCAGCACGATCGGCTTGCGCTGCGAGCCCGGCGCGGACGCGTTCGCGATCCGGACCTCGACACCCGTGTCGGCGGGCTTGCCTCGCACGACCTCGATGTACTCCGGCTCGGTCACCCGGCCCTCGGTGAAGACGTGGACGATCTTGTAGCGCCGTTGCCCCTTCTTCGCGGGGCCCAGCGAGTCCTTCCCCCTCGTACGTGCCATCAGCCGCCGCTCCGCTCCGCCCCGGAATCGCGTTCCCGCTCGGTCGCCGCCAGCAGCCTCCGGGCGATCTGGCCCTCCAGCAGCGAGGGGACCGCCCCGAAGGCGCCGGCCAGATAGGACTTCATCAGGTCCTCGTCCTCACCCGGGGAGGCGGCGGTGAGCGGGTACAGGTCGGTCGCCCCGTCCTCGTCCTTCTCGGTGAGCCACACCTGGGCGGGCTCCAGCAGGCGGCCCCCGCTCGGCGTGGTGAGGACGGAGGGGTCGTGCGAGGTGAAGACGAGCTGCGCCCCCTTGGCGTTGGCCTGGGGGTCGTGGAACAGCCGGATGACCTCGGCGGCGAAGCGGGGGTGCAGGCTGGCGTCGAGTTCGTCGACGAGCAGGACCGCCCCTTCGTCCAGGGCCAGCAGCAGCGGGCCGAGGAGGGCGAACCAGGAGCGGGTCCCATACGACTCGTCACGCCAGTCGAGGGGGACGTCGCCCGTGGCGGACCGGTGGGTGAGCCGGACCTCCGGGCGGCCTCCGGGGCCCTCCACGGACTGCGCGCCGGTGATGCCGAGATCGGCGACCGTCAGCAGCTCGTTGATGCGGCGGGCGCGCCTGCCGGCCAGCTCACGCGTCGTGAACGTCTCCCGTTCCTCCCGCTCGACCTCCGGGTTGACCAGCCAGAGGTTGCGGCGGAACCAGTGGAAGAGGGGGGTGAGCTGCGGGTGGTTGTCCGTGCCGGCGGTGGAGAGCACCAGGGCGTTCGGCCGGGTGCGGCGCTCCAGGCCCGCGCGGTCCCGCACGCGGGCGCCCGGCCAGTCGTAGACCTTGGTGCGCGAGGCGTCCCGGTCGAGCCACACCTGGCGATGGCCGCGCGGGTAGCAGTGCAGCCACTCGGCCTCGACCCGGTCCGGGCCCAGCTCGAAGCCGTACGTCCAGCGCACGCCGTCGAGGACGAGGTCCACCTCGTAGAAGCTGGGCTCCTCGCTCCCCCTGCCGTCCAGCGCGAAGGGGGTCCGGTCCGTCCCGTCGTAGGCGGCCCAGCGGGCGTAGGAATTCTGGACCGCGCCGCTCATGTCGGTCATCGCGGCGAGGACGTTCGACTTGCCGGAGGCGTTGGCGCCGAAGATGCCTACCAGGGGGAGCACGCCGACCGCGCCTCCCGCCAGCTCGACGCGCCGCGCCGCGCCGCCCCGCTCGTCCTCGGACACGACGAACGTCAGCTCCTGCTCGTCGCGCAGTGACCGCACATTGGCCGTGCGGAATCTCAGCAGCATGCCGGCCCCTCTCCGCCGTCAGCGTAGTGGCTGGGTGCGACGGCGTCCCCGTCCGGACGGCGGGCAGGCGCGCCGGGCAGGCGCGCGGAAGGGGTGCGGCCAGCGGTTCGGGACATGCCGGCGACCGTGCCGGACGTCACTCTGGACACCGGAGTGACCGCTGGGTAACTTGACTGTTCGACTGAGCAAGCGCTTAGCCATGCCCTGAGCCGGGGCAACACCAGAACAGCCCAGCCGCATCCAAGGAGGCGTCGGTGCGCCGTACCGTATTCAACGAGGACCACGAGGCGTTCCGGGACACCATCCGCGCCTTCATCGAGGCCGAGGTCGTCCCCGTCTACGACGAGTGGTTCGCCGCCGGCCAGGCGCCGCGCGACTTCTACTACAAGCTCGGCGAGCTGGGCATCTTCGGCATCAACGTCCCCGAGGAGTTCGGCGGCGCGGGCCTGGACACCCACAAGTTCGAGGCCGTCCTGTACGAGGAGACCGCGCGCGCGGGCGTCCAGTTCGGCGGGTCCGGCGTGCACGTGCTGCTCGCCCTGCCGTACATCAAGATGCTCGCCAACGACGAGCAGAAGCGGCGCTACCTGCCGAAGTTCGTCACCGGCGAGGAGATGTGGGCGCTGGCCATGACCGAGCCGGGCACCGGCTCCGACGTCGCGGGCATGAAGACCACCGCCAAGCTCTCCGAGGACGGCACGCACTACGTCCTCAACGGCGCCAAGACGTTCATCACCGGCGGCGTCCACGCCGACCGCGTCATCGTCTGCGCCCGCACCTCCGCCCCGTCGGCCGAGGACCGCCGCTTCGGCATCTCCCTCTTCGCGGTGGACACCAAGTCCGAGGGCTACTCCATCGGCCGCAAGCTCGACAAGCTGGGCCTGCGCACCTCCGACACCGCCGAGCTGGCGTTCGTCGACGTGAAGGTCCCCGTCGAGGACCTGCTGGGCGAGGAGGGCAAGGGCTTCTACTACCTCGGCCACAACCTGGCCTCCGAGCGCTGGGGCATCGCCTTCGGCGCGTACGCGCAGGCCAAGGCCGCCATCCGGTTCGCCCAGCAGTACGTGCAGGAGCGCACCGTCTTCGGCAAGCCGGTCGCGCACTTCCAGAACACCAAGTTCGAGCTGGCCGCCTGCCAGGCCGAGGTGGACGCCGCCGAGGCCGTCGCCGACCGCGCGCTGGAGGCCCTGGACGCCGGTGAGCTGACGCCCGCCGAGGCCGCGTCCGCCAAGCTGTTCTGCACCGAGGTCGCGCACCGCGTCATCGACCGGTGCCTCCAGCTCCACGGCGGCTACGGCTACATGAACGAGTACCCCATCGCCCGCCTGTACGCGGACAACCGCGTCAACCGCATCTACGGCGGCACCAGCGAGATCATGAAGTCGATCATCGCCAAGTCGATGGGCCTGTAACCGCAGGTGGACGAAGCACTCGACTACCTCCTCGACCTGCTCCGCCTGGAGCGGGTCGAGGAGGACATCTTCCGGGGCCGCTCGCGCAGCGCGGTCGTGCCCCGGGTCTTCGGCGGCCAGGTCGCGGCCCAGGCGCTGGCCGCGGCCGGCCGCACCGTGCCCGGGGGCCCCGACGGGCCGGTCGCGCACTCGCTCCACGCGTACTTCCTGCGCATGGGCGACCCGGACGCGCCGATCGTGTACACCGTGGACCGCATCCGCGACGGCCGCTCGTTCACCGCCCGGCGCGTGGTCGCCGTCCAGCACGGGAAGCCGATCTTCCACCTGTCGGCGTCGTTCCAGCGGTACGAGGACGGGCTCGACCACCAGGCGGTCATGCCGTCGGTGCCCGACCCCGAGACCCTGCCGACCGCCGAGGAGTCCCTGCCCCGCTACGCCGACCGGTTCACCGGCCCGGACGTGGTGGACCGGCTGCTGGAGGCCCGCGCGGCGGTGGACCTGCGGTACGTGGGGGCGCCGCCGTACGCCACGGCGGGCGAGCCGCGCGAGCCGCGCTCGCGGGTCTGGTTCCGCGCGAACGGCAAGCTCCCGGACGACCCCCGGCTGCACCTGTGCCTCGCCACGTACGTCTCCGACATGACCCTCCTCGACCCGGTGCTCCTCGCGCACGGGCGGGGCGGCTGGACGACCGGGGACGTGGTCGGGGCGTCGCTGGACCACGCGATGTGGTTCCACCGCCCGTTCCGGGCCGACGAGTGGCTGCTGTACGACCAGGAGTCCCCGTCCTCGTGGGGCGGCCGGGGCCTGGGGCAGGCCCGCATCTGGACGCGGGACGGGCGGCTGGCCGTGAGCGTCGTCCAGGAGGGCGTGATCCGCGTCCCGAAGTGACCGGGGCGGCACGCGGCGCCGTGCGCGCCCGCCCCGCCCTCCCCTGTGGGGCCCGGCGGGGGCCAGGGGCCGCCCTCCCCCGTGGGGCCCGGACCGGGACCCGCCCCCGTCCGGGGCCGCCCGGCGCCGGGCCGCGGACAGGGGCGGGTCCCCGCCGCGGCCCGCCCGGTCAGAGCAGCCCGGCGGCGTCCAGCAGGTAGGCGGTCATCGGCTCGTACGAGCGCGGGTCCAGGACGTGGTCGTCGAGCGGGACGGCGACCTGGAGGGTGCCCTCGGCCTCGCCGATGAAGAGGGCCGGGTCGTTGCAGTCCGCGTAGCCGACCGTGTCGATGCCGCGCTGCGCGGCGCGGCCCGCCCAGCCGTGGTCGGCGACGACCAGGCCGGGAAGCGGCTGGTCCAGGGCGCGCAGCCCGTCGAGGACCGCGTTCATGGGCCCCGGCGAGTGGGTGTGCCACAGGGTGGCGCCCCGCTCGAAGACGGCCACGTCGGCGAACTGGACGACGTACCCCTCGTCGGCGGTGAGCCCGCCGGGGATGCGCACGATGTCGCACCCGGCGGCCCGCAGCGCGGCGGCGGTGCGGGAGTGCACGTCGAGGAGCGCGCCGGGGTGGCCGGTGGCGAAGAGGACCCGGTCGCGGTCGGCGGCGGCCTTGCGCAGGCGGCCGGCCATCCGGTCCAGGGCGTCCACGGTCAGCTCGGGGTCGATGGTGTCCTGCCCGACCCGGTGCGCCGGGTCGTCGTCCACGCCGCACCGCTCGGCCATGACGGCGAGCACGTCCTGCTCGTCGGTCCAGCGGTCGCCCAGCTCCAGGCCGAGCCAGTAGTGCCGGTCGCCGTTCGCGAGCTTGCGGTAGTGGGCGAGGTTGTTGTCGCGGGGGGTGGCGACGTTTCCCGCGATGCGCGTACGGACGAGGTGCTCGACGAGGGCGGCGCGGCTGGGTATCGGCATTCCCCCATTGTGCCGCCCACCACAAGCCGCGGCCGAGGCGTTCCCCGGCGTGTGCGCCCGGCCCGTGCCGCCGTCGCCTCCCTCCGGAGGGGCCCGCCGGGTCCTCGGGCCCTCCCGGAGCGGGCGCCGCCGCACGACGGCCCCGCGGCCGGACGGGGCGGCTCGCCGGTGTTGACGCCCTCAACTCCGCTGCGTATACCGTCTCTTGTCGATACCGGGCAGCCGCCCGCCAGTGGTCCACCCGGTGGCGCGCGCCTGGCCGGTACAGCCGAGACGAACACCGGGGGGTACGTCGATGGTCTCCAAGACTCGTGTCGTGCTGGGCATGCTGGTGCTCGCGGCGCTGGCGTTCGGCTCCATCGCCCTGCTCGCGGCCGTGGGAGCCGGTGCCACCTGGTTCACGATCGTCCCGCTCGGCGTCCTCTCCGCCGGCGCGGTGCTCGCCCACTCACTGGGATGGTTCGACAAGAAGGCCGGTGACTGAGCCGGCGGCTCGCCGGCCGACGCCGCCGGGCACCCTGGTCGGGCGCCGAAGCGCCGGCACCGGGGGCCGTGGCGGGTGCCCGGCTCCCACCATCCCGCCACCGCCCGCGGCCCGGCCGTGCTCCGGCGTGTGCGCCCGGCCCGCGCGGGAGCGCGGAGGCCGCCGGGGCCGGTCGGCCCCCGGAGCGGGCCGCCCGGTCTCCGCCGGGCGACCCGCTCCGTTGCGCGGCGTGGGCGCCGCCGCATCGAGGGCCGTTCGGCCCTCTTCCGGCGAAACCCGCCGGTAGCCCCGTCGCGCACGGGCAGACTGGCGCCCGCCACCCCCACCGCCCGGGACGCGCACGTCCCCGAACGGCCGGGCCGCCGTGCCCGGCGCCGCTGGAGAAAGGCACCTTCTTTGAACCGTGCGATACGCGTCGTCGCCCTGTCGACGGCCGCCCTGTCCCTCGCCGCGCTGCAGTCCCCGGCCCAGGCGGCCTCCACGACGGGCGCGCTCATGATCACGCACGTCCGCCCCAACACCTCGGGCGCGGACGTCAGGAGCGGGACGCAGCTCAACCTGAACGGCGAGTACTTCCTCATCAGGAACGTCACCACGCGGACGGTGAACACGGGCGGATACGTCCCCGACATCACCAGCAACACCTACGGCCGGGCGCTGCCCTCGTACAACCTGCCCGCCGGGGCCAAGGCGTACGTGCACACCGGCAGCGGCCGCAACCACCGCGACAGCAGCGGCTGGCACCACATCTACCGGGGCTACGGGCGGCACGTCCTGCCCAACGACGCCCGGTCCCGCACCCCCGACCTGCGCCTGAAGAAGCCCGGCAGCCGGGACGACAACACGTCCACCGGCTCGATCAGCGCCTGCAACTGGAACCTGGCGAAGGACGGCACGACCTACGCCTGCTGACCCGGCGGGCCGCCGGGCACGACGCCTCCCCGTGCGATGATCTTGGTTCGACCAAGCGACAGGGGGAACTGTCATGCGCCTCACCACCAGGGCGGCCGCCGGGGCCGCCGCTCTCGGGCTTCTCGCGCTCGCCGCGGCGCCGGCGTCCGCCGCTCCGCGGGCCGGGTTCGGCGGCGCCGCGGCGGCTCGGGCGTCGGCGTGCTACGTGTACAACATCTCGGGCGGCGCGGTGAACATCCGCAGCGGTCCGGGGCAGCGCTACACCCAGATCGGCACGCTGGCCAAGGGCGCCAAGCTGCCGTGCGGCACGGACGGCGACTCGGGCACCAAGGGACAGCGGTACACGTCCTGCGGCGGCGGTGACTCCTGGTCCACCATCCGCGTCAACGGACGTGACGGCTGGGTGGCCTCGGAGTGCGTCGCCTTCGGCGTCTGACCGGCGCCGGCCGACGGCCCCGGCGCCCGCGCACCCGCGCGGGCGCCGGGGCCGTTCCGTTCGCGGTGCGGAGCCTTCCGGCATCACCCCGGCACCCCGCCGCACAGTCCCTCCCGGACACACGGGCCCGCAGGGGCAACCCGTACGGCCGGACGCCCGCCTTACGGGGGCACGCCGTACGGCCGGACGCCCGCCTTACGGGGGCACGCCGTACGGCCGGACGCACACCGTACGGCCGGTCGCACCCCGTACGGGTGCACCCCGACGGCCGGTCGCACCCCGTACGGGTCGACGCGCGACCCGCAGGGGTGTCGGAGCACGACCCGTACGGGTCAGGGCGCGGTCGGGACGTCCGGGGGCGCCGCGGCGAAGGCGCCTCGGGCCAGGCGGTGGAGGAGGGCGCCCGTGGTGGGGCGTCCGGTGAGGGCGCCGGCCAGGTGCGGGGTGGAGTTGAGCAGGCCGAAGACGGCGTGGACCGCGGCGCGGGCGTCGTCCTCGCCCAGCGGCGGGTAGGCCCGGCGCACCGCGTCCACCCACAGCTCGACGTACTGCCGCTGGAGCTGGCGGACGCGCTTGCGGTCGGCGTCCCGGAGGCGGTCCAGCTCGCGGTCGTGCAGGGTGATGAGCGACTGGTCGTGCAGGGCGAAGTCGATGTGGCCGTCGATCAGGGCGGACAGCAGGGCCTCGGGGTCCCCGCCGGACTCGGCGACGCGGCGGCGCCCGCCGTCGAGGAGGCGCTCGCTGATCCCGACGAGCAGCTCGGCCAGCATGGCGTCCTTGCCCGCGAAGTGGCGGTAGAGGCCGGGGCCGCTGATGCCGACGGCGGCGCCTATCTCGTCGACGCCCACGCCGTGGAAGCCGCGCTCGGCGAAGAGGCGGGCGGCCTCCCGCAGGATCTGCTCGCGGCGAGTCGGGGCGTCGGTCCTGGTCGTCATGGATCGATTCTAGACAAGGCGGTTAGCGGTCGTTAACCTGAGGAACACACGTTAACGCTCATTAACGCTCTCGTACGGGCAAGGGGGCTCGACACGATGCAGCAGGCACCTGTGCTGGCGAGCGCGGCTGATCCCGCGTCGGCGGCCTGGCAGGCCAACGAGGCGGCGCACCAGGAGCTGGCCGACGACCTCCGGGCGCGGCTGGCCGCCGCCCGGCTCGGCGGCGGCGAGAAGGCGCGCGCCCGGCACACCGCGCGCGGCAAGCTGCTGCCGCGCGACCGCGTCGACACGCTCCTCGATCCGGGCTCGCCCTTCCTGGAGCTGGCCCCGCTCGCGGCGAACGGCATGTACGACGACCAGGCGCCCGCCGCCGGGGTGATCGCCGGCATCGGCCGGGTCAGCGGCCGCGAGGTGGTCGTCGTCGCCAACGACGCCACGGTCAAGGGCGGCACGTACTACCCGATGACGGTCAAGAAGCACCTGCGCGCGCAGGAGGTGGCCCTGGAGAACCGGCTGCCCTGCGTGTACCTGGTGGACTCGGGCGGCGCGTTCCTGCCGATGCAGGACGAGGTGTTCCCCGACCGGGACCACTTCGGGCGGATCTTCTACAACCAGGCCCGCATGTCGGGCGCCGGCATCCCGCAGATCGCGGCCGTCCTCGGCTCGTGCACGGCGGGCGGGGCGTACGTCCCGGCCATGAGCGACGAGGCCGTGATCGTCCGCAACCAGGGCACGATCTTCCTGGGCGGCCCGCCGCTGGTGAAGGCCGCCACGGGCGAGGTCGTCACCGCCGAGGAGCTGGGCGGCGGCGAGGTCCACTCCCGGGTCTCCGGGGTGACCGACCACCTCGCCGAGGACGACGCGCACGCCCTGCGGATCGTGCGGAACATCGTGGCGACCCTCCCTGCGCGCGGGGCCCTGCCCTGGACGGTGGAGCCGGTCGAGGAGCCGAAGGCCGACCCGCTGGGCCTGTACGGGGCGGTGCCGGTCGACCCGCGCACCCCGTACGACGTGCGGGAGGTCATCGCGCGGATCACGGACGGCTCGCGCTTCGCGGAGTTCAAGTCCGAGTACGGGCAGACCCTGGTGACCGGCTTCGCCCGGATCCACGGGCACCCGGTGGGGATCGTCGCCAACAACGGCATCCTGTTCGCCGAGTCCGCCCAGAAGGGCGCCCACTTCATCGAGCTGTGCGACCAGCGCGGCATCCCGCTGCTGTTCCTCCAGAACATCTCCGGCTTCATGGTCGGCAGGGACTACGAGGCGGGCGGCATCGCCAAGCACGGCGCCAAGATGGTCACCGCCGTGGCCTGCACGCGCGTGCCGAAGCTGACGGTCGTCGTCGGCGGCTCGTACGGCGCGGGCAACTACTCGATGTGCGGCCGGGCCTACGGCCCCCGCTTCCTGTGGATGTGGCCCAACGCCAAGATCTCCGTCATGGGCGGCGAGCAGGCCGCCTCCGTGCTGGCCACGGTCAAGCGCGACCAGATCGAGGCGCGCGGCGAGGAGTGGCCGGCGGAGGCGGAGGAGGCGTTCAAGGCGCCGGTCCGCGCCCAGTACGAGCGGCAGGGCAGCGCGTACTACGCGACGGCCCGGCTGTGGGACGACGGGGTCATCGACCCGCTCGACACCCGCCAGGTAGTGGGCCTGGCCCTGACCGCCTGCGCCAACGCCCCCCTCCCCCAGCGGGAGCCCGGGGCGCCCGGCTTCGGCGTCTTCCGGATGTGAGGGACCTGACGACCATGACGATGTTCGACACTGTCCTCGTCGCCAACCGGGGCGAGATCGCGGTCCGCGTCATCCGGACGCTGCGGGCGCTCGGGGTGCGCTCGGTCGCCGTGTTCAGCGACGCCGACGCCGGGGCCCGGCACGTCCGGGAGGCCGACACGGCCGTGCGGATCGGCCCCCCGGCCGCCGGCGAGAGCTATCTGCGCGTCGACCGGCTGCTGGAGGCCGCCGAGCGGACGGGTGCCCAGGCCGTCCACCCCGGCTACGGCTTCCTCGCGGAGAACGCCGCCTTCGCGCGGGCCTGCGCCGACGCGGGGCTGGTCTTCATCGGGCCGCCCGCCGACGCGATCTCCCTGATGGGTGACAAGATCCGCGCCAAGGAGACGGTGCGCGCGGCCGGGGTGCCGGTCGTGCCGGGCTCCTCGGGCAGCGGCCTGACCGATGCCGAACTGGCCGCCGCCGCGCGGGAGATCGGCACACCGGTGCTGCTGAAGCCCTCGGCGGGCGGCGGCGGCAAGGGCATGCGCCTGGTGCGCGACGAGGCCGTGCTGGCCGACGAGATCGCGGCGGCCCGCCGGGAGGCGCGGGCCTCCTTCGGCGACGACACGCTCCTGGTGGAGCGGTGGATCGACCGGCCCCGGCACATCGAGATCCAGGTCCTCGCCGACGGCCACGGCAACGTGGTCCACCTCGGCGAGCGCGAGTGCTCCCTCCAGCGCCGCCACCAGAAGATCATCGAAGAGGCGCCGTCCGTCCTGCTGGACGAGGCGACGCGCGCCGCGATGGGCGAGGCGGCCGTGCAGGCGGCCCGCTCCTGCGGCTACCGGGGCGCGGGCACGGTCGAGTTCATCGTGCCGGGCGGCGACCCCTCCCAGTACTACTTCATGGAGATGAACACCCGCCTCCAGGTGGAGCACCCGGTGACCGAGCTGGTCACGGGCCTGGACCTGGTGGAGTGGCAGCTGCGGGTCGCGGCCGGCGAGGAGCTGCCCTTCCGGCAGGACGGCATCACCCTGACCGGGCACGCCGTGGAGGCCCGGCTGTGCGCCGAGGACCCCTCGCGCGGCTTCCTCCCCTCCGGCGGCACGGTCCTCGCGCTGCGCGAGCCGCAGGGCGCGGGGGTGCGCACGGACTCGGGGCTCAGCGTGGGCACCGAGGTGTCCAGCCTGTACGACCCGATGCTGTCGAAGGTCATCGTGCACGGCCCGGACCGGGCGACCGCGCTGCGCCGGCTGCGCGCCGCGCTCGCCGACACGGTGACGCTGGGCGTGCCGACGAACGCCGGGTTCCTGCGCCGCCTGCTGGCCCACCCGGACGTCGTGTCGGGCGAGATGGACACGGGCCTGGTGGAGCGGGAGGCCGACGGGCTGGTCCCGGACGGGGTGCCGGACGAGGTGTACGAGGCCGCCGCCGCCGTACGGGAGGACGCGCTGGCCGCGCGGCCCGACGCGGGCGGCTGGACCGACCCGTTCTCCGTGCCGAGCGGCTGGCGGATCGGCGGCGAGCGGCTGGCCGTCACCCACCACCTGCGGGTCGCGGGGCACGAGCCCGTGGCGCACCGGGCGCGGGCCGCGGACCGCGCGGTGACCGCCGACCGGGTGACGGTCACCCTGGACGGGGTCACCCACACCTTCCACCGCACGGGCACGTGGCTGGGCCGGGACGGCGACGCCTGGAACGTCCTGGACCACGACCCGGTCGCCGCCTCCCTCACCCGTTCGGCGTACTCGGGGGCCGATTCGCTGACCGCGCCGATGCCCGGCACGGTCACGGTGGTGAAGGTCGCCGTGGGCGACGAGGTGACCGCCGGGCAGGGGCTGCTCGTGGTGGAGGCGATGAAGATGGAGCACGTCGTCTCCGCCCCGCACGACGGCACGGTCGTCGAGCTGGACGTCACGCCCGGCACGACGGTCGCCATGGACCAGGTCCTGGCCGTCGTCGAACCGCACGCCCCGCGGGAGGAGTCGAAGTGAGCGACGGACTGCCGATGCGCGTGCCCGCGCCGGGGCTGCCCGCGCGGGTGCGCATCCACGAGGTCGGCCCCCGCGACGGCCTGCAGAACGAGCCGGGCACCGTCCCGACCGAGGTCAAGGCCGAGTTCATCCGGCGCCTCGCCGGCGCCGGCCTGGGCACGGTGGAGGCGACCAGCTTCGTCCACCCCAAGTGGGTGCCGCAGCTCGCCGACGCCGAGCGGCTGTACCCGCTCGTGAGCGGCCTGGACGTACGGCTGCCGGTGCTCGTGCCGAACGAGCGGGGCCTGGAGAGGGCGCTCGCGCTCGGCGCCCGCGAGGTCGCCGTCTTCGCCAGCGCGACGGAGTCCTTCTCCCGGGCCAACCTCAACCGCACGGTCGACGAGGCGCTCGCCATGTTCGAGCCGGTCGTCGCCCGCGCGAAGGCCGAGGGGCTGGCCGTGCGCGGCTACCTGTCGATGTGCTTCGGCGACCCGTGGGAGGGCCCCGTGCCGCTCGCGCAGGTCGTGCGGGTCACGCGCCGCCTGGCCGACCTGGGCTGCGACGAGCTGAGCCTCGGCGACACGATCGGCGTCGCCACGCCCGGCCACGTGACGGCCCTGCTGACCGCGCTGGACGAGGCCGGGCTGCCCGCCTCCCGGCTCGCCGTGCACTTCCACGACACCTACGGGCAGGCCCTCGCCAACACGCTCGCCGCGCTCCAGCACGGCGTGACCACCGTCGACGCCTCCGCGGGCGGGCTCGGCGGCTGCCCCTACGCCAAGTCCGCGACCGGGAACCTCGCCACCGAGGACCTCGTGTGGATGCTCCACGGCCTCGGCATCGAGACCGGGGTCGACCTGGGCCGGCTCACCGCCACGAGCGTGTGGATGGCCGAGGAGCTGGGCCGCCCGAGCCCGTCACGTACCGTCCGCGCCCTCTCCCACAAGGAGTGACCCCCATGTCCCTGGACCACCGGCTCTCCGCCGAGCACGAGGAACTGCGCCGCACCGTCGAGGAGTTCGCCCACGACGTGGTCGCGCCGAAGATCGGCGACTTCTACGAGCGCCACGAGTTCCCGTACGAGATCGTGCGGGAGATGGGCCGCATGGGCCTGTTCGGCCTGCCGTTCCCGGAGGAGTACGGCGGCATGGGCGGCGACTACCTGGCGCTCGGCATCGCCCTGGAGGAGCTGGCCCGCGTCGACTCGTCCGTCGCCATCACGCTGGAGGCGGGCGTCTCGCTGGGCGCCATGCCCGTGTACCGGTTCGGCACGGAGGAGCAGAAGCGGCGGTGGCTGCCGAAGCTGTGCTCCGGCGAGATGCTGGGAGCCTTCGGGCTGACGGAGCCGGAGTGCGGCTCGGACGCGGGCGGCACCCGCACCACGGCCGTGCGGGACGGCGACGAGTGGGTGATCAACGGCACCAAGTGCTTCATCACCAACTCGGGCACCGACATCACGGGCCTGGTGACCGTGACCGCCGTGACCGGCCGCAAGGCCGACGGGCGCCCGGAGATCTCCTCCATCATCGTCCCGTCGGGCACCCCGGGCTTCACGGTCGCCGCGCCGTACTCGAAGGTCGGCTGGAACGCCTCCGACACGCGTGAGCTGTCCTTCTCCGACGTGCGGGTGCCCGCGGCGAACCTGCTGGGCGAGGAGGGCCGCGGGTACGCGCAGTTCCTGCGCATCCTCGACGAGGGCCGCGTGGCCATCGCGGCGCTGGCCACGGGCCTGGCGCAGGGGTGTGTGGACGAGTCGGTCAGGTACGCGAAGGAACGTCACGCCTTCGGCCGGCCCATCGGCGACAACCAGGCCATCCAGTTCAAGCTCGCCGACATGGAGATGCGGGCGCACATGGCCCGGATCGGCTGGCGGGACGCGGCGTCGCGGCTGGTGCGCGGCGAGCCGTTCAAGAAGGAGGCGGCGCTGGCGAAGCTGTACTCCTCCACGGTCGCCGTCGACAACGCCCGTGACGCCACCCAGGTCCACGGCGGGTACGGCTTCATGAACGAGTACCCGGTCGCGCGGATGTGGCGCGACTCCAAGATCCTGGAGATCGGCGAGGGGACGAGCGAGGTGCAGCGCATGCTGATCGCCCGCGAGCTGGGCCTGTCCGCCTGACGGACCGGCACCCGAGGGCCCCGGCCGGGGCGCGGCCACCCACCGCGCCGCCCGGACCGGGGCCTTCGCGTGGGCGCCCGCGCCTCGGGGGGCCTTCGCGTGGGCGGGGCGCGCCCGCGCGAGCGTGGGCGGCTTCGTCGGAGGCGTACCGGGCCCGCGCGAGCGGTGGGCGGCTTCGTGGGAGCGCACCGGGCCCGCACACAGGCGTACCGGCCCCCGAACGGGCACCCGGGCCGCGCGTGCGGCGTCGCCCGGCGGTCAACGGCCGGGCGGGGCAGGGCACGTGACGTGATCGACACCGGCGCGCCCGATCTGCCCCCTGGACATGACCTGAGGTTAGGCTAACCTACCTTCGAACCAGCCCACTGGCCGGCTTCCGGCCGTACGAAAGCGACTCCGCCATGCCCAGCAGCGCCCGAGCCAGCCACCTGACCCGACGCGGACTCCTCGCCACCGGCGGCGCGCTGGGGCTGGGCGCCGCGCTCGCCGCGTGCGGCGGGGGCGACGACAAGGCGGCCGGGAAGCCGGCGGGCGAGGGCGGCGCGGAGAAGGCCGGTCCGTGGACGTTCACCGACGACCGCGGCGTCACGGCCGAGGCGAAGGCCACCCCGAAGAACATCGTCGCCTTCACCGGCATGGCCGCCGCCCTGCACGACTTCGGCGTCGAGGTGAAGGGCGTCTTCGGCCCCACGAAGACCGCCGACGGCAAGCCCGACGTCCAGGCCGGCGACCTCGACGTGAACAAGGTCGAGATCATCGGCAACGTCTGGGGCGAGTTCGACATCGAGAAGTACGTGGGGCTCCAGCCCGACGTCCTCATCACGGACATGTGGGAGAAGGACGCCCTCTGGTACGTGCCGGACGAGTCCAAGGACAAGATCCTCAAGCTGGCCCCGAGCGTCGCCCTCCGGGCCGCCGACCAGTCGATGCCGAAGGTGATCCAGCGCCACGTCGAACTGGCGGAGAGCCTGGGCGGCGACGTGAGGTCGAAGAAGGTCGCCGACAGCAAGGCCCGCTTCGAGGCGGCGGCGGCCCGGCTGCGCGCCGCCGCGAAGGCCAAGCCGGAGATCCGGGTCCTCATCGGCTCGGCCAGCCCCGACCTGTTCTACGTCTCCTCGCCGGCCCGCCCGACCGACACCCTGTACTTCAAGGAGCTCGGCGTGAACCTGGTCGTGCCCGGCAAGCTCGACGCGGGCGGCTGGTTCGAGAACCTGAGCTGGGAGAACGTCGGCACGCACAAGGCCGACATCATCATGATGGACAACCGCACCTCGGCCATCCAGCCCGAGGACCTCGCCTCCAAGCCGACGTGGGCGCAGCTCCCCGCCGTCAAGGCCGGCCAGGTCATCCCGCGCGTGACGGAGCCCGTCTACTCGTACGAGAAGTGCGCGCCGCTGCTGGAGGACCTCGCCGAGGCGATCGAGAACGCGAAGAAGGTGGCCTGACCCCATGACGACGACCGCCGTGACCGCCGCACCTCCCTTCGGATTCTTCCCCCTCCAGGTCGCGGCGACGCGGCGGCTCGGTCCGTCGCTGGTCCGCGTGACCTTCACCGGCGCCGGCGACGAGGACCTGTCCGGCTTCGCCTCCGGCGGCCGGGACCAGAGCCTGTCGCTGTTCCTGCCGCATCCGGGCCAGCCCGAGCCGGTCCTGCCCCCGGTCGTCGACGGCGACCTGTACGGGGCGCTGGGCGCCTGGCGGGCCATGCCGGACGACGTACGGGCCGTCATGCGCTCGTACACCGTGCGGGAGCAGCGCCGCACGGCGGACGGGGGCACGGAGGTCGACATCGACTTCGCCGTCCACGAGGACGGCGGCCCGGCCTGCCGCTGGGCGCTGCGCGCCGCCGCGGGCGACCGGGTGGCCGTGCTGGGGCCGGCGGTCGCCGACAACACCGGGGTGCGCTTCCGGCCGCCCGAGGACGCCGACGAGGTCCTGATGTGGGCCGACGAGACGGCGCTGCCCGCCGCGTCGGCGATCCTGGAGTGGCTGCCGGCCGGGACGCGGGCGCGGGTGTGGCTGGAGGTGCCGCACGCCGGTGACCGGATCGAGCCGCGCACGGCGGCCGACGCCGCGGTGACCTGGCTGGTGCGGGGCGAGGGCGCGCCCCCGGCCGTCGAGGCGGTCCGCGCGGCCGAGCTGTCGGGCTCGGCGCCGTACGTGTGGCTCGCGGGCGAGGCGGGCGCGGTGAAGGCGCTGCGGCGGCATTTCGTCAATGAGCGCCGGGTGGACCGCCGCCGGGTCACGTTCGTCGGATACTGGCGCGAGGGGATGAGCGAGGACGTCCTGCGCGAGGCCCCGGAGCCCGACACGGAGGCGTAGGCCGCCGGCGGCCTATGCCTCCGTACCACCCGGGCCGCCCCCGTACCGCCCGCCGCGCCGGCGGCCCCCGCGGCCCCGCGCCACCCGCCCGACCGCACCACCCGCCCGAGCGCCCGGCCCGCCCGACCGCACCGCCCGCCGGACCTCACCGGCAGCCCCCGCCGGCCGGCGGCCCCGCGCCACCCCGGCCCCGCACCACCCCCGCACCACTCCCGCGCCGCCCGTGCCCCGCACCACCCGCCCGCACCACCCGCCCGCGCCGGGCGCGGCCGTACGGCGGCCCCGGGCGCCCCCGGGCGGCCCCGCACCGAGAGGGGAGGACGACGTTGCAACATCAAGTTAGGCTAGGCTAACCTAACCACGCACCACGGTCCCTCGCCCCTCACCCTGTCCACGAGGGACGCCCAAGTCCCCGCATCCGGGAGGATGTTCGCATGCGCTCGCACCTGCTCAACGACGCGACGGCGGAGCAGTACCGACGTTCCGTCACCGATGGAGTCGAGCGGGTGGCGCGCAAACTCGCCACCACCCGGCGCCCGTTCACCGGCGCCACCCCCGACGACCTCGCCCCCGCCGTCTCGGCGGTCGACCTCGACCGGCCCCTCGGCGACACCGCCGCCGCCCTGGACGAGCTGGAGGACCTCTACCTCCGCGACGCCGTCTACTTCCACCACCCCCGCTACCTGGGCCACCTCAACTGCCCGGTCGTCATCCCGGCCGTCGTCGGCGAGGCCGTCCTCTCGGCGGTCAACTCCTCCCTGGACACCTGGGACCAGAGCGCGGGCGGCACGCTGATCGAGCGCCGCCTCGTCGACTGGACCGCCGGGCGCATCGGCCTCGGCCCGGCCGCCGACGGCGTCTTCACCAGCGGCGGCACCCAGTCCAACCTCCAGGCCCTGCTCCTCGCCCGCGAGGAGGCGCCGACCGGCGACCTGGCGAAGCTGCGGATCTTCACCTCCGAGTGCAGCCACTTCAGCGTCCAGAAGTCCGCGCGGCTCCTCGGCCTCGGCCGGTCCGCCGTCGTGTCCATCCCGTGCGACGGCGACAGGCGCATGCAGAGCGTCGTCCTCGCCGCCGAGCTGGCCCGCTGCGCCGCCGAGGGCCTCGTGCCCATGGCGATCGTCGCCACCGCCGGCACCACCGACTTCGGCTCCATCGACCCGCTGCCCGAGATCGCCGCCCTCGCCGCCGAGTACGGCGCCTGGATGCACGTCGACGCCGCCTACGGCTGCGGGCTGCTCGCCTCCCCCACCCGCCGCCACCTGCTGGACGGCATCGAGCGCGCCGACTCGGTCACGGTCGACTACCACAAGTCGTTCTTCCAGCCCGTCAGCTCCTCCGCCGTCCTCGTCCGCGACGGCGCGACCCTGCGCCACGCCACGTACCACGCGGACTACCTCAACCCGCGCCGCACGGTGGCGGAGCGCATCCCCAACCAGGTCGACAAGTCGCTCCAGACGACCCGCCGCTTCGACGCGCTCAAGCTGTGGATGACGCTGCGCGTCATGGGCGCCGACGGCGTCGGGCGGCTCTTCGACGAGGTGTGCGACCTGGCCGCCGAGGGCTACGGGCTGCTCGCCGCCGACCCCCGCTACGACGTGGTGGTCCGGCCCTCGCTGTCCACCCTGGTCTTCCGCTACGTGCCGGGCCCCGGCGCCTCCCCCGAGGAGGTCGACCGGGCCAACCTGCACGCCCGCAAGGCGCTGTTCGCGTCCGGAGAGGCCGTCGTCGCCGGGACGAAGGTCGACGGCCGCCAGTACCTCAAGTTCACCCTGCTCAACCCCGAGACGACCGCGCACGACATCGCCGCCGTCCTCGATCTGATAGCCGGCCACGCCGAGCAGTACCTGGGAGAGAACCTTGTCCACGCCTCTTGACCTCATCGGGATCGGACTGGGTCCGTTCAACCTGGGGCTGGCCTGCCTCACCGAGCCCATCGAGGAGCTCGACGGCCTGTTCCTGGAGTCGAAGCCGGACTTCGAGTGGCATTCGGGCATGTTCCTGGAGGGCGCCCACCTCCAGACGCCCTTCATGTCCGACCTCGTCACCCTCGCCGACCCCACCTCGCCGTACTCCTTCCTGAACTACCTGAAGGAGAAGGGCCGGCTGTACTCGTTCTACATCCGCGAGAACTTCTATCCGCTGCGCGCCGAGTACAACGACTACTGCCGCTGGGCCGCCGCCAAGCTCGGCAACGTCCGCTTCTCCACGACCGTCACGCGCGTCGAGTACGACGAGGCCGAGGGGGTGTACGCGGTCCACACGGACGGCGGCGAGACCTTCCGCGCCCGCCACCTCGTGCTCGGCACCGGCACCCCGCCGTACGTCCCGGAGCCCTGCCGCGACCTGGGCGGCGACGTCCTGCACAACTCCCGGTACATGACCAGCCGCGACGCGCTCAAGGCGAAGAAGTCCATCACGGTCGTCGGCAGCGGCCAGAGCGCGGCGGAGATCTACTTCGACCTGCTCTCCGAGATCGACGTCCACGGCTACCGGCTGAACTGGGTCACCCGCTCCCCGCGCTTCTTCCCGCTGGAGTACACCAAGCTCACGCTGGAGATGACCTCCCCCGAGTACGTCGACTACTTCCACGCGCTGCCGGAGGAGACCCGCTACCGCCTGGAGACCGCGCAGAAGGGCCTCTTCAAGGGCATCAACGGCGACCTGATCGACGCCATCTTCGACCTGCTGTACCAGAAGAGCGTCGAGACCGGCGGCCCCGTCCCCACCCGCCTGCTCACCAACTCCGCGCTGGAGTCCGCGTCGTACGACGAGGAGACCGGCACCTACACGCTGGGCCTGCGCCAGGAGGAGCAGGGCAGGGAGTTCGAGCTGCACACCGAGGGGCTCGTGCTGGCCACCGGGTACAAGTACCGCGTCCCCGAGTTCCTGGAGCCGGTGCGCGACCGGCTCAAGTGGGACGGGCACGGCCGCTTCGACATCGCCCGCAACTACTCCGTCGACGTCACCGGGCGCGGGGTCTTCCTGCAGAACGCGGGCGTCCACGCGCACTCCGTCACCTCGCCCGACCTCGGCATGGGGCCGTACCGCAACTCCTACATCATCCGCGAGCTGCTGGGCACCGAGTACTACCCCGTCGAGAAGTCCATCGCGTTCCAGGAGTTCACCGTATGAGCACCACCGGCATAGGCGCGCTCGCCTTCCGCCCGCTCGACCCCCTCGCCGACGCCGAGCTGGTGCACGGCTGGGTCACCCACCCCAAGGCGGCCTACTGGCTGATGCAGGACCACCGCCTGGAGGACGTCGAGCGCGACTACATGGCCATCGCCGCCCACCCGCACCACGACGCGTACATCGGCCTGCACGACGGGGAGCCGGCGTTCCTGATGGAGCGCTACGACCCCCGCGAGGTCGAGCTGGTCGGCCTGTACGAGCCCCTCCCCGGCGACGTGGGCATGCACTTCCTGGTCGCCCCGACCGACACCCCGGTCCACGGCTTCACCCGTGCCGTGATCACCGCCGTGATGGCCGAGCTGTTCCGCGACCCGGCCGTGCGGCGGGTCGTCGTCGAGCCGGACGTCCGCAACACCGCCGTCCACGCCCTCAACGAGGCCGTCGGCTTCGTCGCCGTCGACAAGATCACCAAGCCCGAGAAAGAGGCCCTGCTGAGCGTCTGCACCCGCGAGGCGTTCGAGGCGGCCGTGGGAGCCGCCCGATGAGCACCACCGCACACCCCACCACCGCGCACCCCACCGCCGCCCACCCCACCGACGCCCCGGCCGACGCCGCGCGGCCCACCGGCGCCGCCGCCGGTCCCGACGCCCCGGCCGCGCACCGCGCCGACGGCGCCGTCGCCCACCTCACCCCCGAGCGCTGGGCCCACGCCAACCGCCTCCTGATCCGCAAGGCGCTCGCCGAGTTCTCCCACGAGCGGCTGCTCGACCCGCAGCCCCTCGGCGAGGGCCGCTACCGGGTCCTGAGCGACGACGGCGCCACCGAGTACCG